>NZ_JAKVPE010000001.1:333617-667234 GCF_022482365.1 Limosilactobacillus sp.
ACGCTGCGCAAGATGTACGATGACATGATGCTCAATAACACGGAAGCCAATCGCCGGGCATGCCTGCGGGCCAACCCGGATCATTACCTGCTGCAGGGTCTGAATGAGACCGATCAAGAGGTGATTGAGCTGACGGGTGGTTTGCCATGGGCCAGCCGGTTCGTCATTCGTTACGGTGACTTTGCCGGTTTACAATCGAAAAAGGATCCGGACTACCCTTACCAAGCAGCTGGGGTCTCGTACCTGCCGAGTGGCCTGGCCATCGGTGCCGTTCGTCACCAGATGAAGGATACCGCGACGGGGTGCCACATCAAGCTAATGGTTGAATTTCCAATCTTGATGCCGGATAAGAACATTCGCGCCCACGAGTACCATTTAGCGTGCGAATTCTACAATTGGTTTAGCGAAATCGAAAGAAGAATTAAGGAGGGTGAATAGGATGGAAGCTGAAGTATACTTTAGCGGCAAAAAGGTGGCGCCAAAAGAAATTGAAGATTGGGAGAAACGGCATTCGGTCGCAATGGCCAAGCGCTTGCAGAAGTTTTATCACATCGATGTCAGCCCATTCTTTGTGCGGAGCATTCCCGAAACCGACGTCTTGACCGTTCGCAAGAAGCTCGTCGATTACAAAATGCAGCTAAGCAATGAAGAAATTCGCGGGAAACTAAAGCACGTCTTTCAGCTGACTAACACTGCCGAGGACCTGATGGCGACTTTAGGGCGGCACAAGCGCAAGTCCAGCGTTGTGGAAATTGTCGTTAAAAACGTGCCCGCTAATTTTGACCTGAAGAAGTTTGTTGATGAGATCCAGGCCCTGATGACCTCGACCTCCGCAAAGGACCGCCGGATTGGTTTGGCAGCTAGTCCAGACCACCTGCTTCTCGAAGGGCGGCCACACAATTCCCAGGAAATCGTTGAGATTACTGGTGGGGCCCCGATGGAAGCCCACTTTATCAACTATTACGGTGTTGAAGCGGGGATCAATTATCCACGGGATCCGGAATACCCCTACCAAATGGTCGGCATTAGCATGATGACGAATAACACCATTGCGGGGGACATTCGCCATCAGTACAAGGAGGAGGGGACGGGCTTTCGGGCCAAGTTGGCAGACGAATTCCCCGTTTTCTTCACCAGCTCCATGATCCGCGAGCACCAGTTCCACTTGGCCAACGAATTCTTAGTGTGGTACAAGTATCTGCTGGATAATTGGAAACAATCGCCCCAGCAAGTCAAAAACAGGAAGTAGGTAATTGGAATGAAGATTATGGTAATTGGCGCCTTTGGTCGGGTTGGACAGAAGGTCGTTCGACTGGCCCAGGCACAGGGCATGCAGGTCACCGCTGTTGGCCACCATGACCATCCGGAAGTTGATCTTGGTCAGGCAACCGTCTTAATCAAAGACGTTAAGGAACTGACGCAAAAAGAGATCACTGGTTATGACGCTATTTTGGACGCAACGGCCGGCTGGGATGAGGATAGCGCGGCTAATGTCTACCTCGGACTATGGCACTTGGCCCAACTATTGAGCAGCTTTAAGAACCAGACGCGCCTGCTGAAGGTTGGCGGCACGAATACGCTCTTCATTAATCCTGAACACACACTAACCCTCCAGAGCCTATCCAGCTATTACCCAGCAAAGTATAAGTTCATGTGTGACGCCCATCAGGAAGCACTCGACATTCTGCGGCGCTATTCCAACCTCCTGTGGACCTATGTTACCCCGGCATATAATTTTGACTCTCAGGGAGTGGCCACCCACTCCTATCACGTTGCGGGGGAGGAGTTTACTCCTGTTCCGGGCGGCGATGATGGCAAGGACGACTACATTAGCTATACGGACTTTGCCCAGGGAATTGTCGACCTGATCGCCAACCACCAATTCATTCGCCAGCGGATTACCCTCAGCCATGGCGATAAGCCCGTTGAGTAAGCAAAACAAGCAAAAAAGCAGAGCTTCAATCCGACTCTGCTTTTTTGTTGCAATGTCCTTTCTCAAACCAAAAATTAGCCCTTATTGCTTGTCAGGAAAACGCAAAGTGTGATACATTATTATGGTTCTAATTATCAGATGAGCGGTTTTGATAAGAAAAAATAATGAAGGGATGATCAATACATGCAAATCAAGCAAGCAACGATGGACAACCTCGACCAAATTCTTGAAATCCTGCGGGACGGCCGTGACCAGCTGGCCTCCCAGGGGATTGACCAGTGGCAGGGAGACTATCCCAACGTTGAACACGTTAAGGAAGATATTAATCACGGTTGGGCTTACCTGGTCCAGTCCGACGATGATGAAACGGTCGGCGCCCTGTCAATCGTGGAAGCACCGGATCATTCCTACGATGAGCTCGACGGTGACTGGCTCATCGATACCGACAAGTACGTGGTGATCCACCGGGTCGCCATCCACTCTAACCACGCCGGTAAGGGTTATGCTTCGGCCCTCTTCACCAACGTGATCGACTACATCAAGACGAACCGGAAGGACATCAAGACGATTCGAATCGACACCCACGAGGACAACAAGATCATGCAGCACCTGATTACTAAGACCGGCTTTACTGAGGTCGGGATGCTCCATGGTGTTTACCGCCCGGAGGAAAATTCAATCGTTTACGCCATGCTGACTGGCAACTAATATACTAATGCGGCGTCTCCTAAACGGGAGGCGCCTTTTTCGGATGGTCATGATCCCATTGATCTGTTAAAATAAAACGTATTACGGATTTGGGAAGTGATGATCGGTGAAAAATGAACGACAGCAAAATAATTTCCGCTTTGCCCTCCAGACCTCGAGCCCGGTGTTCTTTGGCTACGTGATCCTGGGAATTGGCTACGGACTATACATGCACAATCTCGGTTTCTCGTTTTGGTATCCGACCCTGATGGCGCTGACCATCTATGGGGGCTCGGTCGAGTTTGTGATTGCTAACCTTCTGCTGCAGCATTTTAACCCGCTCAATGTCTTCCTGATCACTGCCGTGGTGGGCTTTCGCCAGTTCTTCTACGGGATTTCGATGCTGACGAAGTATCCGCACCGGGGTTGGCGGAAGTGGTTTTTGCTCTTCGGGCTGACGGACGAGACCTTCGTCATCAACTACAACCTGTCCCACGTGCCGGACAACTGTGATCTGCGCACGGTCCAGCTCTGGATTACGGCCCTCGACTACTTCTACTGGGTGTTGGGCGCCTTTTTAGGGGGCTTTCTGGGCAGTGCGATGAACATCCAGATCAAAGGGCTGGACTTCGTGATGACAGCCCTTTTCATCGTCCTGGCCCTTGAACAGTTCCTCAAGGAAGAGAGCCACGTCAGCTCGATCAGCGGGCTCGTGATCACCGTTGCCTGCCTGCTGCTCTTTGGCAAGACCTACTTCCTGATTGCAACCCTATTGATTTTGGTCGGCGAATACTATTACTTTTACCGCCGACGCGTTCGGGGAGGTGAGGGCCAATGATGTTTTGGCAACGAGTGGTGACGATTGGCATCGCGGCGGTCACCAATTTTTTGACCCGCTACTTGCCGTTTCGCCTTTTTACCTCCAGCAAGGACGAGGAGGACGAACTCTCACCCTTCATCAAGGGGCTCGGGGAGTTCCTACCGGCGGCAATCATGAGCATGCTGGTCGTCTACTGCTACCGCAACATTAATCTGTTGGGCGGCAATCATGGCCTGCCGGATCTAATCGCCGGTTTGATCACCGTCCTGGTGCATCTCTGGCGGCGAAGCATGTTTCTCTCACTGATCGTCGGGACGGTTTCCTACATTCTGCTAATTAACTTTGTTTTCTAAGCAAAAAAGCGTCGGTCGCAAATTAATGCGAGCGGCGCTTTTTAGTTGCTGTGATCGGCGACGAACTGCAGGAAGGCTTCGGCAGCCGGCGAAAGGGTACGATTCTTCTTCCATACCAGGACGTGGCCGGTCGAAGTCGCAGGACTGAAGGGGACGAAGGCTAGCGAGGGATCGTGGTAGAGGTTAAGAATCCCGCCGATGGCCAGGCCATAGTATTGGCCGGAGCGGATTAGCTCCATGGCGTTGTTCGGCAGGTTGTTGCTGACCTTGGCGTTGAGCTTGCGGAGGTCTAGTTTGAGAATATCGCTGACCTGGTCCCTGACGATGTTGCGGTGGGGGATGATCAACGGCAGCTTGGAAAGGTCGTCCTTGGTGAAGGACTTGCGCTGGGCCAGCGGATCATCGGCGCGGAGGATAATTCCCCATTGCTCGTGGACGGGAAGAACCAAATAATTGTATTTGGCGGCCTCAACCGGTTCGATCAGGCAGGCTAGCTCGGTTTCGGCCTCGTCGATCTGGCGGCGGAGGACGTCGCCGTCACCATCGAAAAGGTTGAAGAAAACGTCGGGATGCTGGTGCTGAAACTGATTGACGAGTTGCATCAAAAACGCTGAGGCACTAGAAACGACGCAGCCGAGGCTGACGGTCCCGGTGAGGGCATCCCCTTTTTGGTGCAGTTCCTCTTCGGTCTGGTCGAGGAGCTGGAGGATGGTTGTTGCCCGCCGCTGAAAAAGCACGCCGGCACGGGTTAGTTGCATCCGCCGCTGGTTGCGGTCGAAGAGGGTGGCATTCAGCTCGTGCTCTAGGTCCATGATCTGGCGGGAGAGGGTTGGCTGGGTGACGTGCAGCTGTTTGGCGGCCTTTGTGATATTATTAGTTTGAGCAACGGTTAAAAAGTATTTCAAAACGCGGGTATCCACAAATGTACCTCCTAAATTAGGTTAATAAATTAATTATAGCGCAAAGGGGACCTTCACATGGCAAAACAAGCACTGATTCTGTATTATTCCCAATTTGACACTACGGCCAAGGTGGCCAGCCAGATCCATCGGCTGACTGGGGCCGACATTCTGCGGGTCCGAGTGGCACCTGGGACCTTTCCGGACGACATGAATGCCACCGACAAGGTTTACCGCCAGCAGCGGGCCAGTGGCGACCTGCCAACGCTGGCCACCAAGCTCCCGGACCTCAGCTACTACGACACGATCCTCGTCGGGGGCCCGGTTTGGGATGGCCAAATCTCGTCGCCGGTCATGCGGCTGCTGGGGATGCTCCAGGGCTACCATGGCACGGTGGCACCCTTTAGCACCGGTTGGAGCGATACCGGCAACTACCAGCAGGACTTTGTTGCCCACGCTGGCAAGCTGCGGGTCGGGCCCGGCTACCATGTCCTGACCCACGCCAACCCGCGCTTTGATCCTGCGAGCCTAGCATCCTGGCTTCGTAAACTATAATTCATATTTTGAATAGATGCATACTTGCAATAAGCATTTCACATTATGTGACTTTTCTTTTATAGTATAGACAACAAAACAAAAGGGGATAATCATAATGGCAAAAAACGAACAAGAAGTTAAAAACGACATGTTTGGTTTCGGCGAAAAGAATGTCGCCTTCGCCAAGTACTTCATCGGCACCAGCTACCTGAACGGCCTGGTTGCCCCAGACGACAACATCGACGTCAACATTTCCAACGTCAACTTTGAACCCGGCTGCCGCAACGACTGGCACATTCACCACAACGGCTTTCAGATTCTCCTGGTAACCGCCGGCGAAGGCTGGTACCAAGAAGAAGGTAAGCCGGCACGGCTCCTTAAGCCTGGTGACGTTCAAGTAATCCACGAAGGCGTTAAGCACTGGCATGGTGCCACCAAGGACTCCTGGTTCTCCCACATCGCCATCACCAAGGGAACCAGCGAATGGCTGGAAAAGGTTGACGACGCTTACTACGACAAGCTGAGCAAGTAATTAAGATTGAAGGGAGCTTGATTCAAATGGCAAAGAAACAAACTGCAGGTCGCGACCAACTCGGTGATTTTGCCCCGAAGTTCGCGGAATTAAACGATGACGTCCTTTTTGGCCAGGTGTGGTCACGGGAGAAGGAGCTCAGTCCACGTGATCGGAGCTTCCTGACCGTCACCGCCCTGATCACTAAGGGAGCCTTTGAACAGCTGCCTTACCACATGCAGACGGCGAAGAAGAACGGGATCACCAAGCAAGAGATTGCCGAAATGATTACCCAGTTGGCGTTCTACGTTGGCTGGCCGAATGCCTGGAGTGCTTTCGCCGTTGCCAAAAAGGTTTGGGACGACTAATCAAAATGCTCGCGGATGTTGTTATAGCAACGTTTACGGGCATTTTTGTTTTTAAATATGTTTGTCGAATTTTATGACATGAGTGTGATACTTTATAACGAAACAACGTCAGATAACGACTTTTAATAACATTTGCGGGCATAGTGTGGGCATATAAAAATCCTGTGGGATAGTATAAATTGAGCAGACCCGAAAGAGGACGCTCTTTTTGCTTGCAGCAAAAGAAAACCCCGGCCAAAATCAGGTCGGGGTTCTTTTAGTGTTTAGTTACCAAGCCAATGGCCATTATTGTCGAAACTGTAGGTGCGTCCGTTGATCTGCACGCTGCCAGTCTCCATTTTACCGTTGGCATCGAAGTAGTACCATTGACCGTTGATGTACTGCCAGCCAGTGTCGGCCCAGGTATTAGTCGGATCGAAGTAGTACCAGTCGCCGGCCATAGTTTGGAACCAACCCTTTGCTGCCCAAGCATTGTTGTTGTCGAAGTAATACCAGCGATTGTTAATCTTCTGCCAACCGGTATCGGCCCAAGCATTCGTCGGGTCGAAGTAATACCAATTGCCAGCTCCAGATTGGAACCAGCCGGTGTCAGCCCAGGCATTTACAGGATCGAAGTAATACCAGCGGTTATTGATCTTTTGCCAGCCCCGCAGTGCCCAAGCATTATTGTTGTCGAAATAGTACCAATGGTTGTTAATCTTTTGCCAACCGGTATCGGCCCAGGCGTTCGTTGGGTCAAAGTAGTACCAGTTACCGGCTCCGGACTGGAACCAACCGGTGTCAGCCCAAGCATTGGTCGGATCGAAGTAATACCAGCGGTTGTTAATCTTTTGCCAGCTGGTCAGCGCCCAAGCATTGCTGTTATCAAAGTAGTACCAACGGCCATTAATCTTCTGCCAGTTGGTAGCTGCCTGGGCTGTCTCCGGTTCAAAGTAATACCAGTTGCCAGCCCCGGACTTATACCAGCCGGTTTGTGCTGTGCCGTTATTAAAGTAGTACCAATGACCATTGATCTTCTGCCAGCCGGTGGTCGTACCGCCTGTGGTAGGGATGGATGGCTGGGTTGGCTGGCCAGTCAATCTGTCATATTCAGCTTGTGCATTCTTTAGATTTTCTTGTGCCTGCTCAAGCGTTGCATTTGCTGTAGAAAGTGCAGCGTTTGCTTCATCTAATACTCTCTGGCCGGCTGATTGCTTTTCTTGGCTTATCTTCAAATCCTTTTGTAATTGAACGATTTGGGTATTAACGTTAGCCAAATCAGCTTGCTCTTGTCTTAGTTGGCTCTCAAGTTGAGACAAGTTTGCTTGTGCTTTTTGATCAGCATCAACTTTAGCTTGTGCCTCTTTAAGCTCATTTTGTGCTTGGGTAAGCTTAGCTTGTGCTTGGTCTAATGCACTATTAGCATCATTGAGCTTAGCTTGTGCGGCTTGGTTAGTCTGCGACTTTTCAGCAACAGCCTGTTTAGCAGCATTGATCTCAGCTTGATGGTCGTTGACTGAAGGAATAGCAATTTGTTCCCGATTTTCCGGTTGGTTAAACTTGGTGTTAGGGTCCAAGAGTCCTACTCCGACATACCCGGAACCTAATGTCTTGACATAAGAGCTGTCCGGGTCACCTTCAGAGTTAAAGTGGAAACCACCTTCGTAAAGGTTCTTCTGGCCGTACCAGTTAGTGACCTTGCCAGTGTTGGTGTAAGTGTAATCGACACCTAAGTAGATAGAACCAGCATCAATGAAGTAAGTAGAATCAGTTGGGTTAGCATAATCGGCTGGATAACGAGTACCTAAGATGTCAGTTGTATGGCCGCATCCCTGATCACAGTCATTGAAGAGCAGATCGAGCAATGCATTGTAGATTCCTCGTTGGAGGTCGTTACGAGTTAGGCTGTCATAATGAGAAGTCCAGACACCGGTGCTGTCATCATAGGTTGCGTTGGCAAAAGATAAGTCGCCAGCCCAGGATTCCCCAACATAGGTACCCCAGTCATTCCCAACGTCAGTTAAGCCAGCGTTGTCATGGGCTTGGATCCAAGGATTCCATTGGTCATTTTGATAGCGATCGGCAACGTCCTCGGCAATTTTGATGGAACCTTGGCTAATCTTATACAACGGTGTACCAATTTGGGCACGGAGCGGGTTAATTAACTGTGCCGTATATTGGGTTGCATAAACAACATCATCATGAGATAAAGTACCATTAGCATTCATATGAACCGGAATAGCCTTAGCTGCTTCATCTTCTTGATACTGATTAAGCTTCAAGCTGGCCGCACAAGCTTTAACTAGAGCATCCCAGTCAAGGCCTTGAGTGTCTTTGCCGATGGTGAAGGTATTACCTCTTGCATTCCTCATTTGAGTGATAAAATCAGACGTAGCATTAATCGTGTTAACCACGCCAAAGCTCTTTTCAAGATTACTTAAATTGTTTTGAGCATCTTGGAGAGCTTGACTAGCCGTGTTAGCTGCTGATTGTGCCTGACTTTGAACTGAAGCAGCACTATTAACATCGTTTTGAGCGGGAGCTTCAACAGCTTTTGCGCTAGACAAGGCAGCTTGGTCTTGGGCTAAATTGTTAATAGCAGACTTGGCCTGATCAATAGCCGTTGAATCGGCAGGAATTTGTTGGTTGAGCTGGGTCTGTTTAGCGGTGGCACTAGCTAGTGCGGAACTTTGACTGGCAACCGTGTTGTTAAGATCATTTTGAGTACTCTGTGCTGCTGCTTGGCTAGTTGCTGCCTGGTTGACAGCGTCACTAGCTTTTTGAACAGCAGCGCTGGCACTACTTACAGCAGTTTGTGCTGAAGTAACGGCCGCGTTGTCAGTTGCAGCAACCCGCATTTGAGCAACAGGCTGAGTATCAGCGTGAACGGCAGGCTGGGATACAGCTGCGAATCCAGCAAGAGCTGCAACGGCAATCAACGATGAAACCCATAATTTTCCAGATTTGTACAATTTAATATGTTCTTTCATGAAAATACTTCCTTCCCAATACAAACACACAAATACCGTGTACATTTTTATTTTAGTTCTTTACGAGTACTTCGGAATGCATTAAATATAATTTTTACGTATGTGGAATATTATGTCACTTCATTGAAAATAAGCCTTTGAAGTTTTCGTTCGTTCTTTTTGGTCCCAACCATGCTAAAATTAGAGAATAATTTTTAAGAGTGGGGGAACGATGATGAATGACGATCTTAAGCTAGTTGGTGGGCACCTGTCGCTTGACCAGTTGAACGCAATCTTTACAACCATTCCGCAAGAGTTTGATGTCCTTGACGAAAACGATGTGGTTGTCTGGTCTTCAATGAACAAGGACCGAATCTTCCCACGGACCGAGAAGGATGTTGGCAAGACGGTCTTTGAGGTTCACCCGGGTCATTCGCAAGAACGGGTCAAGGCCGTCCTGAATCAGATGCATGATGGCAAGCGCGGTCACCTGTCCTTAATCATCACTAAGGATAATCAGCCCATCAATATTTCGTTCTACAGTTTGCACGACGATTCCGGGCACTATATTGGCTGCGTTGAGGTGACCCAACCGATTAAGGACTACCAGGTGAAAGGAAGTAAGTGGCGCAACATTCTCAACATTTTGAAGAAAAAATAGAATTGAACGACACGATTTAAAATAGACTCCCGGCCAGTGATCAGTCGGGAGTCTATTAGTTTAGAAGATTGTAAGAATAATCAAGATGCTTTATGCTGATTTCATAAACGACTTTAGAAAAGGGTGAGATAACAAATTGGCCACAATTTATGATGTCGCGAAGGCGGTCGGCTGTGCCCCCTCGACCGTCTCCAAATACCTGACCAAGAATGGTTATGTGAGTGCCCAGCTCGGTGAGCGGATCGCAAAGGCAATGCAGGAGTTGGATTACCATTACAACGGCATGGCCGTCAACCTGAGCAAGAACATTAATGACCGGATTGGCGTGCTGGTGCCGCTTCTCGATCACCCGTACTTTCAGGAGTTGACCAGCGCCATCAGCATTGCCGCCGCCAAGCAGGGCAAAGAGGTTGTTCTCATGCCGACGAACTACCAGACTGCACGTGAACAGCGTTTCTTAGACGAGCTTGAGCACCGTCTGGTTGGCTCGCTGATCGTTACATCACACCAGTTGCCCTACCAGAAAATCTCACAATATCAACGATTCGGCAGTCTGGTGTTCTGCGAAGATCTTGCCGATGATGATCTGAAGACGGTTCGCACCAATCGCCTGGCCGTTTTCAAACAACTATTTGAACGCCTAAAAAAAGAGGGCGACCGTAAAATTGGCTTTTTGATGATTCGTCCAGCCGACCAGAGCCGCAGTACGCGAGAAGCCTTCCAGGCGTACCGAGCCGTTTTCGGTCGCCAACCAAATTCTGATTATGTCCGCTATTCCTGTCGAACGCTTGCCGACGGACGACGGAGGATGCATGAACTTTTGCCGGTTAACCTAGATGCCGTCCTCACTGAAGGTGATGCGACTGCGGCCGGTGCCTTTCAGGAGCTGCGCCGGGCTGGCCAGCAAACAGTGGTGATTGGCCAGGGTAACCAGCTGCCCAGCCAGCTCTTAGGGTTCACCTCAATTGATCAGTGCTTTCGTCAGATGGGCCAGGCAGCCGTTGATTTGGCGCTCCATAAGCAGGATCAGATAAGCCGAGAAATAAAGTTTAAAATTATTTGGCGTTAGGTCTTGACAGGAAACCGGTTTCCGAACCGATAATTTAACCGTAATCAAGAAGGCGCTTTCAACACCATAGGAGGCTTTTATTATGATTAAAGAGTTTGGTTCACCATCATCATACGTTCAGGGCAAGGGTGTCTTATTCAAGAGTGACCCATATCTGAAGGGCTTTGGTAAGAAGCCAATGCTGCTGACGGACAAGGACGTTTACCAGATCGTCGGCGAAAAGCTGGAATCCTACCTCAAAGACAACGGGTACGACGTGACGACCGTGATGTTCGGTGGGGAATCGTCAACCAACGAGATTGACCGGGTCACCAAGATTGGTCAGGACAAGCAGGTTACCGTTATCTATGGCCTCGGCGGTGGGAAGACCAGTGATTCCGCCAAGGCGATTGCCGACAACCTTGGTCTGCCAGTGGTTATCATGCCGACCCTGGCATCAACTGATGCGCCGTGTTCACGGCTGTCGGTAATTTACACCGATGACGGCAGTTTTGACCACTACCGCTTTTATAGCCACAACCCGGACCTGGTCTTGGTCGACAGCCAAGTGATCGCTAATGCGCCGGCCGGCCTGCTGATTTCCGGGATTGCCGATGCCCTGGCTACTAACGTTGAAGCCCAGGCAGTTGCCCAGGCGGGGGCCGACACGATGCTGAATGAAAAGCAGACACTGGTTGGGAACGCCATCGCCCAAAAGTGTGAGGACACCCTGTTCAAGTACGCACACCTGGCCGTTGCCGACGTGAAGAAGCACGTGGTCACCAGTGCCCTGGAAAAGATTATCGAAGCCAACACGCTGATGAGTGGCCTGGGCTTTGAAAGTGGTGGTCTGTCCGGTGCCCACGCCATTCATGATGGCCTGACCACCCTGGAAGAGACGCACGCCCTGAGCCATGGTCAAAAGGTTGCGTACGGGACTCTGACCCAGTTGATGCTTGAGGGGGCTAGCCAGGAACGTTACAACAAGTACTTCAAACTGATCCTGTCCCTGGGCCTGCCAACGACGCTGGAGGACCTGCACCTCGATCAGGCTTCCGATGAGGAATTGCTGAAGGCAGCCAAGGCAGCCTGCTCCGAAAATGACACCATTGATCGGCTGCCGTTTGCCGTTGAACCGGACGACGTCGCCCAGGCATTCCGGGCCGTTGATTCCTACACGAAGCAGTACCTGGAAACTAAATAGCTGAATTATATGAAGCTTAGTGAGCATCTTGTTGAGCAGATAGATTAAATTAATTGCTTTTAGGCAGTCTAATGTCGTTGATATCTTTATCGACATTGGACTGCCTTTTTATTTTTAATAGACATTTGTCGATCTTGCAACATTGTACTCACTTGATGATAATAGTAATAAACAGTCGATGCTAACTTAAAAGATTGATTTGCAGGAGGATCGTCATGCAACAAAAGGAAAACCAACGGGTGAAATTAACCAAACGTCTTTTAAAAGAAAGCTTGCTTAGTTTAATGGAAAACGAGCAGATTGAAGATATTTCTGTTTGTGAGTTGTGTTCTACTGCAGGGATCAATCGGTCAACTTTTTATAAGCATTATGGAAAACCATACGATGTTCTGGCCGACATGGAACAGGATATGATCAATGATCTATCGATAATCTGGAAAGAAAAAGTTTCTGGTCAGTGGACATTTAGTAAGGGAATTGAACTAGTCAGCACATACTTAAAAGAACATGAACGATTTACTAAATTGTTGCTTCGTGATACGAAAACTGATTTAGAATTTGCTGGTAAGTTAACTGGTTCTGATCACGTTAAAAAAATGTATGATCGTTTGCTAGCGGACGTTAAAGACCCGGAAAGTCGGCGTTTGATCATGACTTTTTCGACGACGGGATCTTACCAAATGATCCGTCAATGGCTGTTAGATGATAGTACAAAATCACCGAAAGAAATGGGAGAATTAGCAGGGCAAATGGTTTCAATTGTTATTAAAGATCAACGAAATCGGCACTCAATTTTGTGAACAAGTATACAATTCCTCAGGCTTTGTTGCCTTCACATCATTTTGCTAACAACTGTTTGTTGCTAAGATGACAATTGTCGCTTATATTGAAAATAAGGTGTGCACATCCAACTAAACCGAGGAGGAACTATTATGAATTCTCATTATCATGCGCTGTTCCAACGTGGAAAAATTGGAAATGTTGAACTAAAGAACCGGATTTTTAAGCCAGCAGCGGAAGACAGTTGTTCAGACGACGGTTTCGTTCCCGACTATCTTTGGCAGTTCTATGCTGAAGAAGCAAAGGGTGGTGCTGGATTGATCATCTGTGGGCTTTACATTGCTACCACACTAGAAAAGTCTGGTCTGGACCGGCACCCAGTTATTACAGACGATTCGAAAATACCAGGATTCAGTAAGATTGCCCAGGCTATCAAGGATAATGGTGCTAAGGCTTGCTGTCAGCTAGGTCACCTTGGCTCCCATGGTGAGCCGTCTGTGCCAGGGGAACACCGGTGTGTATCTTACGGACCGCTTGAAGTTCCGGGTGCAGAAGAATGGTTTACGATTTTCAATGTTGCTTATTGGCACATGAAACCACCATACCCATACAAGGAATACACAATTGATGAGATTCATAAGATTATCAATGATTATGGCGATGCGGCTGTGCGGGCAAAAAAGGCCGGTTTTGATATGGTTGAAGTTCATGGTGGGCATCGGCACGGTTTAGGATGCTTCCTGTCACCGCTGACTAATTGGCGAAATGACGAATATGGTGGCTCGGTTGATAAGCGGGCTCGTATTTTGTATGAAATCATTGACAATATTCAGCAAAAGTGTGGGAAAGATTTCCCAATTCTTGTGCGTCTTAATGGTCGTGATGGTGGTGGAGCACTACATTACCAAGATGGTATTAAGAAAGGGCAACAGATTGAAGACACTATTCAAATTGCAAAACATTTGGAGAAACAAGGTGTGGCTGCCTTAAACATCTCAATTCAGGACACCAATGTCCCAATGCAGCATATTTCTTATGGGGTTGCAGTTGACGGGGCTAGTCAGGTACGAAAAGCAGTCAACATTCCAGTTTTGACTGCTGGTTCGGTTCAAGCACCTGAATTTGCTGAAAAGGTAATTGAAAACGGTGATGCAGATTTCGTTGGAACCGCTCGTCAAATGTATGCTGACCCGGCATGGCCAAAGAAAGCGATGCGCGGATTACGGGATGACATTAAGCCATGTATTCGGTGTATGGAGTGCTGCAACCAGGACCGGCACTCTTGGTATGGACCGTTAGGCTGCACAGTTAATCCGGCTGTTGGTAAGCCGGGAATGGAAATCAAGCCTGCTAAGGTTCAACGCAATGTTGCAGTTGTTGGTGGTGGACCAGCTGGGATGGAAGCTGCCCGGGTTCTCGCTTTGCGGGGCCACAAAGTTACGCTTTTCGAAAAACGCAAACTTGGGGGCATGTTATACGAAGCCGCTACACCTGACTTTAAGCAGGACATTCGAAAATTAATTGAATATTATGACCGGCAGATGAATAAGCTGGCGATTGACTGTCGTCATCAGGAAGCAACCATTGATGACTTAAGAGGATACGATGCAATTGTTGTTGCTACGGGTTCAAAACCAGTGAACGTTCCTGTTCCTGGCGCCGATGGCGATAATGTTTACTCCGCTGTTGAGCTTCTGGCGGATTGCTCCGTAAAGAAGACCGGCCTGCCGGACATCGGTGAACGCGTAACGATTATTGGAGGTGGTTCTGTCGGTGTTGAAACGGCAATTTGGCTTGCTCAGCAAGGCAAGAAGCCAACCGTTATTGAAATGCGTGACAAGAGGCAGATGAGATGTAAATCACCCTTGCCGAAGATTTTGGCTTAATTAAGAAATACGGCATTGAGATTTTAACTAACCGGAAGCTAAAGAGTATTCAAACGGATTCAGTCACCATTACCAATGCAGAGGGTAATGATCAGGTATTAGATGCCGATTCTGTAGTAATGGCTGCTGGTTTACGAGCAAATGATTCGCTGAAGGAACAGCTTGACAAGGACTTAGTTGATGTTGAAGTTTATCCCGTTGGTGATTGCGAAGGCCCACGAAAGATTTACGATGCCATTCATGAAGGCTACCATGCAGCTCTAGAAATTTAATTACGAGAGATCTATTCATAAATTATTAGTCTCACATAAAAACAGCTAAATATTAAATAATGTCCCCCAAAGGCTTGACTATCATGAAATGGTAGCTAAGCCTTTTTGCATACATGATAGCTTATAAATATACTCATTATCCTTAACTATAGTATATTTATTCTTGCAATCTAAAAGCTAGATGTTATAATTCTAATTAACTTTTAATCTAAGGAGGTCAAACGATGGATAGTTCATTCTTAAGCCAAGCCTATCAGCACCCGGCACCTAATATTCTGGCGGATGTCTGCGAACAGGCGGCCACAATGGATAACGTAATCGACTTATCGGTCGGCGATCCGAACTTTACGACGCCAGAACCGATCATCGATGCGGCAATGAAGGCGGCCAAGGCGGGCCATACTCACTACACCGCCGCAATGGGGATGCCAGAACTGCGACGCGCCGTCAGTGAGGATTACAACCAGCGTTTTGGCCTCAAGTATAAGCCGGAGCAGGCGATGATCACGGTGGGGGCTGAGCACGCCCTCTTCATCGCGCTGAAGGCGGTACTGGATCCTGGCGACGAGGTGATCGTGCCCGAACCCTGCTTCTCTCCCTATATCGAGCAGGTTGAGATGTGTGGTGCCAAACCCGTAGTGGTCGCTACTAAGCCGGAGGACGGCTTTGCAATCACGGCCGCGGCGGTCGCCAAGGCGGTGACAAAGAAGACGAAGGGGATCATCATCAATTCGCCAAATAACCCAACAGGGATGGTGATGACCTCGGGCCAACTGAAAGATCTTGCCCAGGTGGCAATCGAGAATAACCTGCTGATCTTTAGCGACGAGATCTATTATGATTATGTCCTGCCGGGCCACGAATTCGTGCCGATGGCCAAGTTCGCCCCCGAGAACACGGTGACGATCAACGGCTTTTCCAAGAGCTTTGCCATGACCGGCTGGCGACTGGGCTATATCTTAGCGCCGCAGTGGCTAACCGATGCGGCGGGGATGGTTAATGACGGCGTCACCTTCTCGGCACCGACCCCATCCCAGTATGCCGCACTCTATGCCATTCAGCACCACGACGAGCTGGCCAAGCCGATAACGGCGGCTTTCGCTCAGCGCCTGCACTATCTGGAAACGGTCCTCAATCAACTCGATTGGCTGCATGTCAGTCCGGTTGGTGGCAGCATCTACGCCTTTGTCGACATCCGACCGACCGGACTGAATTCGGTTGACTTTGCTGACGCCCTGCTGAAGAAAGCAGGGATCCTGGTGGTACCGGGATTGGCGTTTGGGGCTGCCGGTGAGGGCTTTGAACGAATCGCGGCCACTCAGCCGCTGGATGTGCTGGAAGAAGCGGTCGCGAAGATGAAAGAGCTGAAGTGGGAGGCATGAAAATGAAAATTATCATGTACGCCGTCCTGGACGTCGAGCGCCCCTTTATTAAAGCGTGGGCAGAAAAACACAACGTTGAAATTAAGTGCGTCACCGAGCGACTGACGCCGGAAACCGTCAAGTGGGCAGACGGTTACGACGGCATCGATTTTCAACAGACGCACATGCTGGACGATTCGATTTATCCAACCCTCAAGGCGATGGGCTTTAAGCAGCTGACTGCCCGAATGGTGGGCTTGGACATGGTCAACGTTCCGCTGGCCAAGCAAAATGGCCTGATCGTTACCAACGTGCCAGCCTATTCCCCGCGGGCAATTGCCGAGATGGGGCTAACCCAGGCATTGCGTTTGGTCCGTAAGCTCGGCTATTACGACCAGCGAATGGACAAGCTGGACTTCCGTTGGACCGGCCTGGAGAGCACCGAGATCTACAACTTAACCGTGGGGATCATCGGTGCCGGCAACATTGGTGGGGCGACCGCCCGAATCTACTCGGCCCTCGGTGCCAACGTGATTGCGACCGACCCGGTCCACCATGCCGAACTCGAGGCCTACTTGAAATACACCGACCTGGAGACGGTTCTGACCCAGTCGGACATCGTGACCATCCACACGCCGCTGGACGACACCACGGCCAACATGCTGGATGCGGCGGCCTTTAAGAAGATGAAACCGACCGCCTACCTGATCAACATGGCCCGGGGTGGCCTGGTCAAGACGCCGGACCTGATTGCTGCCTTGCAAAATCACGAGATTGCGGGGGCCGCACTGGATACTCTGGCCGACGAGGTCCAATTCTTTGAAAAACAAGCCGAACCGGATGAGATTCCGGAAGACTACAAGACCTTGCGGGCGATGCCGAACGTCTTGATATCCCCGCACAGCGCCTTTTACACTAACACGGCGATGAAGAATATCGTCGAAATGGGCTTGGATGACGTTCTAGCAGTGCTGGAGGGTCGTCATCCCCAATATGAAGTACTCTACTAATAAAACGCAAATAAACGGAAAGCGAGCGTGATGAACTTGGGACGTGCCAACATCTAATTGCAAAGCTGCTTGAATCCTACCGACGAGCCCTGGCAACCGATCAGACTGTCGTGGTGCTAACGGACTTTAGAAAGTAGGAATGAGTATGACAAGCTTAAAAGAATACACAATGGGCGACTTTTGGAACCGGATCATGTCGGCGGTTGCGATGGCAATCGTGGTGGCGGTGACGCCAAGCGCAATCGTCGGGCCGCTTTTCCAGGCTTTAGCAACACATGGCGCCTTCTGGTCGGCTCTTAATACTGCCTGCAACATGGCTACTTATGCCGTTCCGGTGCTCTGTGGGGCGCTAGCGGCCGGGCAATTCAACTTTACGATGATTGGAGCGGGCCAGCGTTGCCCTGGCAACCCTGCTTGGTTCAGGAGCGGTCAACTACTCGGCTAAGGGTGGGGGTACCTTCACCCTGGTCGGGATGGGGGACCTGATCAACACGATCATCGTCACCGCCCTGGCCGTCTTCGCCATCTTTTTGATCCGGGACTACGTTGGCTCATTTGCCATCATCTGGGATCCGATCGTGGCGACCTGCATCGTTGGTGGGATCGGGATGTTTATTTATCCCTACGTTCACCTGGTATCGACGACCGTCGGGGGAATCCTGAATTCCTTCACTAATTTACAGCCGGTTCTGATGTGCACCCTGTTGGGGATGGCCTTTGCCGTCATCATCGCGACGCCGCTGTCGACGGTTGGTCTGGCCTACGCCTTTGGCATCACCGGAATTGCTGGCGGGGCCTCCTCTGTTGGGGTCAGCGCCTGTTTTCTTGCCGTTGCCTATGCCTGTTCCAAGGTCAACGGCAAGGGGGTCGTGGTGGCAATGGTCTTTGGTTCGGTCAAGATGATGCTGGCCAATTTCCTCAAGCACCCGCAAATGCTAATCCCGTTGGCAATTACCGGTGCCCTGACCGGCTTCACCGATTCCTTCATCCAAGTCAAGAACGTGGCCGCGGATGCGGGGTTCGGGATTCCAGTCGGCCCGATCAATGCCTACACGTTAATGTCTGGCAGCGTGGGCACGAAGCTTTTGACGATTGCAATGATCTACTTTGTTTTGCCGACCATCTACGGGATCCTGGCTTACTACCTGTGTACGCACGTCTTTCATTTCATCAAGGATGAATATTGGAAAGTAGATTTGGATAAATAGAAACAAAAAACGGGGCCGTTTGAGCCTCGTTTTTTCAATAAGTGCTTAATCAATATGTTGGCCGGCGTCAAAGCCCATGCGGTTGGCGGAGGCAATGTTGCGGACCATGAAGGCGTCCCCAATTACTTGGTAGGGGATTTCGAGTTCATCTAGTGAATCTTGAAGGTCGGTAACCGGATGCTGGCCAAGGGCGAGGACAATCTGTTCACCGGGTACAAAGCCATTGCGGCCGGAGTGCTTGGCAACGTAGTGGATGCCGTCGTCCGTGATCTTGGTGGCGACGGCGTTCAGGACGGACTTGACGCCTTCCTTTTTCAGATTGCGCAGGAATTCACCCCGTGAAACCCGCTCGCGCTTCATTGTTAACTCGGGCAGCATGTCCATGATCGTCACCTGGTGTCCCTCTTGGGCAAGCAGATCCGCAACTTCGGACCCGGTCTCGCCGCCACCGAGGACAATCACGTTTTTGGCGGTGACTTCGGCCGTGCCCTTAAGCAGGTCCCAAGAGCTGATGGTCTTTTCGATGCCATCGATCGGTGGTACGGAAGGAACGGACCCGGTGGCTAAAATCACGGCGTCGGGCTTGAAACTTTCGATCAGGGCCTTGTCAACCTTAATACCCGTTTTAACGGTGACGTGGCAACGCTTCATTTCGCCAGCTTGCCATTTACCGACTTCTTTGACGATTTCCTTGTGTGGCGGTACAGCGGCAATGTTCATCTGACCACCCAGCTTGTCGTCCTGTTCGTATAAGGTAACGTGGTGGCCACGCTTAGCAGCGGAGTAAGCGGCCGTCATTCCGGCAGGACCACCACCAATGACCATGACCTTCTTCGGCTCCGTGGTCTTAAAGAGGTGCTTGTATTCCGATTCATAACCAACCAGTGGATTGACAGTGCACCGCATTCCAAGGCCGGGGTGGATGGTGTCGCCCTGACAGTGAAGACAATTGATGCACCGCCGGATTTGGTCCGCGTGACCGAGCCGGGCCTTATTCGGCCAGTCCGGATCGGCAATTAACGTCCGACCAAGGGCGACCAGGTCAGCTTGTCCCTTTTCCAAAATACTTTCCGCCACGTCCGGGGTCCGAATGTTGCCGACGGTGATGACTGGAATGTTGACAACTTTTTTAACCGCCTCAGCCAAGTATACTTTATCAGCTTGTGGGAAGGTCTGGGTCTCAAAGGTTCGTTCCATGGAACCGTAATAGCCACCGCTGACGTGGAGCATGTCAACTCCGGCTTCTTCAAGAACTTTGCACATCTTGACGCCTTCTTCAAGGTGGTAGCCGGGGTCGGTGAATTCGTCGACGGAAATTCGGAAGTCAATTGGGAAGTCGTAGCCAACTTCCCGCCGAACCGCCTTAACAATCTCCAGCGGGAAGCGCATCCGATTTTCAAAGCTGCCGCCGAATTCGTCGTGACGGAAGTTGGTGGCTGGGGACATGAATTGCTCGATTAGATAGCCGTGGCCACCAAAGATTTCAATTCCGTCAAAACCGGCCACTTTGACCCAGTGAGCGGCTTTAGCGAATTTGTTAATCATTTCCCAGACTTCGGCGTTAGACATTACCCGTGGCTGGGTCTTGCAGACGGGGGAAGGGACACCGGATGGGGATACAAGCGGCACGCCCTCGCTGTGCTCCATGGTGGTTTGGTTCCCGCCCTGGTGAATCTGACAGAAGATTTTGGCGTCGTAAGCATGGACCCGTTCCACCAGGTTATTCAGGCCGGCACAGTATTTCATGTCATCAACCCGCAATTGGTTAGCCACGTCCTTGCCGCGTGGATAGTCAACTGAGCAATTACCAGTATAGATTAGGCCGGCACCGCCCTTGGCCCGGGCTTCGAAGTAGTCGAGCAGCTCGGGGGTGACAAAACCGTCCTGACCCAGGTTGGTGGCTAATGGGGGCATGACGATCCGGTTCTTTAACTGAACGTGACCGATGTGGAAAGGTGAGAAAAGTTTAGGATAGTGTTTATTTTGCATAGGATTTCCTCCATGACTGGCGTCAACCACACCGCAATTAGTGGGTTGGCTGGTTGTACTGCAATTTAGGATGAAATCGATTTCTTGTTTGGATCCGCCATTATTGTATCCCTGTTCAACAATGAATGTCAATTCAATCTTGAATCATAATTTAATAATGCGAACATGGTATACTAGGTAAAAGTAATTAGTAAAGCGGGGAAAATCATATGGTGATGTCAGCTGAGAACCGAAAAAAGGTGACGGCCAAGCGGCGAAAGGCCATTCTGGAGGCGGCCATTGCACTCTTTGATGAGCAGGGCTATGAGAATACCAAAATCACCGATATTGCGGAAAAAGCCGCGGTTTCGGCAGGGCTGATCTACCACTATTTCGGATCCAAGGCGGCGATTTTGAAGTCCTACGGGCCGATGATTGAAGAGTGCCAAAACTATGTGCTGAGCTTGCCCACCCCGCGGGATTCCATCGCAACCTTTTGCCGACGGGTGATTTTTCCCTATCGGCAAACGAATTATCATTCGCCGATTAGAATTCTGGTTTCTTGCTACGCCAATGGTTCACTGGCAGATGACAACGAGGTGTTCCCGTTTAGCAGCTATGGACGAGACTTCTTGGGAAAGATCATTCGGCGGGGACAAGAAGCGGGGCAGTTTCGTGATGGTGACCCGGAAGCAATGGGCGACATTCTTTGGCATACCGTGATTGGCTACATCGTCCATCGTCTGAACTATAGCAACGGCAAGGAGATCTTTTTGCCATCGGTCGATGAGCTGGTAGCAACAATTGAAAAATAAAAGGTGATCATCGAGGACTTCCTCAATGATCACCTTTTACTTATGCGTGTTTTTTTCTAGCCAGGCGTTTTACCTCACAGTCATACGAGCAGGCAGCACACCGGCCGGATTTTTTGCTGCGGCGAAAGTTGTTGATGATGATGCCAACTGCCAGGGCGGCAATCCCGGCGATAATCAAAACGTTAATCAATACTTGCACTTTTAATAATTCCTCCTAGACGATCAGTAGGGCAATGTGGTAGGTCAGAAAGGCGACCAGGTAGGCGATGCCAAGGCTGGAGAGCATCGAGTAGATCATCCACCAGGTCGAGCCGGTCTCCTGCTTAATGGTGGCCATCGTCGCGAAGCACGGGGCGTAAAGCAGAATGAAGACCAGCAGGGCGTAGGCACCGGCCGGGGACATGAAGGGCCCGAGGGCGGCGATCAGAAAGGCCTTGCTGCTGGTATGGAACATCACCATCATGCTGGAGGTGATGACTTCCTTGGCCAGGATCCCGGTGAAGAGGGCGGAAATGACCTGCCAGTGGGCAAAACCAACGGGACGGAAGAGTGGCATCAGCCACCGGCCCAGGTCTGCCGCAAAGCTGCGGGTCGAGTCGGTTACAAATCCGCTGGTGCCGAAACTGGATAAGAACCAGATCAAAACGGTTCCGGCAAAGATGATCGTACCGGCCTTGTGGATGAAGCCCTTGCCCTTGTCCCAGGTGCCGTGCCAGATGATGTCCGGGCGGGGCAGGTGGTATTCGGGCAATTCAATTACGAAGACCGACCCCTGCCGGACGTGAAAGGCGACCTGGTAGCACTTAGCCACCAGGAGAGCCACCGCAATTCCTAAGAAGTAGACCGATAAAACGATCAGGGCTTGGTGGCGTGGGAAGAAGGCGGCGACGACTAGGCTGTAGATGGGCAGCCGGGCGGAACAGCTCATGAAGGGCATGATCAGGGTGGTGATCAACCGTTCCTTGGGCTGCTCGATCGTCCGGGCCGCCATGATCCCGGTGACGTTGCAGCCAAAACCGATGATCAGCGGGATGAAGGCCTTGCCGTTGAGACCAATCAGCTGCATTAGCCGGTCGGTCACCAGCGCTGCCCGGGCCATGTAGCCCGAGTCCTCCAGAATCGAGATACAGGCGAAGAGCATGAAAATCTGCGGGATGAAGGCGAGCACCCCGCCAACCCCCGCGATGATCCCGTTGACCACGAGGGAGCGCAGGGCGGGCAGGGCCCCGGCCTGAATCAGGAGGTGGTTGGCGGTCGTCGAGACGGGCCCCGAGAGAAAGCCATCGAGCAGGTCGGAAAGTGGGGTGCCGACCCAGTCGAAGGAGAGCTTAAACATGATAAAGAAGATCAGGGCAAAGATCAGCGGCCCCCAGACGGGGTGGGTTACCACCCGATCGACCCGGCTGGTGAGGTGATGGTCGTGACTGTTACCCACCGGCTTCCGGGCCGCCTTGATGGTTTCCTCGATAAAGTCCTGACGGGCGGCAAAGATCCGATCGGCGAATCCCTGCTGGTCGTAGTAGCGCTGCTGATTGAGCAGTGGTTGGAGATCCTTGTCGGCCGCGTACTTGCGGATCACTTTGTTTTGGTTGATGAACTGAATCGCCAGCCAGTGAGCGGTGGTTGCAGAATAGTGATAATCGGCTGCCAGAGCTTCTTCGGCCTGGCGAATTGCCTGTTCAATCATTGGCGGATAGTTGATCGCCAGCCGCTTAGTGGGCCGTTGCCGGTACTCAATTGCCGCCTTGCGAACATCCGCCACGCCTTCCTTGCTGCGGGCATTGGTTTCAATGACCGCACAGCCAAGGCGCTGCCGAAGAATTGCCAGGTCGTAGTCGTACCCGGTCCGGCGCAAATCATCGATCATGTTCAAGACGAGGACGGTCGGCCGGGCGAGCTCTAAGGCCTCAATCGTCAGCAAGAGATTGCGCTGGAGCTGGCTGGCATTAGTGATGTTGAGGATTAGGTCCGGCTGGTTCTGCATCAGGTAGGTGGCGACCACGGATTCGTCCTTGGTAAGGGGATCCAGCGAGTAGACCCCCGGCAGGTCGACGAGGGTGACGTCCGCATCCTTAAGTTGCCCCTGCTTCTTTTCAACGGTTACCCCGGCCCAGTTACCGACGTACTCATACTTATTAGTGAGCGAATTGAAAAGGGTCGTCTTCCCCGTGTTTGGATTGCCAATTAGTGCAACGGTCGCCATGCTTATTCCTCCGCAAGCAATCGGGCAAAGACCCGGTAGCGCAGGCCAATTCGCTGATGGTGGGCCTCAATAATTACTGGTCCGTGGAAGGGGTAGCGCTGAACAACTTGCATCCGACAGCCGATACAGAGGCCGAGGTTGTGAAGACGGATGACGGTGGGCTTATTGACCCCCTCAAAGGACTGGAGAATGTATTCTTGTTGCATGCTAGCACCCCTTCATTAATTGTTCATATGAAACAATATTCCAAAAATATATAAAATAATAATGCTATATTGTATTATACGCGTGAACTTGCCCGTGCGAAAGCGGTTTTAAGAATTTTGTCGAAACTATTTTAATCTTCAAAGCGTTTGCTATAATATAAAATAGCTGATTTTACTAATTTCCAATAAGAATATTTGGAATGACTATTATGCCAGGAGGAATATCGATGGCAACGCTAGAAGTTAAAGATTTACACGTTTCAGTTCAGGACGAAGAAAAGAAGCAGGAAAAGGAGATCCTCAAGGGGGTCAACCTGAAGATGAGCACGGGTGAGATCCACGCCATCATGGGTCCAAACGGTACCGGTAAGTCGACTCTTTCTCAGACGATCATGGGTCAACCGAGTTACCACGTCACTCAGGGGGACATCCTGCTCAATGGTGAGAGCATTCTGGACATGCCAGTGGATGAACGGGCGCGCAAGGGACTCTTCCTTGCCATGCAGTACCCGGCAGAAATTCAAGGGGTAACCAACGCCGAATTCCTGCGGGCCGCCATCAATGCCCGCCGGCCGGAAGACGACCAGATTTCGGTGATGGACTTCCTCAAGAAGCTGGACAAGAATCTTAAACTGCTGGACATGAGCGAATCGATGACCGAGCGTTACCTCAACGAGGGCTTCTCCGGTGGTGAAAAGAAGCGTAACGAAATCCTCCAGCTGCTGATGATCGAGCCAAGCTTTGCCCTCTTGGACGAAATTGATTCCGGTCTGGACATTGATGCCCTGAAGGTTGTTGCCAAGGGGGTTAACTCGATGCGCGGTGACAATTTCGGTTCCCTGATCATCACCCACTACCAACGGCTGCTGAACTACATCGTGCCGGACACCGTACACGTCATGATGGATGGCCGGATCGTCAAGACCGGGGGTCCCGAACTGGCCAAGAAACTGGAAGACGAGGGTTATGCCGGCCTGCGGGATGAACTCGGCCTGAACATTAAGCTCGTGGACGATGAAGACTAGGGGGCACTTTCATGACTGAATTAGAACAAGCGCGGGCCCAATTAGAAGCGGCCAGCCGGGAAAATCAGGAGCCAGCCACGCTCACCCAGCGCCGGCTTGTGGCTCGGGATTTGATGGAGAAACTTCGCCTGCCACGGATGCAGCGCTTTAAGTATCAGGATTGGCCATTAATCAGTGACCAGCCGCTGGCCTGGCTGCGATCCGATGAAAAGCAAGTACCAGCTACTAGCAAGGATGATGAAGTGATCAAAGTGACCCAGTTTGGGCAGACCACCATTCACTTGCACATCCCCGACCAACTGCGTGAAAAAGGGGTGATCCTAACTGACATTTTCACGGCTGCCCGGGAGCACGCCGATCTTTTTGATCGCTCCTTCATGTCCGCCATCAAACCGGAAGAAAATCTTTTGACAGCCTATCATGCCGCCTACCTCAACGCCGGGCTCTTCCTTTACGTGCCCAAGGGAGTGGTGATCGATAAGCCGATCGAGGCAGAACTGATCCAGGATAACACCCAAACCGCGCCACTGCTTTCCCACATTCTGGTGATCGCGGACCGCGACAGCAAGGTCAAGTTCATTCAGCACCTGTCCGCGGTTGGTGAAGTCGACAACGCCGCCAACATGATGATCGAACTGATTGCCAAGGAAAACAGTGAAATTGACTTCTCCTCATTGGACGAGTTGAACGAGCATTCCCATACCTACTTCAAGCGTCGCGCGGACATCGGCAGAGATGCCCACGTCGAATGGGCGGTCGGCATCATGAACGATGGCGACACGGTTGGCGACATGGATTCCGAATTGCTCGGTGAGGGCGGCTACGCTAATTCCAAGATGATTGCCGTCACCACCGGCGAGCAAAAGGTTGGGATCAACAACCGGGTTACCAACCGGGGTAAGCACACCACCGGCCTGATTAACCAGCGGGGCGTTATTTTGGAAGATTCCGAACTGATCTTCAATGGGATTGGTCAAATCATCCACGGTGCCCACGGCTCTAAGGCCGACCAACAAAACCGGGTGCTGATCATGTCCCCACAGGCCCGTGGGGATGCAAACCCGATCCTGCTGATTGACGAAAATGACGTTGAGGCTGGACACGCCGCCAGCGTTGGTCCCGTTGATCCCCACCAGATGTACTACCTGATGAGCCGGGGAATCCCGCGCCCGCAGGCCCAACGGATGGTTATCCGGGGCTTCTTGGGCGCCGTGCTCAACGCCATCCCATCCAAGGATGTTCGTAACCAGATGATTGATATTCTAGAAAGGAAGCTTGCTAATGGCCAACAGTATCAATAAGGCGCGGGCCGACTTCCCAATTCTCGACCAGCGGGTCAACGACGAGCGCTTGGTCTACCTGGATAATGCCGCGACCGTTCAGCGGCCAACTCCGGTGCTGCAGAAGCTAATGGACTTCTACCAGCATGACAATGCCAACGTTCATCGTGGGGTTCATACCCTGGCGGAACGAGCAACAAAGGACTATGAGCAGGCACGGGTAAAGGTTCAACACTTCATCAACGCCCAGTCTTCGGACGAGATTATTTTCACCAAGGGCTGCACCGACGGGTTAAACCTGGTGGCATCGACCTATGGTGAGCAGAACGTCCACGCCGGGGATGAGATCGTGATTTCGATCATGGAGCACCACAGCAACCTGATCCCCTGGCAGCAGCTGGCCATCAAGAAGGGGGCGACCCTGAAGTACATCGGGCTGACTCCTGACGGCGAGCTCGACATGAATGATGCTAAACGTCAGATTACCGACAAGACCAAGATCGTGGCGGTGGCCCACGCTAGCAACGTTCTCGGTGTGGTGAACCCGTTGCGGGAGCTAGCCGAATTAGCTCATTCCCACGGTGCCGTCCTTGTTGGCGACGGTGCCCAGGCCGTACCGCACATGCCAGTCGATGTGAGCGCTTTGGACGTTGATTTCTACGCCTTCTCCGGCCACAAGATGATGAGCCCAATGGGAATCGGGGTGCTTTACGGCAAGGCCGATCTCCTGCGAGCAATGCCACCGTATCAGTACGGGGGCGAAATGATTGGTGACGTTCACCGGCAGGAAAGTACCTGGGCGGACATCCCGTTTAAATTCGAGGCCGGCACCCAAAATATTGCTGGCGCCGTTGGCCTGGGTGCCGCGGTTGATTACCTGGATGAACTGGGAATGGAAAATATCCAGCAAGCTGAGCAAGACCTGGTCGACTACGTTCTGCCCCAATTGGAAGAGCTGCCCTATGTGACCGTCTACGGACCCCAGGATCCTAGCCACCATACCGGGGTGATCGCCTTTAACCTCAACGGCCTGCACCCGCATGACGTGGCCACCGCCCTGGACATGGACGGGGTGGCCGTACGAGCAGGTCACCACTGCGCCCAGCCATTAATGGAAGAGCTGGGACTGACGGCTACCGCCCGGGCCAGCTTCTACTTCTACAACACCAAGCAGGATGCCGACCAATTAATCAAAGCAATCAAGGAAACAAAGGAGTTCTTTAACGGTGGGACTTTCTAAATTAAATGGATTATACCGAGAAGTGATTCTGGATCATGCCAACCATCCTCACAACAAGGGGAAGCTGCCAACGGCGACCAACGCTATGACCCTCCATAACCCGACCTGCGGCGACACGATTAACCTGCAGGTGGACGTGGCCGATGGCAAGATCAGAGACATCGCCTACACCGGGGAAGGCTGCACCATCAGCCAGGCCTCTGCCAGCATGATGACCGAGGCCGTTAAGGGAAAGACGGTTGACCAGGCGCTCAGCATGGCCAAGACCTTTTCCGATATGGCGATCGGCAAGCAGCATTCGGATGCTGATCTCCAGCAGCTGGGGGATGCACAAATCCTGACCAGCATCATGGAGTTCCCGGCCCGGATCAAGTGTGCAACCCTGTCCTGGTGGGCGCTGCAGCGGGCACTGCTTAAGCAAGGTAACGAGGAGGAAGATTAATGAGTAAGGAAACAGCAGCCAGCATTGTTGGCGACGAAAATTACGAGTACGGCTTCCACGACGACGTTAAGCCGGTCTACTCCACGGGGCGAGGCCTCACGGAGGAAGTCGTCCGCAAAATCTCGGCCGAAAAGCACGAGCCGGAGTGGATGCTTGATTACCGGTTGAAGTCATACCGGATCTACAAGAAACTGCCAATGCCGAAGTTTGGCCCGGACCTGTCGGGGTTGGACCTCGATCACATGCTCTACTACCAGAAGATGACCGACAAGAAGTTCCGCGACTGGAATGACGTGCCCGAAGACCTGAAAAAGACTTTTGACCGGCTCGGGGTTCCCCAGGCGGAGCGGAAGTACCTGGCCGGGGCTTCTGCCCAGTACGAGTCCGA
This sequence comes from Limosilactobacillus sp., assembly GCF_022482365.1. NCBI lineage: Bacteria > Bacillati > Bacillota > Bacilli > Lactobacillales > Lactobacillaceae > Limosilactobacillus > Limosilactobacillus sp. The sequence continues at coordinate 361,671 of NZ_JAKVPE010000001.1, forward strand.
AGTGGTGTACCACAACATGAAGAACCAGTTTGAAAAACTCGGCATCATCTTCACCGATACCGATACGGCACTGAAGAAGTACCCGGACCTCTTTAAGAAGTGGTTCGGCAAGCTGGTTCAACCGGCCGATAACAAGTTTGCGGCTCTGAACGGTGCGGTTTGGTCCGGTGGCTCCTTCATCTACGTGCCAAAGGGCGTTAAGGTGAAGACACCGATTCAATCCTACTTCCGGTTGAACGCCGAAAACACCGGGCAATTTGAACGGACCCTGATCATTGTCGATGAGGGCGCCAGCGTGGACTATGTGGAAGGGTGCACGGCACCAAACTACTCCTCCGACAGCCTCCACGCGGCCGTTGTTGAGGTCAACGTGGCCAAGGACGCCTACTGCCGCTACACGACGATCCAGAACTGGTCGGACAACGTCTACAGTCTAGAAACTAAGCGGGCCGCCGCCGCGGAAAACGCCACGATGGAGTGGGTCGACGGTAACCTTGGTTCCAAGGTGACGATGAAGTACCCAAGCGTCTACCTGAATGGTGAGGGCGCCCGGGGGACGATGCTCTCAATTGCCGTGGCCAGCAACGGAATTCACCAGGACTCCGGTGCCCGGATGATCCACAATGCCCCGAACACCTCCAGTTCAATCGTTTCCAAATCGATTGCCAAGACCGGGGGTTCAACCGACTACCGGGGGACCGTCCGCTTTACCAAGCATTCTGACGGCTCCAAGGGGCACGTCGAATGTGATACAATCATCATGGATGACCAGTCGTCTTCGGACACGATCCCGTACAACGAGATTGACAACGCCCACGTGGCGATGGAACACGAAGCCAAGGTTTCCAAGATCTCGGAGGAACAGCTTTACTACCTGATGAGTCGGGGGATTTCCGAGGCCAAGGCCACCGAGATGATCATCATGGGCTTTGTTGAGCCCTTTACGAAGCAATTACCGATGGAATACGCGGTTGAACTGAACCGGTTGATCAGTTTTGAAATGGAAGGCTCGATCGGTTAATAGCGAATGGAGGAATCAGAATGGCAGAAGGACAGGACCAGCCTTACTCGGCAATCGAAAACCAGGTCATGGACGCACTAGAGAAGGTCATTGACCCCGAACTGGGCATCGACCTGGTCAACCTCGGCCTGATCTATGATGTCCGCGTCGACGATCAGGGGACCTGTACGGTGACGATGACCCTGACCACGATGGGCTGTCCACTGGGCGACATTTTAAACCGGGACATTACGTCTGCCGTGCTGTCGGTCGACGGGGTGGACGACTGCAAGATCAACCTGGTCTGGGAACCAGCCTGGGACATTTCCCGGATGAGCCGTTTTGCCAAGATTGCCCTGGGCATTCACGGCTAGGAAGTGCGCCATGGATATTCAAAAGTTTGTGCGGCAGCGCAAGAGCCTGGGTTATTCCCAGGTTGAGCTCAGTCGGGGAATCTGTACCCAATCGACCCTCAGTAAATTTGAGAACAGCGGGAAGGTTCCGTCGCTTTCAATCCTGGAACAGCTTTGCCGCCGGTTGGGGTTGACTATCGACGAGCTGAATCAAGACGATGCCTCTTCGCTGCGCTATCTGCGGCGCCTGATGGACACGGCGGAGCAGCATCTGATGCTGGAACGCTTTCCCCAGGCCATTGGTCTGCTGAAAAAGGTGGCTCCAGAAAACCTAGCGGCCCCGCAGGACCAGATGCAATACTACTACCTGCAGGGGATGATTGGCGCCCTGACTAGTGGTCAGCTTTCCGCCACGCTCTTCAACTTTACAAAAATCCTTGATGAGCTGGACGAGGAACACCAGACGATCTTTTCGCAGCTGGCCTACCTGGGTTCGGGGATCCTTTACGCGCGACAGGGCTCGATGGACCACGCTGACTTCTTTTTCGCCAAGGTGATCACCTATCTGCAGGAAAATGCCAGCGATGACTGGTCAAAAGCGGAGCGGTTGCGCTATTTGCGGACAATCATGATGACCTACTACGCGGCCGAGTACCACGCCCTCAATCACCGTCTGCCGATCTCCAATAAGGTTTTGGACCAGGCGATCGGGATGTGTGCGGCCCAGCACGTGACCTATTTTCTGCCACGGATCAAGTTGCTGCAGGCCAACAATGCAATTGAGGCCGGGGGTTCGATCGACTCTGTTCGCCGCTTGTTGACCGAAGCAATGGTCTTTGCCCGCTTCAATCACAGTGAGGTGGTTGAAGTTCAGGTTGCAACGATCAGGAAAAACTTCGAAAACGAAATTGTCAATAATGACTAAAAACGCACCACGGCAGGTGAGAAATTTAATTCTCTCACCTGCCGTGGTGTCTTTTTAAACTGTAATTAAGTGGTGACGAATGGCGAAGCGAATCAGGTCCGCCTGATTGTGGAGGTCAAGTTTATGCATGATCTTCGCTTTGTGGGCCTCGACCGTTTTCGTCGAGATGAAGAGACGGCTCGCGATCTCCTTATTCGAATAGCCGAGCGCGATGAAGGGGAAAAGCTCCCGTTCCCGCTTGGAGAGTTCACGAAAAGACGCCAATTCAGGCCTAGCGGTGGTTGCTTGAATTTTTTGCCGATCCTTGCCCGTAATCATGATGTTGTTGTCGAGGTAGAGTTCGCCCCTGGCCAGGCTGGTCAGGCCGGCAATGATTTCACTGGTTGGGGAGCTCTTGAAGATGTAAGACAGGGCGCCGTTGTGAATCGCCCGGTTGACGATCTCCTGCTCCTCGTGGTGGGAAAGGATCATTACCCGGACAGCGGGGAAGAGGTCGTGAATTCGTTGAATGGTGACAAGACCGTTTTCTCCCGGCGGCAGCGTCAGTCCCATGATTGCAATGTCGATATCACCCTGGCCCAGTCGCATGCATGCGTCGGCGCTGTCAGCCACCTGGTCCGCCAGTTGGAAGTCGGCCAACCCGTCGATTAATGTTGTTAATCCCAGGCGAACGATCGGCTGCTCGTCCGCAATCAGCACGTTTTTCAAACAAATCACCTTACCACTTTTTTCTTTATTATAACGTATTGTCCGTAGTAGCCAAATGGTTAAATTAGTGGAATATTCCAATTTTATATTGAATATTATTGTTGATAATAATAAGTGAGCGTGGACACCGAGGGAGTTCCCTAATTCCCATGTAAGCGGTTAAACTGTATTATTAATATTGTAGTAAGTGATATTAATCACAAAAATGTCGTTGACATGATCCGTAATCTGAAGGAGGAAGTCCACATGACCTCAGAATATACTAAGGAACCTAAGGGCTACACGATGTCCACGGTGATGCAGGAGGCGGCACGCTGCCTGCTTTGTGAAGATGCACCGTGTTCGAAGGCTTGTCCGGCGCACACCAACCCTGCTAAATTTATCCGCAGCGTTCGCTTCCGCAACGTCAAGGGAGCGGCAGAGACCATCCGGGAAAACAACGCCCTCGGTGCAATTTGTGCCCGTGTTTGCCCGACGGAACGCTACTGTGAGAGTGCCTGCACGCGGGCCAAGATCGATGGGCCGATTGACATCGGCGGAATCCAGCGCTACGTCACTGATATGGAGCGCAAGGAGAACATGCAGATCCTGCATCCCGGTAAGGATAACGGGATGAGCGTGGCGATCATCGGTAGTGGCCCGGCCGGACTGCAGGCCGCCACGACCCTGCGGCAAAAGGGCTACGCAGTTGACATCTACGAAAAGCAGGCCAAGGCCGGTGGCTATTTGACCTATGGGATCCCGGAGTACCGTCTGCCGGAAGCAATCGTTGACTACGAAGTTCAGCGAATCGTCAACCTTGGTGCCAAGATTCACTACAATGTTGCGGTCGGCACGGATATTACAATGGACCAGCTGAAGCAGGAGCACGACGCCGTCATCGTGGCCATTGGTGCCAGTGCCGCCAAGACGATTCCAATGTTTGAACACAACATCTGCACCGAATCTGCTATTTCCTTCCTGTCACGAGCAAAGGAAAACCAGGGCAAGATTGACGTGCCCGACAACGTCCTGGTCATCGGTGGCGGGGACGTGGCCATGGACGTGGTTACAACGCTGAAGAAATTGGGCGTACCTCATGTCACCGACGTGGTTTACGAAGAATTTGCCGAATTTAAAGCTTCTAAAAAGGAACTGGCCGGGGCCCAGGCGGCTGGCGTGACGATCATCGATGGCTATGCACCACAGGAAGTGCACCAAAACCGGGTCACCTTCAAGCACCGGAAGATTGACGGTGAGCTGACGATTACCACCGACAAGATTATTTTGGCGGTTGGTCAAAAGGTTGACGCCACCGGGCTGGACATCGACATCCAGCACAATGAGATTCCATTCAGAGACGCGCGCTACCACACCAAGGACCCACAAGTCTTCGCCGCCGGGGACATCGTTGATGGTGATAAGACCGTGGTGTTCGCCGTTCAGAAGGGGAAGGAAGTCGCTGAAGAAATCGATCGTGTATTAGGGGGCCAGAATAATGATTAATAAAGACCTATCCGTTGACTTTTTAGGGGTTCATTTTGAGAACCCGTTCTGCCTGTCGTCGTCACCCGTCGGCAACTGTTACGAGATGTGTGCCCGGGCCTTTGACGCCGGCTGGGGTGGGATTGTCTACAAGACGATCTCGACCGATCGTTTCGTCATCGATGAGGTTTCGCCGCGGTTTGACGAGCTGACCAAGGAGGATACGCCGTTCGTGGCCTTCAAGAACATGGAGCAGCTGTCTGAGCACACCCTGGCGCAGGACCTGGCGGACATGAAACGGCTGAAGACTGAGTACCCAAACAAGGTTCTGATTGCCTCAATCATGGGTGAGAATGATGAGGAATGGACCTACCTGGCCAAAAAGGTTGAGGAGGCCGGCGCGGACATGATCGAGATGAACCTTTCCTGTCCGCAGATGACCTCGCACAAGATGGGTTCGGACGTTGGGACTAACCCTGAGCTATGCAAGCAGGACTGCATCGCTGTCAAGAAGGGCAGCAGTTTGCCACTGATGGCCAAGATGACGCCAAACATAACTACGATGGTGCCGGTCGTCAAGGCCTGTCTCGAGGGTGGTGCCGACGGTTTCTCACTGATCAACACCGTGAAGTCGGTGGCTAACGTGGACCTCGATAAGCACGTCGGTCTGCCGAATATCGATGGCAAGTCCTCCGTCTCCGGCCTGTCCGGGAAGGGCGTCAAGCCGATTGCCCTCCGCTTCCTCCAGCAGTTGCGTTCCGCGTCCGGGCTGGAGCAGCTGCCAATCTCCGGGATCGGGGGCATTGAGACCTGGGAAGATGCCGCCGAGTTTATCCTGATGGGAGCAACGACGCTCCAGGTTACGACTGCGATCATGCAATACGGTTACCGAATCGTTGAGGATATGAAGAACGGCCTGATGCACTACATGGAAGAACAGGGGGTCGACCACCTATCCGATCTGGTTGGGCTGGCTAACAAGAACATCGTCGCAACGAATAAGCTCAACCGGAACTACAAGGTTTACCCAGAGATTGATTGGGACAAGTGCATTGGATGTGGACGGTGCTTCATTTCCTGTCAGGATGGGGCTCACCAGGCACTTGGCTGGGATGATGAGAAGCGTCTGCCGACTTTTGACAAGAGCAAGTGCGTCGGCTGTCAACTCTGTGCTCTGGTCTGCCCGGTTGGTGCAATCAAGCTGGGCATCGTGGAGATGAAACCGGGCCGGGAAGGCAATCCGGACGAAATCGATGTCGGCTCACAACGGCTGCACACCTACCATCCGGCACAATCAAATTAAGCAGGAATCGTATGAGGACTAGTCAGTTTTGGCTGGTCCTTTTTGAATTTAAAAAATACAAATGGGGAGATTTAACGTATATAATTAGTGAGAGCAAAAATAGAGGGGTAATGTGTCATGACTAATCGTCCATTAGAAGTATTGCAGGAGCATTTTGGCTTTAAGAACTTTCGCCCGGGGCAGGAGCAGGTAATTGATCAGGTGCTGGCAGGGCAGAACACCCTGGCGGTAATGCCGACCGGGGGTGGGAAGTCACTCTGCTACCAGATACCGGCCCTGATTAGCCCCGGGGTGACGATCGTAGTGTCGCCGTTGATTTCGCTAATGAAGGATCAGGTAGACGCCTTACGTCAAAATGGCATCCGCGCCGGTGCCCTCAATAGCGCGACCCCGCGTGAAGAGGTCAATCCGCTCCTGCGCAGCGCTTATAACGGCGAGACCAAGCTTCTCTACGTGACGCCCGAGCGGCTGGCGATGGATTATTTCCAGTACCAGCTGAGTTTTATCAACGTCAGCCTGGTGGCAATTGACGAGGCCCACTGTATTTCCCAGTGGGGACACGATTTTCGACCGGCTTACAGACAGTTAAACGCAGCGGTGACTAAGCTGCCGTCACACCCAGTGGTACTCGCCTTAACAGCGACCGCCACGCCCCGGGTACAGGAAGACATCGGTGACCAGCTCAGTATCTCCCAGAAGAATTTTGTGATTACCAGCTTTACTCGGCCCAACATTAGCTTCCGGGTTGTTCATCCCCGGACCAGTACTCGGCAGTTGCTTGCGGCCTACTTAAAGGATCACCAGGGTGAAGCCGGAATCATTTACGCCAACACCCGCAAGCGGGTCGAGTCACTGACCAACTACCTAACCGATCGCGGCTTTAATGTCGCAATGTATCATGCGGGAATGAGCAATGAAGACCGGGCACGAGTCCAGGACGATTTTCAGTACGACCGGGTCCCAGTGATCGTGGCTACCAATGCCTTTGGGATGGGGATTGACAAGAGCAACGTTCGTTTCGTTCTCCACGCCACCAGCGCGAAAAACCTGGAATCATATTACCAGGAAGCGGGCCGGGCCGGACGAGACGGCCTGCCGAGCGAGGCGATCATGTACTATCACGCCAACGACATCCAGCAGTACCGTCGCTTCATCGACCAGTCGACTGCTGATGACGAATACCGTGAGGTGCAATACAAGAAGCTGCAGGCGGTGACGGCCTATGCCAACACGCCACAGTGCCTGCAGCAACAAATTGTCGAGTACTTTGGCCAGGAGTGTGAGCCCTGCGGCCACTGCAGCAATTGTACCGACTCACGGGAGATGGAGGACGTGACGGCAGCTGCCAAGGTATTGATCGCGGTAGTCGACGAGCTCCACGGCCGTTTTGGTAAGTCGCTAGTGGTCAAGGTCGCGACGGGCTCTCATGACCAGCGGATTGAGCAGCTCGGTGCCGACGAATTAGAGTACTATGATGGCTTGGAAAAATACTCCCAGGCCGCGGCCGGCAGTCTGCTGGATTACCTGGTCGCCACCGGCTTCTTGGCAATGGAGGGCGGTCAGTACCCGATCGTTAAGGTCAGTCAAAAGGGTCGCCAAGTGTTGGCGGGTGCCGCCCGGGTTAGCCGGCGGGTTGAACCACGGCCGCAAAAGAAGGCCACCCAGGTCGCGGAGACTCCAGAAGAAGCCGAATTGTTCCAAATGCTGCGCCTGAAGCGACGCGAACTGGCGGACGAACAGGAGGTACCGCCGTTCGTTGTCTTTTCCGACCGGACCCTTCACGACATGGCTCGGCAGAAACCCCAGACGGCAGTTGACTTCCTAGAGGTCAACGGTGTTGGGCAAGCAAAGTTGAAACGCTATGGAGACGTGATGATGAAGGTAATCGCGGATTATTTGGCTGAAAAGCAGAACTAGTGAAGAGATGGATGGAAAGAAACTTTCCGCAAACCGATACATGCCGAGAAGGATACTGTCAATTCGTTCCTGCAAGTGGTAGAATATATTTACGAATGTAAACGATAGAGAGGAGGATCCCGATGGAAGAAACGGCATTGGAAATCACACCGGCCGAATGGCAGGTGATGCGAATCGTCTGGACCCTGGGGGAAACCACCAGCAGTCAGTTAACCACGATCCTGCAACGGAAGGTCGATTGGAAAGCGGCAACGGTGAAGACACTCCTGCGACGGCTAGTCGCCAAGGGAGCCCTGGCGACGACCAAGCAGGGACGGGGATTTATCTATCATCCCCTGGTAGCTGAGCAATCAACGATGGACGAGGTGGCTGACGGGCTCTTCTCCAGCATCTGTGAGCGTCGGGTGGGGACGACCCTGGAGCACGTTATTAATCATGCGACGCTGAGCAAGGCCGATGTTGCCAAGCTTCAGGAGGCTCTCAAAAACAAGGCCGCAACCGCCCCGGATGAGGTTGAATGCAACTGTGTTCCGGGAATGAAAATGAAATGCTAATAAGGTTCAGGGCAAGCATTTGCCCTGAGCTTTTTTCGTTAACTAGAGGTTAAGCCCCCTTGAAAAACCGTTAATTTACAAAGAAGCATTGTGACTTTATGATCAAGATGTTGAATGAAAACGTTACCGGAGAAAGGAAGGACAAAGATGTCAATTCAAAATGTTTTCGTTGCGGGCGGGGGCGTCCTAGGAAGTCAGATTGCCTATCAAGCGGCCTACACAGGCTTTAAAGTGACTAGTTATGATTTGCATCCCGAAAAAGTGCAAAAGCGGATAGAAACCCTGCGTGCTGGCTATAAACAGGACTTAAAGACGACCGATCAGCAGTTTGATAATGGGCTTGCCAACCTAAGCTACATTTCTCAACTGCCGGAGAAGATTGATGCAGACCTGATCATTGAAGCCCTGCCGGAAGTGCTTGATCTCAAAAAGAGCTTCTTAAAAGAGATTAGCCAGGAGGTTTCTACAAAGACGATCATTGCCAGCAACTCCTCGACCTTTACGCCGAGTCAACTTAAGGACAGTGTTACTGATCCCGCTCGTTTCTTGAACATGCACTTTGCCAACCGAATCCGGTTATACAATAGTGCCGAAATCATGGGCCATCCGGGCACGGACCCAGCGGTTATTGAACAGGTAATTGCCTTTGCCAGGAAGATGAAAATGGTCCCGGTTCATATCAAAAAGGAAAAGGCCGGTTACATCGGCAACACGCTTTTAACGCCATGGTTCAATGCCGCCCTGGACCTTTGGGCAAATGATTATGCAACGCCACAGGACATTGACCGGGAATGGATTATTTCACAGGGGGCATCGGTTGGCCCGTTCATGCTCTTTGACATGGTGGGCCTGCGGACGGCCTACCAGATTACCACCAACGAGCTGCAGGCGGAACCGGACAATCAAACCTATCAACGGGCCGCCAAGCGCCTTAAGCAGATGCTTGATGCTGGCAAACTGGGACAAGAGTCCGGTGAGGGCTTTTACCACTATCCGAACCCGGAGTTCGAACAGGACGATTTTTTGACTAAGTAAGGTGATAATGATGAGTTTCTATAGCGAAGAGGTTGTTTCAAAGATAAAATACGGCCAGTCAAATATTCTAATCAATACAATTACTAATCTGGCTGACACACCCTATGCCAATGTCATCATTAGTCATGGCTTGGGAGAATACGCACAACGCTATGACACGCTGACGAGTTTTCTTTTAAGCCATAATTATAATGTCTTCCGCTACGATCAAATTGGTCATGGTGAAACGACCGGTGAGCATGGTTACATGAAATCTGCAGAAGACCTCTGGAAGCCACTTCAAATGCTGGTAAAGCACGTTCGCAATGCTTATCCGGACTTGCCAACCTACTTAATTGGCCACAGCATGGGCGGAGAAGCTTGCCTCTTGTATGGAACCAAATTTCCAAACACGGTTGATGGGATAATCGCGAGCTCGCCAGTTTCTCTTTCCAAGCGGTCAAAGGGGCTTCCCCTCCCCATGAAGGGAGAAGAGCATGCGACTTTTCCAAATGTTGATACGGGTGGTATTAATCGCGATCAGCGGGTTGTTGACCATTTTCTGACTAACAAGCGGACCCTCAAGGAAGCAACGGTTGGTATAATGAATAATGCTCTCTGGAACGGTGCCCTGGACCTCAGAAAAAATTTAAATAAACTTGTTGACCCAATACTGTTCCTGCAAGGTGTAGCTGACGCAGAGGTTAATTACCAGGATAGTTTTGAAGCCTTTGACATGATATCTTCATCCGATAAAGAAATGCATGTTTACCCATTTGTAATGCATGAAGTCCTGAATGATTCTAAAATCAAATGGAAAGTCTTTAAAGAGATTGATGAGTGGATGACGGAACGAAAATACTAACTTAAAAAAGATAGCTCCTAGGCAGTTAAATTTGCTTAGGGGCTATCTTTATGATTTTATTTTTCTTCCTTATCTTGATTATCCTCGTCCGTTGCCGGCTTTTTCTTCTTTGGCCGGATGTAGATGACCTTGAACTTGTTTACGTAGGCGTTCTGCAGGTCCAACGGGATGAAGGAGAAGTTGTCGACTCTGATTGGCTGACCAACCTTGAGATCATACTGCCGCTCAAGGAAGAAGCCGGTCAAGGTCGTCACTTCGGAATTTTCGAACTGCTCGATCTTCGTGTGGAAGAAGCGCTCGAAGTCATCCAACGGCATCTTGCCAGAAATCTCGTAGGTTGGGTTTCCCTTGGAGTCCGGCCCCTTCTTTTCAATCATGTCCGAGGTGGCGTGGTCAATTTCTTCACCAACCGTGCCGAAGAGCTCTTCGTAGATATCCTTGTCGGTGATGATCCCTGAGGTCCCACCGTACTCGTCTTGGACAACAACAATTGGCACCTGCTTCTTAATCATCGTCTGCAGGACCTTGGTGATCCGTTCGTTCTCGTAGACGATTGGGATCTTCCGCATGATTGTCCGGATTGACTGGTCAGGGTTGATCTGGTTTTGCCGCATCACGTCATAGGAGAAGATGTAGCCAAGAATGTGGTCCTTGTCGTTATTGGCAACGACCGGGAACCGGGTGAACTTCTTTTCAAAGTACAGCTGAGCGGCGTCGGCCACCTTAGCCTTGATATCGATGACCGAAAGCTGGGTCCGGTCGATCATGATGTCCTCAGCGACCTTGTCGTTCATCTCAAAGGCCCGCTGCATGAAGACGACATCTTCCTTGTCCATTTCACCGGCCTTTTCTGATTGGCGGGATAGGGTCACAATTTCGTTTTGTGAGTAGGTATCCTCTTCCGGTTGGACGTTGTAACCCAGCATCTTGGTGATCTGCGCCGCCACGACGGCAAAGAGCCAGACGAACGGGTAGAAGATCGTGTGGAAGAATTGGACGATGTGGACGATCGACAGCAGAATTGGCACCGGCCGGTCGATGGCCATGTTCTTTGGCACCAGGTCGGTGAAGACGGCGTGGAAGAAGGTGAAGATCAGCACACCCAGGATTGGGGAGATGACTTCCCGAACGCTGGCCGGGACAATCGTGATCTTCATCAAGAGATCGGTAATGAACTGGTCACCAATCCACCCTAAGATCAGAGAGGTCATCGTGACCCCGACCTGGGCGGTGGACAGGTACTCGTTTAAGTTGGCGACCATGTGCTCGGCCCGCTTAACTTTCCGGGTCTGCTTCAATTCCTTTAATTCACTCGGCCGGACCTTGACGACTGAGTATTCCAGCAGGGTAAAGAGCGCTGCCAGCAACAGAATTAAAATGATAACAATTAGCTTAAACCAATATGAAGACCATAATTCACTCATATTTGATAGATTCTCCTAGTCTTTCGTTTGATATTTCAACCTCTATTGTAGCAAGTTCCGCTCCCGGTGACTACATATTTGTGGCGAAGCGCGGCCGATTCTGCGGTAAAATGAAAGGTGAATCAAACGCGATAAAGGATGAGGGAAAATGACCAGCGAAACCAACGATATTAATAAGAGCCAGCGGCTGCGGGAGATCATGGCGATTATGCGTCGCCACCACTTTCTCAGCAACTTCTACCACCAGACTAATCCCGGAGAGGTCTGTGCGGCCCTTCAGGAACTCGGTCCGACCTTTATTAAGCTTGGTCAGATTCTTTCGACCCGTTCGGACCTGGTCTCACCGGCTTACATTAAGGAGCTGCGCCGACTCCAGGATCAGGTCAAGGCCGACCCCTTCGAAAGCGTTCAGCAGACTTTTGAGAATCAAACTGGCAAGAAGCTTACCGATGTCTTTTCGCACTTTGACCACGAGTCCTTTGCCTCGGCTTCCATCGGCCAGGTCCACCACGCAATTTTAAAGGACGGGACGCCGGTGGTCGTTAAGATTCAACATCCGGCGGTGAGCCAACTGGTTAACACCGACATTGCTCTGATGCGGCGGGCGGTGAAGCTGTTGCGCTACGTGCCTACCGACGTCACCGTCGTCGACCTCAATAAGGTTCTGGACGAATTGAGCACCTCCCTACTCAGCGAGGTCAACACCATGAACGAGGTGCACAACGGTCAGCGCTTTTACGAACTGAATAACGGGGACGACATCATCACGGTGCCGCGGGTCTATGCCAAATACTGTGCGCCCCAGATTCTGGTCAACGAGGAGATGAAGGGAGAGAGCGTTCGGGTGCTCTGCGATGCGACCAAGGATCCGGCCGATCAGAAGGAAGCTCTTCAGGCAAAGCGCAAGTACATTGCCAACGTCTTAGTCAAGAACTTCCTCAAGCAGGTCTTTGTCGATCACTTCTTTCACGCCGATCCCCATCCTGGCAATATCCTGATTCGGGAGGTGGCGGATCAGTCGGTGATGAAGACAACCCATAATCATCAGGCAACGGTCGGCCCGGCCACCATCCAGTACACCCAGGAGGAACCGTTGCCGAACTATCGAATCGTCTATCTGGATTTTGGGATGATGGGCACCCTGACGCCGACAATGGCCGACGGGATTGCCAATGTGGTGCTGGCGATCACCACGAAGAATACCCGGCGGATCGGCCAGGCGGTCCTGGCAATCTGTAACAAGACCGGTTCGGTGGACGAACCACAATTCTTAAAGGAACTGGGCAGCTTCATTCATCCCTACCTGTCGATGGGCCTTGGCGAGATTGATTTCACGACGATGCTCTACCAGATTGTCCAGCTTTGTCAAAAGAATCACCTCCAGATGAAGCCCGAGGTGACGCTTTTGATCAAGGCCTTTGGCGTTCTGGAGAGCACGGTGGCCAAGCTGGATCCAGACATCTCGATGATGAAGGTGGCCCGGCCGTTCGGGCTGCAGTACTTAAAACGCAAGTTCAACTGGCGCGACACACTGGATGACGGCCTGATCAGCCTCTATTCGGCAGCCAGCGAGACGACCAAGCTGCCGGATAAGCTCAGTGCGACCCTGGAGACGATTGCCAACGGGGACGCTCAGGTCAACTTCAGCTACCGCGGGCAGGATCGGCTGGTCAAGCAGGTGGAGCGGATCACCAACCGGCTGCTGATTGTGATCATCCTGGCAGCGGTCATCCTGGGGTCATCGATTCTTGTCGAGGGCAGCAATGGCCATCCCCACATTTTCCACCTGGGGGTCGTGGGCTATTCGATCGCCCTGATTGTCATCTGTGCCCTGGTAATCAGTGAGTTTTATCATCGCTGGAAGAACTGGCGAAACCGGAATAAATAAGAAAAGCGACACCCGATAAATTCACAGATTTATCGGGCGTCGCTTTTCATTTACTTGTTCTTATAAACCGCGATCTCGATTAAATTCTGGTCGGGATCATGGACGTAGATTGAGGTCATCTCACCCTCGGAGCCGTATTTTTGGACTGGCCCCTCGACCACGTCAACATAATAGCTGCGCAGGTGGTGAAGGATATCGTCGACTTGGTCACCGGCAACCAGGCAGAGGTCGGCGGCACCAGTTGTCGGGTGCGGGGCCTTCAGCGCAGTATCACGATCGGCCTTTTGAAGCCGGATCAGCTGGTGACCACACCGCAACGTAATCACATCGGTGGTGGTCTGCTGCTCAATGACCGGCATGTCGAAGACCTCGTGGTAGAAGCGCATTGATTCCTCCAGGTCGCTGACGGTCAGGACGACGTGGTCAATTCGGCGCATTTTCATGTTAAAACCCTCTTCTTCTAAAATAGTCTGCCTTGATTATACTGATTTTGCTGCCGACTTGGCAATGGGCGGCGATAAATGTACAATTAAAAGGCTGTTTTCAGATAGGAGTGAGTGTTTTGAAATTAAAAAACATGCTGAGTGTTGCTGCCTTTGCCTTTCTCGGGGGCATTGGCCGTGATCTGCTCAGCGAGTACTTTTCTAGTGCTGGTATTTTAGTTGCCAACCTGTTGGGCTGCTTCCTGCTGGCCTTTTTGACCTACTACGTCATCGACCGCGACTTGCTGGCCGGCTGGCTGGATGCCGGCCTGGGCACCGGGCTGATTGGCGCCTTTACGACCTTTTCGTCCTTTGCAACAGCAACCGTCAAGCTGGGACAGGGAAGTGTTCTTATCGCCGGCGCTTACTTCTTAGCAAGTGCTCTCGGCGGGTTGGCTATGGCCTGGCTGGGCTTTGTTCTTGCCAAACGCTTGGCGGAAAGGGCGGTGACGACCGATGATTAACGTTGGCTGCGGGGCGGCGCTCGGTGCCGTCTTGCGTTACCTGCTGACGACCCTTTGGAAGCGGCAGCGGATTGATTGGCCGCTAGCGACCCTGGTGATTAACCTCAGTGGTGCCTTTGCCCTTGGAATTCTGACCGGCCACCTAACACCGGGTTCGGCCGCGATGACCTTCTGGGGTGTTGGTGTGCTGGGTGGCTACACGACCTTTTCGACCTTCAATACCGAGTTGGTGGCGATGATCGATGAACGCCGCTGGACCGCCCTCGCTGCCTATCTGCTGCTTTCTTACGGTGGCGGACTAGCCCTTGCCTGGCTGGGGATGCAGCTGTAGCCGTTTTTACTTGACTGTCCCGCCGGTGGATGGTTTATGCTGGGGATAGCAATTTTGTGAAATGGGATGATTTTTTGACGGAAGCAAAGCAAAAACTACCGATGAAGATTGAAGTCCGTGGTGCCCGGGTGCATAACCTTAAGAATATCGACATTGACATTCCACTCCATCAGTTCGTGGCGATCTCCGGCCTGTCGGGATCGGGCAAGAGCTCACTAGCGATGGGTATTCTCTACGAAGAGGGCTCGCGACGCTACCTTGAGGCCCTTTCGACCTACACCCGGCGGCGAATCAAGCTGGGTGCCCAAGCCGATGTCACCAGCGTTAAGCACATCCCGTCGGCCCTGGCGCTCAAGCAGCGGCCAGCGATCCCGTCCGAGCGAGCCACCGTCGGGACGATGAGTGAAACCTTCAACGTCATTCGGCTAATTTTCTCCCGGCTCGGGTCGCCGGTCTGTCCGAATGGCCACCGGTTGCAGCCGAGCCTGGCAATTGCCCAGGCGATGAGCAAGGGCGACGACGCGATGGGGCAGCTGACCTGTCCAACCTGCGGCGTGACCTTTTCTGCCTTCAGTGCCGAGGATTTTGCCTTTAATTCCGCCGGCGCCTGCGAACGCTGTCAGGGGACCGGTCGGGTGCGGGAACTGGATGAAGCCAAGCTGATCGGTGACCCCAACCTCAGCCTGGCAGATGGGGCCGTGGCCTCCTGGCATTTGCCAGGTCGGAATTTCATGCCAAGCGTGGCCCAACAGGCTGGAGTCCGGATCCACGTTCCCTATAAAGACCTGACGGATAAGGAAAAGGATTTTGTTTTAAACGGACCGAAGAAGAAGTTTCGGATGGACTTTCGCTCCGGGACCGGCCGGGTCTTTCACGACTTCAACGCCCTCTATGAGAACGCTCACGAAGCCGTCTTGGAATCCGCGCGGACCAGCAAGAGTGAGCGGGCTCAGAAGCGGATTAGCGAATTCTTCCACTATTCGACCTGCCCGGTCTGTCACGGGACCCGACTCAAGCCGGAGTTGCTGAATCAAGTGGCTGGTGGGCTAAACATCGCGCAGGTCAGTGACCTAACCTTGGGCGAGCTGCCAGACTGGAAGAAAAAGGTTCAGGCCAGCCTGCCTGCTAATATGAAGAAGATGGCCGATTCGCTCTTTAAGGAGTTCGACGACAACTTGCGACCGCTCCTTGAACTGGGGCTAGACTACCTGACCCTGTCACGGAACGGTAATAGTCTGTCGACCGGGGAACTGCAGCGAATCCAGCTGGCGCGGACGCTACGGACGGCGACAACCGGCGTACTCTACATCCTCGATGAGCCGTCGATTGGTCTTCACCCCGACAACGTCAGCGGCCTGCTGAACGTCTTCCGCGAGTTGGTCGACCAGGGCAACTCCCTGGTGGTCGTTGATCACAATGTCGACATCATCAAGGCGGCGGACTGGATCATTGAGATCGGCCCCGGTTCCGGCGAACAGGGCGGGCGAATCCTAACCGAGGGGACACCTGCTCAGGTAGCGGATGACCCGGCGTCAAAGATCGGCCCCTACCTTAATGGCCAGGCAAAATTACTGGCCCGACCGCTCGAAAGCGCGGCGGCCAAGGACCAAATTAAGTTCCGCGTTGCGAATTACTACAACCTAAAGGATGTTCAGGGACAGTTGCCGCTCAATCGGCTGACGGCGATCACCGGCTTTTCTGGGGCGGGGAAGACTAGTCTGATTCTCGATAGCCTCGTTCCAGCAATCAAGGCCCAGGCCGCGGGGCTCGGCCTGCCACGGCAGGTCAAGGAGCTGGAGACGCCGGTTAAAGAGGTTGTCAGTGTGGACGCCGCACCGATTGGCAAGACGATGCGGTCGACCGTTGCCACCTACACCAGCATCATGGACAACCTTCGCCGGCTTTTTGCCGACCAGCCCCTTGCAAAGCAAAAGCACTACACGCCAAGCTGGTTTTCCTACAATAACAAACAAGGAGCCTGCCCGAATTGTGGGGGCAGCGGGGTTGTGACGCTGGACATCCAATTTTTGCCGGATATGCAGCAAACCTGTCCCGTCTGCCACGGTGATCGCTACAACAAGGCTGTCCAGGAGGTCAAGTGGCACGGCTACTCGATCGTCGACTTGTTGAAACTCGACGTGGCCGCAGCCCTGCCGGTGTTCAAGCGGGCGCCGAAGATTGAACGGGAATTGAAGCTGCTTCAAGAAGTTGGCCTCGACTACCTTCACCTGGGCGAAAGCACACCAAGCCTGTCCGGTGGTGAGGCCCAGCGGCTCAAGCTAGTCAAGCACCTCAATCGTGACCAGGGGGAGACGCTCTTCGTCTTTGATGAACCGACGATCGGCCTCCATCCCCTCGACGTCAAGACCCTGCTCGGTGTCATGCAACAGCTGCTTGACCGGGGTGCGTCGATCGTGACGATTACCCACGACCTAAACCTGATTGTCAACGCCGACTACCTGCTCGATCTGGGGCCCCGTGGTGGCATCAATGGTGGTCGAATCGTTGCCCAGGGACGGCCACTTGACTTGGTTCAAAAGCCAACCAGTCTGACGACGCGTTACCTGGCGGAGTACTGGGGACGGTTTAACTAAAAATGGATTTGCAATCCCGCATGATAGTTGCGAGAGCGCAAATCCATTTTATTTTCTAGGCTGCCTGTCGTTTCGTCTTGCTGCTCTTAATCATCTTTTTCACCAGGAAGTAGCAGAGCAGGACGATCACGATGGCAATTACAGCTGCAATGATTCGCTTGCTATCGCCCTTGAAGATCGCGTCCCCACCAAAGGCGTAGATAAAGGAGGTTGGCGCCATACCAATGGCCACCATCGGCAAGAACTGTTTGCGGCTGACCTTCAGTCGGGTGCAGGCGAAGTTGACCAGGACGCTGGGGATGATCGGGATCATGTAGCCAATCGTCAGCCCAATCAACGGGTGCTTTTGGTTCAGCAGGTAGCCGAGCAGCTTCGACTTCTTGGCCCGCTTGGACAGGTCGATCTTAGCAATCAGGTTTTTGACTGCACAGTTGCCGAGAACATTGCCGCACCAGTTGATCAAAAAACCAACGGCGGGGCCGTAACAGAGGCCGGCAAAGATGCAGACGACCGAATTGGACATCCCCGGAATGGCATTGAAGATGGCAATCAGGATCAGCAACAGGAGCATATCCCAGGCCCCGTGGCTACGGATCAGTTTGAGCAGAATCTGTTGGTTGTGGTGGGTCGGGTTGAGCAGCAATGCAATTTCCGGCCGGTAGTCCCGGTAAATCAGGAAGAGGATGAGCAGTGCGGCGACGATACCGGCACCAATCAGGGTGGGTTTGTTAAGGTATTTTTTCATGCGGGTTATTCCTCCTTGGGCAGGTGAAAGCCGGCCTGGGTAAACAGTTGCGACAGTGTTTGGCGAAGCAGTGGGTCGTGGGCATAAAGGTAGGTTCCGTAGACGCCCCGTTTGAAGAGGACGTTGAGTGAATTCATAATCATCCGCTTTTCGAGCCGCTCAATTTGTGCCGGGTCGGTCAGGTCGGCCCTTTTCTTGAAAGCTTCGGTGTCCGTGTACTTGTCAAGGTTGACTTGAAGCCTCCTGGTGCCTGGCGTTTGGCTGATCGGCGGGCCAAGAATGATTCCGGTGTAGTTGAGATCAAAGCCCTGGCAGGTGTAGATCGAACCGACCTCGTTGATTGTCTGGGGCAACTCCGCCCAGGGGGTTACCGTGTAGTTGTACTGATCCCATGGCATCTTGAATTTGCCTTCCTGGATGTAGTGTTTGCCGCCGTCAAGGGTCGACGGGTAGCCCGAGGTGGAGAGAATCCGCGAGAGACCGATCTCCTTGTTGCGTTGAACAATCGCCTGGCGCATTTGCTCGGCGTCCGAATAGATCCGGAAATCGTAGTGATCGCGGGCACTAGCCGGCAGGGGCGTTAGCCGGTAATCATTGGTAAAGGTGTTGAACCAGTCAACCAGGTCCTGGCTGGCGTTCATTCGAAACATCTTGGTCAGGTGATATTCCTTATGCGGGTACCGATTAGTGATTTGGTGGAGGCGCTCCGGGGTCCAGAGACTCTTCATCCGGAGAACCTGGTACTGGTCGAAGACGATCACGACCACTTTGGCCCGCTTGATAATCTCAACCAGCTGGTTGTCGTGGTAGAAATTATTATAATGATCGGGCTTAGAAAGCAAAAGGTGGGCTTCGTCAATGATGGCGACGTCGATGGTCTCTTGACGCTTATCCAGCTGGTTGATCAGCGAGGTCGGCCGGGCGAAGTCTTTCTTGTAGAGTTCCGGCAGACCGCCAGCAATCTCCCGGTAGACCTTTAAGATCTCGGGGTGGTTGACTAAAAAGTAATTGGTAGTGTGGTAAAAGGGCGAGCTGGGGTCCTTCCTGGCGGCCGTTTGCAGGCGGTCGAAAAGTTGGGAGAGGACGACGCTCTTGCCTGTTCCAGCGTCCCCGATGATTGTGTAGATCGCCGGCCAATCGCCCTGGAGGTGACTGGCCGTGAAGGACAAGATATCCTCAACGAGGCGGGCTTGCTCAGGGGTTAATTTTTTGAAGGGTGAGAGTTTCTCAATTGCAGCATTGCTAATCTGTGTCATTTCCGAATCGTTCTTTCGTCTAGTAGAATCACTCTAATGGTATCTTAAACCGGCGCAAGACGTCAATTTCCAACGGTAGATAATTTCCCGATAAGTAAAGAAAGTGATAAAATACTAATTAAGGTATCGGAGAAAATAAGTAATTGTGAAATAAACACTAATTAAAGGAGTGGGCTTCTGATGAATCTGCATCCAGATTATTTATTAAACGAAGTAAACGAACCGGCAGATATTAAGAAGATGTCGCTGGATGAGCTGAAAGAACTGGCAACCGAGATGCGCCAACTAGTCCTGGAACGGGATGCTGCAATCGGTGGTCACGTGGGTCCTAATCTGGGGGTGATGGAACTCACGATTGCTTACCACTACGTTTTCAATTCTCCTCACGACAAGGTTGTTTGGGACGTTTCCCACCAGTCCTACGCCCATAAGATGCTGACGGGCCGGAAGCTGGGCTTCTTGGATCCCGATCACTACGAGGACGTGACGGGCTACACGTCGCCCGAGGAGAGTGTCCACGATTTCTTTGAGATTGGGCACACCTCGACCTCCATTTCCCTGGCAATTGGGTTGGCACAGGCGCGCGACCTGATGAAGCCGCAGTCGAAGAACAACATTGTGGCCGTGATCGGGGATGGCTCGCTGAGCGGTGGTCTGGCCTTTGAGGGCCTAAACAACGCTGCCAAGCTGCACTCCAACCTGATCATTGTGGTCAACGACAACCAGATGGCCATTGACAAGGACCAGGGCGGGCTCTACCAAGGCCTTAAGGAGCTGCGAGACACCAACGGCCAATCCGCCAACAACATCTTTAAGTTCATGGGATTAGACTACAAGTACGTGGCGGACGGCAACGACCTGCAGACGATGATTGACGCCTTCCGCAGCGTCAAAGACACCGACCACCCAATCGTTCTCCACGTCAACACCGAGAAGGGAAAGGGTTACGCGCCGGCCGAGGAACACAAGATGGAGTATCACTGGCGCGATCCGTTCGACCTGAAGACCGGTAAGGACAAGCACCCGGTTGTTAACGGCTATAGCGAGGCCATCCTGGATGAATTGGACAAGCAGGTGGAAGCCGGTGTACCAGTGGTGGCCATCAATGCCGCCATTCCGGGCGTCTTCGACCTAAAACGATTCCAAAAGGCCCACCCAGATCGCTACTTTGACGTCGGCATTGCCGAACAGGACTCGATCACGACGGCGACGGCAATGGCAACGGCTGGTGCCCGGCCGGTAGTCTTCCAGAACAGTACCTTTCTTCAGCGGGCCTATGACCAGCTGATTCATGACATGGCATTGAATGATTCGCCGGTGGTTATGATCGTCCGGGGTGGAACGATCGCCTCGGGTTCGGCCACTCATCAGGGAAGTTTTGACATTTCAATGATCAGTACTCTGCCAAACATTGAATACTTGGCACCAACCAACGTTGAGGAAATGATTTCAATGCTGCGCTGGGCTCTGAAACAGACCGAGCAACCGGTCGTGATCCGTCAACCGGAAAAGGAGTTGTTGCACGGGACGCCGAGCCAGGATGACTACTCGCGGATCAACTACGACGTGGCTCACCAGGGCAGTGAAGTGGCGATCATGGCGGTTGGCGACTTCTGGAAGCTGGGCGAGGAGGTTTGCGACCAGTTAAAGAAGAAGCTCAATATTGACGCCACCCTGATCAATCCAAAGTCGGTTACCGGGATTGATCAGCACGACCTTCACCACCTGGCCGAGAACCATGACGTGGTGGTCACGTTGGAGGACGGCAACCTGAGCGGTGGCTTCGGCGAAACGATTGCTCGCTACTACGGTCCAACCGACATGAAGGTTTTGAATTTCGGTGCGCCGCGCGAATTTGCGGATAACATTCCACTGGAAGTCATGGATGAGTGGTACCACCTGACACCCAAGCAGATCGTCGATGATATCGAAGGTGTTATTCATTCACTATAAATAAAAAAGTCCGTCAGAAAAATGGCGGATTTTTTTTATTGCCAGGATTCCCAGTCTGGCGGCATTTTAGGGTGCCGGACAAAAAAAGTTGAATTTAAAAAGTGATTTTTGGCCATTTTCTCCGTATTTATTAAGTGAGCGATAAAAAAGAGGAGGAATGGAAAATGCAACACAACAAATTCTACCACCGCTCAATGGTAAGCCTGCTTTCGGCAACTGCGCTGCTTGGCCTGGCAACGATGCCGGTCCTGGCTGAACAAAATGATGGGGATGCGAGCGCACCACCCGTTGCGACCCCGGCGGTTACATCGCCAGACAACACCGGTGAGCAGAGTGTGGCCCGAACTCAAAAGGTGACTCGAACTATCGAATATACTAACCCAATCACTGGTGAGCGGAAAGAGGCCGTTCAAACGGCAGTTCTGAAGTATGACCAGGATGGCAACCAGATTGATGCCGATGATGCTATTTGGCCCGAATTTTTTATGCCAAGTTTTGATGGCTATTTATGTGAATACTCGGTTGTGAGGGCACAAAAAATTACTAAGGACGATGTTCGGAGCTTGAAGTATTATCTAATTTATGCGAAGGAACATACAACTCCAGCTCAGAGTATCCTAAAACTAGTTGATATCAATCGACAAAATGTTGTCCCTGACATTAAAGTCAATTTTGCAGCAGATGAGATGGAAAAAATGATTGATCTACCAACTCCGCCAGCGGGATGGGAATACGTAAACGATTTACCCGCCAAGGTTCCCATTAGCCGTTATACTGCGCCCGTCGAATTAATGGTTCGCAAGAGTGCGCCGGCAGCAAGTCACCAGGAGACCAAGGAGCTGACCCGGCGGATTATTGTTCACCTGCCGAGTGGGGATAAGACCATTACCCAAAAGGTAACCGCTACCCGAACGGTTCAGACTGACCACGGTAAAACAACGACCGGTGAATGGCAGATTCCCGCTTTTGCGGAGTACAAGGCCCCGTCAGTTGATGGCTACGTGGCCGATCAACTGACGATTCCGGCCCAGCAGCTGGACCCAAATCAATTAACTGATCAGCTCGCTCCGGTGGAGATTCATTATCAAAAAGAGGAACCTGCTAAAGGCGATACCACCGGTGAACAACCAGACAAAACGGGAGATGACCAGTCGACCACTACTGACCCCGGTGACAAACAAACGGACCCGGAAACCAAGGATGAAGGGGTTGGCGACGACACCATAGACCCTGGTGATCAGCAGAAACCGGCTATCAAAGATGAAGGTGTCGGTGATGACACGATTGATTCAGGTGACATAAAACAGCCGGAGACCAAGGACGAAGGCAGCCAAACGGACCCAGACCCATCAACGAAGGACGAAGGTGTCGGCGATGATACTATTGATCCTGGCGAAACGGAACGACCTGGAACCAAGGATGAGGGTAGCCAGACAGATCCAACCCCGTCAACGAAGGACGAGGGTGTCGGCGACGATACCATTGATCCCGATGAAACGGCGCAGCCTGGAACCAAGGACGAGGGTAGCCAAACGGACCCAACGCCATCAACGAAGGACGAAGGTGTCGGCGACGATACTATTGATCCTGGCGAAACAGAACGACCTGAAACCAAGGATGAGGGCAGTCAGACGGATCCGACCCCGTCAACGAAGGACGAGGGTGCCAGTGATGACACCATTGATCCTGATGAAATGAAACAGCCGGAGACGAAAGATGAGGGCAGTCAAACGGATCCGGTCGCCCCTCCGTCAACTACCGATGGAAGCAGCGATGACGCAGCTGCACCTGATGATAAACGGCCAACGGGAACTACAGACACTGGTAGTCAGACGGATCCAGTACCAACTACCAAGGACGAAGGTACCGAGACAGAGCCAGTTCCAAGCGTCGATCAGGGAACCCAGACTGATGATGCTGCAATTACGGATCGGGGAGCTTCGACCAGCAAAGGCAATCAGGAAAGTCAGACTGATGAACCTTCAAGTACAATTCAGAAGAAGGTTGGCGAACAGTCAAAACCAAATGTTATGGATCAACAACCACAATCGGAAAACGATGGCCAAAATCAATCGATGACAGCGAGCCAATCAAATGACGAGGTAGACCCGTTGGCCTTCCATGATCGCCTGAGCCAGCTGCAGGAGCCACTGACTGACTTGACGAAGGCAACGCCAAATCAAGACAAGCAGGGGCAAGATCAGCTGCCGCAGACCGGTAACCACCGTCAGCCGGCAACGTTGCAAGCACTGGTAGCCGCCGTTTGTGGACTGCTATTTGCCTGGTGGCCATTACGAAAGAAGGGACAATAAAAAACAAGCCGCGGTAACGACCTGTTCGTCTCTTAAATAATAATTACCAACCCTCGTGAATTAGTTCTTCCGGTAATTCAATCCGATCATGCTCAAGGTCGTTGAAGACCTCATCAAGTATTTCGAAGGCCTGGTCAAGCAGCTGGCGACTAATTGTCAGTGGTGGTTGGAAACGCAGCACGTTTCCATGGAGCTTTACCATGATAACGCCCTTTTGAAATGCCCGGTAGATCACCTTAGCAGCCGCCGCAGGATCCGGTTCCTTAGTCTTGCGATCCTTCACTAACTCAATACCTCCATTTAATCCAAGGACCCGGATGTCCCCGATGCAGTGGTATTTATCGGCCAGCTTTTCAAACTGTTGCCTAGCGTATTCACCATCGACCGCTGACTTGTGAACCAAGTCTTCGTCATCAATCACGTCCAACGTGGCAAGGGCCGCTGCGGCAACGACGGGATTTCCACCGGCAGTGAAAACATAGGCCGAGGTTTTCAGCGAATCCATGATTTCCGCGCTGCCTAAAACGGCACTCATTGGCAGGGCGCAGGCAAGTGACTTGCCCGTAGCCAAAAGGTCTGGAGTGATGCCAAAATGCTGGTAGGACCAGAATGTTCCGGTCCGGCCCAGGCCTTGGTTGATTTCGTCGACGGCAAACATGATGCCGTGGTCGTGACAGAAATTGTAGACTAGCTGAACGTACTCCTTCGGCGGGATGATGATCCCGGAATCGCCTTGAATTGGCTCCATGATGACTCCCGCGGTTTCCTCAACTGGCAGGTAGGTTTCAAAGGGGCGCTTGAAAGCTTCAAAGTAACGAGCGGCCACGTCATGCTCGCTTTCACCGGGACGCCGCCGGTAGAGGTTCGGGTAGGGAACGTGGACAACGTTAGGCAAGAGTGGCCCAATTTTGCGAATCATGTCAACGTCGCAAGCACCAGCAGTCAAGGCCCCGTAGGTTGAACCATGATAGGCGCCTTCATATGAAACAATGTAGGAGCGGCCGGTTGCGGCCCGGGAAAATTTAATCAACGCCTCGGTGGCATCCGATCCCGAAGTCCCATAAGCAACTTTCCCACGTCCATTTCCCGGGGCCAATGCGGCCAGCCGTGCGCCGAGTTTAACGCTGACGGGGTTCGTGAAGTAGCCAGCGTCGTAACCAATGAAGTTGTCGATCTGCTTCTTCATTGCCTCGACGACCTTGGGATGATTATGACCGATGTTCATGGCCGAATCACTGCCCAGGAGATCGATGTACTTTTTACCCTCGACATCGGTAACGATTGAACCCCGCGCCGACTTAATGACGAGGTTAAAGTATTGGATCAGCTGCGTTTCCGCAATGTTTTGGTGGTTTTCGTGTACTAATTGATCCCCAAGTGTGTTTTCCCATGCCATTGCTCATTCCTCCAATTTATGTGAAAACGATGATAAAAAGATTTGAAAACACTGTAGCACACCTCATTAAAAAATACAATTCTACTCATTCCAGTAGTATGGGCAAGTTAATAAATTAAAAAAATCAAGCAAATTTCCAAATTCATCTTGCATTCTTAATTTTCTCATAGTATTCTAATAGCAACGATACGAAAAGGGAATTGGAGGAATCAATCATGCAATTACACAACCAATCAATTATTCATCAACTAACCTCCACCTCAACCACAACAACATTCACCGTGGTTGAGCACCTTTAAGGTATTTTCAAAGATATGCTAATGAATGGCTATCCAAAGCGTCTCAACCACTGATCCACTTCGGCACTGGTTGACGGACGCATTGGGTAGCTTTTTTCGTACCAAGAAATGGGGTTATAGAGATGGATAATTCAGAAAATGTCAAGTTAAGGCGGACGATGACTCCCGGTCAGATGGAAATGATTGCCATTGGGGGAACGATCGGGAGTGGGCTCTTTATGGGGGCAACCTCAACGATTAAGTGGACCGGCCCATCCGTATTACTCGCTTATGCCTTCGTCGGCCTGGTGCTGTATGGGGTCATGCGGGCGCTGGGTGAAATGATCTACATTAGCCCAGGCACCGGCTCCTTTGCCGACTATGGTTCCAAGTACATTCACCCAATGGCCGGCTACCTGACGAAGTGGAGCAACGTCTTCCAGTTCATCATCGTCGGAATCTCGGACATTATTGCCATGAGTCAGTACCTGAACTACTGGTGGCCGAACCTGCCGGACTGGATTTCTGGCCTGGTGATGATCACGATTCTGACCCTCGCCAACCTGGCCTCGGCCAAAGCCTATGGGCGGCTCGAATTCTGGTTTGCCATGATCAAGGTGGTTACGATCATCACCATGATCATCCTGGGGCTGCTGGTCATCGTCCTCGGGCTCGGGAACAACTGGCACCCCGTTGGAATTTCTAACCTATGGAAGCACGGTGGCTTCTTTACTGGCGGTTTCATGGGCTTCATGTTCTCGCTGTCCGTGATTGCCGGTTCCTACCAGGGGATCGAGCTGCTGGGGATTACCG
Organism: Limosilactobacillus sp.; assembly: GCF_022482365.1. Taxonomy (NCBI): domain Bacteria; kingdom Bacillati; phylum Bacillota; class Bacilli; order Lactobacillales; family Lactobacillaceae; genus Limosilactobacillus; species Limosilactobacillus sp. The sequence continues at coordinate 387,710 of NZ_JAKVPE010000001.1, forward strand.
CTGGTGAAGCGGCTTCCCCACGTCACGCGATCATTAAGTCCGTTAAGTCCGTTATCTGGCGGATCCTGATCTTCTACATCGGTGCGATCTTCGTCATCGTTTCGATTTACCCGTGGAACCAGCTGAGTGCCGTGGGTTCACCATTCGTTGAAACCTTTACCAAGGTCGGGATCACCGGTGCGGCTGGAATCATTAACTTCGTTGTGCTGACGGCGGCACTGTCCGGTGCCAACTCCGGGATCTACAGTGCCAGCCGGATGCTGTTCAAGCTGTCAATCGACGGCGAAGTGCCAAAGATCTTCTCGAAGCTGTCCAAGCGGGTCGTGCCAAACGTGGCCATCCTGACGATTTCATTCTGGATCTTCCTCGGCTTTGCAGTGAACATGCTGTTGAACGCCTTCAGTCCTAGTGCCAAGAACATCTTCGTGATTGTCTACAGTTCCAGTGTTCTGCCCGGGATGGTGCCATGGTTCATTATCCTGCTGTCCGAATTAAACTTCCGGAAGCAGCACCCAGAAAAGCTGGAGAATCACCCATTCAAGATGCCACTCTACCCGGCCTACAACTACTTCAGCCTGGCTGCCTTGACGATCATCTTGATCTTCATGTTCTTCAACCCAGATACCCGGGTTTCCGTATCCGTCGGGGTTATCTTCCTGATTATCATGAGTCTGATCTACAAGTTCCACACCTCAAAGAAACTTGCCAGTGTTAATGACTAAGAGCAAAAAAATCGTCCAGAATTGTCTGGGCGATTTTTATCGATTCTGACCATTTGTTCGCCTTTTATAGTAAAATAGGGATGAACTTTTACTTTAGCTAAGAGGGGAACGAAGATGTTTCGATTAAAAAATAAAATTTGGAAGCTAGTAGCGGCCCTGGTCGTGATCTTTGGCCTCGGCGGCTTCCTGCAGCGGCCAGCGAACGGTAACGCGGCCCTGACCCAGGGTGTCCAGCGTTTCATGGCCTGGGGTAAGAATAATTCAGCCCAGTCCAAGGGCAGCACCACCAGTCAGGGCGAGAATACCCCGCCGACCAAGCAAGAAGCGTCGGTGGTTTTGACCCCGGAAGTGCGCCAGCAGCTGGGTAATAACATTGTCTGGAACGGGCACGGGGCGTTCATCATCAATAATAACCATTCCGGCTTGAACGCCAACATTTCGAGTGCGCCCTACGCGGTCAATCAGGTGGACAGCCGGGGACGCGCTTGGCGGGGGGATGCCTGGTTGAATAAGACCACCCGGCAGTACCAGAACCGCTCCACTACCGGTAACGGTGCCACTAACTGGAAACCCGCGGGCTTCTTGCAGGCCTATAATTTGACCGGGGGCTATAGCCATGCCTACGATCGCGGACATTTGCTTGGTTACGCCCTAGTCGGTGGTATTAAGGGCTTCGATGCTTCCGAATCCAACCCCAAAAACATTGCCACCCAGACAGCCTGGGCGAATGAGGCCCGCAGCAGTACTTCGACTGGACAAAACTACTACGAAGGGATCGTCCGCCAAGCCCTTGACCAGGGCAAGCAGGTCCGTTACCGGGTCACTGATATTTATAGCGGGACCAGCATCGTACCAGCCGGGGCGCATATTCAGGCCCAGTCTAAGGATGGCAGCGTCGACTTTAACGTATTTGTCCCAAATGTCCAAAACAATATCGAGATTAATTATGCAACCGGTGCGGTTAAGCAAATCGAACATTAGCATTACAGCCACAAGGGTATATCCTTTGCGGCTTTTATTTTTGCCAAAACCAAAAATGTATAAATATTCATATTTTATTTAAAAATAGTGTCAAATAACGTCAAATATTGTCCTATGAGGGGAAAATGAGGGGAGAAAAAGCGGGTCGTTAAACCCGCTTTGGAAGCTTTTCAAGTTCCTCCATTACCTTCTTATCACTGCGCTTTTTCTGCTCGTCAATCAAAATATTCATAGGTATTAAGAGTGATATCAAACCTGGTATGACCAAGACAACGGGAAACCGTGTAGATGACAACCCTGGAATTTAGTAGTAAAGCGACGTGGCTATGACGCAAGATATGAAAACGGGGCCCGGGTGTGCCAATTTTAACTTCATCTAGGCTCTTATGTAGGGTATAGCCAAGCGTTGACGCCTGCAAGGGGTAGTTCTGTTTGCTATAAAACACGAATTCATCCCCATGTCCCGAATAGCTTTTATTTCATCTAAGAACTGTTCAGGCACCGGTATGGCTCGCTAACTTGCTTTAGTATTTAACGGTGAGAAATCGCGCTTGTTTTTTTCCGGAACGGATATCTCATTGACGGTCGATTGTGATCGCTTTATTTTTTAAAATCGACGTGGTTCCTCGGAACGCACCGAAAAAAGCCCCGTAACCAAAAGCGGTTACGGGGTGAAAAGCAATTGTTAATTAAGCGTGCTTTTTAATGGTAATTAAGCCGAACATCGTAGCAAGTGAAGTACCAGCCAATGCAAGTACGCCGGCTTTGTTGTCGTTACCGGTTTGTGGTAACTGGGCAGCTTGGCTGTTGTTCTTGTTGTTAGCTGTTGGTGCAGCAACGTTAACGCCGTTAGCGGCAGTGCTTAACTTAATGACGTTGCCATCCTTGTCAACGGTGTAGCCAGGAATGATGTTGCCGTTAGCGTCAACAACGTGGCCATTGACGATCTTCCAGCCAGCTGGCAAACCAGCAATGGCAGCCGAAACGTGGAGCTCGATTTGTTTAGTAACTGTGGAGCCGTCTGGGAAGGTGACAAGGACGTCTTCAACGTAGTCGCCAGGTACTTGACTGTCGCGGGTCGCCTTGGCAGGATCGGCAAAAGCAACCGTGGTGCCAGTTGGAATCGTGTCGCCAGGCAGTTCAGCTAAGCTCATGAAGGCACTAGCGGCCATGCTTTGCGTTGGGTCGTCAGCCATGGCATTCTTAATCGAAAGCGTTGGCAGAGCTTGCTTAGCGTGCATGGAAGCGTCGTTAACTTCTACGATGTCGCCGTAGACTTTAGCATCGGTAATAAGGTTGGCCTTAGCGGTTGCTAAATCGGTGTTAGCTTTGTCTAAGGCCGCCTTTAAGTCGGCAATCTTGGCTTGAGCAGCCTTGGCAGCTGGCGTCAGCTTGTCGAGGCTGGCTTGGTCGGCCTTCACTTGGGCTTCAGCCATATCAAGGTTGTGCTGAGCATCCTTGACCGCCTTCATGGCATTGAGCAAGGCTTCGTGGCCCTTAGCTAACGTGTTGAGCTGGTCTGTTGCAGATTTGAGGTTAGCGTTGGCTTGAGTAAGCTTTGACTGAGCTTGGTCGTTAGCGGCCTTGGCAGCAGTCAAGGTAGCCTTAGTAGAATCAACCTTAGCCTGAGCTTGGGCGACCAGTTGGTTAGCCTTCGTTTGCAGCTCTTGGGCCTTCGCGAGGTTGGACTTAGCCGTGGCCAAGTTCTTTTGCAGGGTTGCTGGGTCCTTAGCGCCGTTAGTCAGTTGTGAGTAAGTAGCTTGAGCCTTAGCGAGGGCCATTTCGGCTTGTTGGGCGGCTGACTTCGCAGAAGCAAGGTCTTGTTGTGCTGAACCAAGCGCTTGCTTATCATGCGCAATTGCGGATTGCAAAGCGGTTGTGTCAGTAGATGGCTTGGTTGGGGTGAACATGAATACGTAGATGTTGCCATCTTGCCCGACTTGAACAGCAATGGACTTAGCTTTGCTTTGAAGAAGGAAGTTGGCATCGCCAATGAGTCCGTCATCCTGGCCTTTAGCTTCATTTTGGGCGTATTCAAAAAGGGCTCGATGGAGATTATCAACACTCAACCAGCCTTTATCAGGAAGTGTATTCTCATCAACTTCAGGGCCTTGACCGAGTTGATGCCCGTGTAAAAACCAACCTTCATTGCCACTATCTGTGTCATAGTCGGTAAATCCGTACTTCTGTGCAATTTTTTGTTCTTGATTGTAATGATTTTCCAGAGCAGACTGACTGTTTTCCCCCCAATTTAGTGCTGGTAAATTAACCATTTCTTTTACTGCTTCGGCGCCCTTATTAATGGCATTCATGTCAGTAGTCAGTGGTGCTAAGCCCCGGGATTGGCGAATTGGGTTGATTAGTTCCAGTACATAATTGGTGGCATTGATTGAAGCGCTGCTTGATAAGCCACGATTAACGCCGGAGTAACCCAATACTTTTTTCCAGGGAGCGTGTAGGTTATTTGGATCAGTTGGCTCGTACGTGTAATAATCAGGATAGCCAACTTTGACTAATAAGCGTCGTAAGTCAGGATCAGATTGATAAGAATCATTGAGGTTCGTTAAGGTGTGGCTAGCGGGAATCTTGTCATTATCATTTAGATATTGATTCTTGGCATTCTGCGGGTTCCATTTGTGCATAAAGTTTAATATTGCTGCATCCAGTTCATTTTCAATTCGACCCTGTTCTTCTCCCTGGTTGTTTTCGATGGCTTGCTTGAGTCGGTCTTGATAACTGTTGTACATATTATTGTACTGGTCATCAAGTCGGAAATTCCCATTAGATGAGTCATCACCGTTACTTGGTACGGTTTGGGTCGCCGCATCCAACTTAGCTTGATCTTGCTTCAGTTGGTTTTCAGCCGTGTTTACAATTCCCTGCTTGCTCTTAACGTCATTGTCGGCGTTGTTCTTGGCCGTTTGGGCATCGCTGACCTTCTGAGCGGCGTTCTTGATGGCTGCGCCTTGGTTGGTGATGGCATTAACATTGGATTGAGCGGTATTGACGTTGTTTTGCGCGTCGGTGACGGTTTGGTTGGCCTTCGTTTGCGCCTGTTTGGCGTTGGTTAAGTCCGTGTTAGCTTGATCGGCGTTCTTTTGGGCGTTGGACAAGGCAGCAGCGGTGCTGGCTGCGTTAGCTGAAGCCGTGTCAGCCGTCTTTTGGGCCGCGTCAGCCGTGGAGTGAGCCGCGGAGATTGAGTTGACGTCAAACCCGTTGGCTGAAGCGGCAGATTGAGCCTTAGCTAGCAGTTCGTTGTTCTGGTCTAAGTTAGCTTGAGCTTGACTTTGCGGATCCTGGTCAGAGACTAACTTGGCTTGAGCATCGCTTTGAGCTTGAATCGCGTTCGATGCTTGATTGTAGTTAGCTTGCGCGCTGGATTGAGCACTGGAAGCTTGAGCATAAGCTTGCCGCGAGGCTTTTTGAGCAGCCTTTAAGTCGCTTAAGGATGACGTGGCTTGAGTCGTTGCTGACTGTTGGTTAGCATCCGGAACTGCGTCGGCATGTGCATTCGTGGTTGCCATTGCACCGGCAGTAATAGCGACCCCAGCAGCGGCAGTAGTTGTCAAAATCTTCTTTATCTTGTGATTTTCAATAGTTCCTAAATTTCAAGAATAAGTTAGCCACTGGACTCAAATAAATAATACTGACCAATTGATTATTGGTTGATGGAGCTGTGATATCTCTTGGTAGAAGGCCTTACGATAGATATCCATTGACGAATGTCCATTAAACATAGCTCGTGGATAGTGATTCATCCAATCATTAGTCGCTATGATCTGAGCACTACTATAGTTATTTATAGCTTCACCTTTGGTAATCTCCTTGCGGAGAAACCGGTTATTGATCTCATTGGATCCACGTTCCCAAGGGGAATACGGATCAGCATAGAAAACATGATCGTGAACTTGTGTTAACTCACTAAATTCTGAACCGTTGTCAGAGGTTATTGTCTTAAAAATGCGATAGTAAGCATCTGTGCCCATTTTCTGGCGCAAATTTATAAAGAACTGATTTACTGCATGCGCAGTTTTACCAGCAATTTTACTCGTGATATTAACTCGTGAAAGGCGATCAGTCATTACTAGTACAACACTGTCATTACCGTTTTTCTGTCCCTGAACTGTATCCAGTTCCCAATGGCCAATTTCGGACCGTTGGTCCGCAGTTTGAGGTCGTTGAGCAATATTAGGCCCTAAGCACCTTTTAGCTTGCGGATGAGTTTGATGATGCTTACGTTTAGGTTTTTCAAAGAGGTCTAAATTGGACGTACGAAGCACACCCTCATTAATCCATTGATATAAAGTTACAACCGACTTTGGGATCAGGGTGCCATCATTCATTAAATCTCGAGCCTTATAAATAACCGCTTGTGGGGAGTAATGGTGGTCGTCAAACTCACCAAGCATTAGCTGATCAGCTAATCGTAAAAATTGCTTTGAAGAATAATATAAGCGACGACGACCAGAATGGCGGTGATGTTCAAGATATGTGGCCTGACCAGCTTCATAACTATAGATGTAGTAAGAATATTCGTAAATCTTACCATTAGATTTTTGACGACGAAGTTGGCGGACCGTACCACGGTTGAGCTCGTTATTAATTGTTTGATGATTAACTCCTAATTGGCGACCAATTGCGCGATTGGAAAGTCCTTGCGACTTTAAAGTCGCAATCATCACACGTTCTTCTTTAGTAAGATGAGCATTCTTTTTATGAGTAGTCAATAAAATAGTAGACATGGTATCATTTAAGTGCGTCATTTGACGGACATCCTTTCATATAGGTTTGGTTCACTTAATATGATACCTGATGTCACGCCGAATGGCGTTTTTTATTTACCACCAACTGGGTGGCTAACTTCATTCTATAATCTACCGATTTTCAATAGTTTTAGTATTAGACATAATTACGTCCTCCCTTTGTTCATATATAATAGCTATTATTGATACGAACATATCAACATATTTATTATACCTCTTATTGATTCTATTGAATCACTATAGTATAAAAATTGATTAAATTAGACGTCGAAAGTTAATAACGTTTTTTTCTATGCTTATTGAAAAAGGGCGGTTCACATGAGCATAGGCGAAAATATTTCTAAACATCGACGACGTCAAAAATTAACGCAGGAACAGCTAGCCGATATGAGCGGGTTAACACCTAACTACCTCTCAAAGATTGAGCGGGGCGTTGCTGATAAGTTCAGCGCGGTTAACTTGGTTCATATCGCGCAAGCGTTAAATGTTAGCGTTGACGATCTCACAAATAACGACGTCAAGACGTTGGCAAACCGCCCACACCAACAAGAATTAAACGATTTATTAAACGATCTTGATACCCAGACCAGCGAGCACCTTAGCTCTCTGCTTGTTGAATTATTGAAAACAGCTAATAATAAATAGGAATAGATAGGCAGAATTGCAATCTTTTCTAATTTAACAAATTGCTTTTCAAAATTTTGACGAATTGACGGTAAATGATGTCAAAAGGGCTTAAACGATGATCGATGGTTTTTGTGGCAATTGGTCGAATTTTGACAAAAGCGGAAACGCTGCTAATAAATAACGATCGTGACGTCAACTTCTACCTAATTAATGAGAAATAAACGACGGGTGTCCATTTTGTGATCACTGCCGATTTCTCTTATGTTCTTTCCGCGGCGTGTATCGTCATCGAAGACGATCCGAAAATCGTATGCAAAATTACGGTAAAAAAATAGATCCCGTAACCGATTCTTGGGTTACGGGATCTATTTTTATGTCGGAGTCGCGCCCGAGCGAACTGGCTTTCGTAGCGATACTCGCAATGGTGGGTGTCCTCGTTGTAGATGCCGATTATAGGATGCGCCGGCTTTTTTCCACTGCAGAAGGCATCCAATAACGTTAAAATTTGATCTCTGTGTCATTTTTGTGTTTGCTCTGGACCACATTAGGCATTAATCATATAAACAAAAAAGGGCAGGCAGTTAATGATCAGCCGAAGTGCTTGCCCCTGCCTTAACAACAAACCGATGCACCAGCCAGGTCAGCACCATTACCACCAGGATGGTCGGCACGGTGCTGCCACAGGGCAGGTTAAGGTTGATCAGGATCCGGTAGAGGATAAAGCCAACCGCCCAGAGCAGCAGGTTTGGCCAGGAAAATTCTTGGTGCCGATGATCCGCGTGGACAAGAAAGTAATCGGTCAGCTGAACTGCGATCATTGGGGCGAAGACAGAACCAATCAAATAGAGAAAGTTGGAAAAATTATCCATCGGCAGGGTAATTGCGCCGATCACTCCGATGATGGTAGCGACAATAGCAGTTAGGGTGCCCGACCAACTGCTAAAAATCGCCTTGGCGGAAATCCCTGCGGAGTAGGCATCCATGAAGGTGGTAGTGACGGTTGAGAAGACGACGATGATTAAGCCGGCGCTTCCCAGCCCAGCCCGCAGAATAATGGTGGCGATGTTGGTATCCTTGGTTAGCAGGGCCGCGCCAAGGCCAATAAAGGCCATCCAGCAAGAAGTAAGGCCGTAGACAATGGCGCTGACTGCACTGGCGCCAACCGGTTGCTGAGCGGCGGAGGTGTAGTCACTGATCAGCGGGAGCCAGGAAAGGGGCATCGCAATAACCAATTCCATTCCCTGGGCCCATGAAAGCTGACCGCCAGCCGGCAAGACCTGATGATGGGTGAAGATAACGCCACATAGGATGGCCGTCAAAATGACCAGGACCGTAATGGCGACGATGTTAAAGCCTCGCAGGTGCCGAATCCCGATCCGCAACCAGAGAATAATCAGGAGCCCGATTAAAAGTGCCCAGAGCCACTGGCCAAAGTGCCAAATGCCGTTCGCGGCGACGGCACCATCGTAGATCATGATTCCAGTCCAACCGACCAACTGGAGAACATTGAGCAGGGCAAAGAGGTAGGCGCCGTGTCGACCAAACGATAGCTTGGTGGCATTCATGGCGCTGAGCCGTTGCTGCCCACCAATCACGCCCGACAAGAAGAGCAGGAGGCAACCGATCAAATGACCAATCAGGATTACTAAGAGTCCCTGCCACATGCCGAGCGGGGCGAGGTAGGTTCCGGTTAGAATTTCCGCAATCGAAATTCCGGCACCGCACCAGATTAGTCCATTCTCTGTTAAACTTGTTCTTCTTTCCACAGTAAGCACCGTCCTTCTAATATTGTGCTCGGACAGTGTCCCCAAGAAAAAACGACCAGGGAAATTCGCCTGGTCGCCACTTTTGATCCCTTCGCTGGCATTATCCGAATCAGGTTCAATGGGTCGAGACGCGCAGTCTCCTCTCAGCCTGTTTGCAAGCTCCCCGTTATTTATTTCACTTTTAACATAGCAGATCTAAGTAATTTGTCAACCACAGTTAGTCATTGAGATGTTAGCAGCAATTTACTTTAACTAAATTCAAAACTAAAACAATAAAAAAGAACAGCCAAAACTTGAAAAATCGCGCTAAATCAACGAAAATAATGATAAATACACCAGAAAAGTAAAGGATAACATTTATGACTAATGATCCAAGCTTAAATAAAATTCATATCGTTTTCAACGGCCAAGAAACACCACCGATGAAGGTGAGCCAGCTCTTTGATGCCCACCGCTTTAACCGTTTAACTGCGGTCACGGGAGCAGTGACGGCCGATTTCATCAACGATTACCTGAGCAAATTCATTCAAGTCGAGATCGCTCTGAAAACGCCAGTAACTGCTGATGCTAATACTGCTGAGGACGAGATCACCAAAGAAGCGTTAGCCAACGCTCTCTTAGCAATGGCCAATAAGCAGCCGGCTAAGCTTTTCGAAGGCTTGACTAGTGCCAACCAGGCAAACGTGCTGAATGGCCTGTTTAGCGTTGAAATCTCACCGGCGCAGGCCTTGCATTCCCAATTCTACCTGCTCAGCAATTCGGAAACGCACGATACGCGGGTAATCCTCGGGAGCATCAATCTTGATCAGAAAGACTTTGATAAGGGCCAAAATCGCTTTGAGGAAATTCTGGTCTTTGATAGCGATATTCGGCTGTTCCAAAACCTTAGCGAACATTTTAAGAAGGATATTAAACCCGTTCTGCGGCCATATTTCACGGCTAACCTCCTGAAGGCCGCGCAAGCACAGCTGGACGAGGGGGCCAAGGACAAGCAGACCACCACCGGCAATCAGGTGGTGATCCTTGATAACGAGACAACTGATCAGATTGCCGCGGCGGACATGACCGACATCATCAGTCACGACGTTCAACAGCTCTTGGATAAGAAACTGATTCCAGAAGCGACCACGCTTGCGATGCGTGAGGTGACAACCAACCGTTCGCAGACAAAGGAAGCAATTGAGCGGGACGTCAAGCAGCATGACACGATCTACACCCTGCAGAAGGGGTCGGTTTCACCACGGGCAGCCAAGCCAAAGATCAAGACTCGTGAAAAAATCTACCAGCAGGTTCAGCAGGCCCTGATCAGTGGCATGACGCCACAGCAGCGCAAGGCTGAAAAGAAATACACGACCTTCCTTTACGATCGACCAATGGAGCGGAACCTATTGGCCAATAATAGTGGCCTTTACGTGCCGAACGATGCCGGAACCCACCCAATTCCCTTTGGCAAGCTAGCAACAATCAGCCAGATTCGCGATGGCCTGAAGAGCATCAATGCCGTCTTGGATGGCTACCGGAAGTACGTGGTAGACTACGACGACGATTACGGGAAACGATTCTACGAAGCAATCCTTTACGCCTTTACCGCACCCTTCCTGTGGGAAATTCGTCAGAAGGCCAGCCTGAACCCCGAGGACGGGAATGATGTGCCGAACTTCCTGGTGTTGGGAGCAACGGCCGGTTCCGGGAAGTCAACACTTTTGCGGATCATTAATCAGCTGACTTGGAACACCGACCGCTCACTGATCGACTTTGGGACGATTTACCCAAGTGATACCGCCCAAAAGAAAACCAAGACGGTCGAAGCTATTGAGCACTACATGAAGCAGGGAAGCTCCTATCCGGTTCTGCTGGATGAGATTGAACCGTACTTCTTCCAGCAGGATCAGTACAGTCGGCACCTGGTAGTGGATACGATGAACGAGTTGATCAACAATCCCCACCCAATCGCACCCTTAATTGGGACGACCAACTACGATTCCGGATTTACGATGCTTCGTGAAACCGCACGACGAACCTACTACCTGCAGATGGATAAGGTGATCGACGACCGGCAAAAGGGCGAGGCTAACAAGTACATCTACAACGTTCGCCAGACCCTCAACAACACGCTCTTCAAGGACTTCGTAATGCGGATGGCTAACCTGCTTGAGGACGATGAGACCCCATGGCGGGACTTCAACACCGCTAACGGCCAGCTTGACTTCCTGTCAAACACCCGGCAGATCTTCCGGGACTACTACAAGATGGCCGGAATGGAAGTGCCAGCCTACTTTGCGGATCAGATCTGCGATGACTTCCAGGAGAGCTCCCGGAATAGCTGGGCGAAATTGTATGTCACCCAGGCCGACGACTTCAAGTATCGCGAGGCCGACGACAGTCTCTTGTTTGACATCTCCAAGCTCAATACCTTTAACGGTTTCTCGGCCGATAGCATCGAGAAGTACCGGAACGCCCTGCCGATCGAACTCTGCGTCGACGGCATTAACGGTAAGCGGGGGAAGTTCGTGGAGATCAAGGCCCCGGACTTCTTCAAGTGGATTGGAGAGCGCAACCCATATGCTAAGAATTCCGAGACGAGCTCTGAAACATCATCCCCAGAGACAAATGATGACCAACAAACTGTCTCGCAAGAAGAAAAGCCAGTTAAAAAGAAGGGCTTTTGGGCCCGGTTATTCGGTTAAGGCCAAAACGTGGCAAAGCAATTATCCGCTTTGTCACGTTTTGTTTTAAATTTAATTGATTTTATTCACCAACCGGGCGAACTTGCGCGATAATAATGATAGACGAAATGGTGAAAAGAGCTGATTAGATGCAACGTCTCCATAAAATTGGCAAATTTATTGGCTACGGGCTGGGGGGATTATGCCTCGTCCTCGTGTTAACCCAGGCCTTCCTTCTGCGGGGGACTGCCGGGCAGACACTCAATTCGCATGCCTATCGGGATGATACTCATTATTCCCGGGTACCAACGCTGCTCATCCCCGGCTGGGGTGGCAACACGGTTACCTACAACCGGCTGATTAAGACCTATCAGCGGCAAAACGTCGCCCAGAAAGTGATGACCGTTTGGGTTTCACCGCGTAATCACATCCGGGTCAGCGGGAGTTGGCACGGGCAAAAGAACGCCCTGATCCAGGTGCTGTTTGACTGGAACTATAGCGGAACATACCATCCCCAGGTTACCCAGCTGCGTCACGTCCTAATTTATTTGCGGACCCACTACGGAATTAAGCGGACCAACGTCATTGCCCATTCGTATGGCGGGACCGAATTCATCCACGCTTACATGGGTTCCAAGTGGCTTCAGCACCACCTCCAGCTGCACAAACTGGTCTTCCTCGGGGTTCCGGTGGAGGAAAGTCTGCCGGAGCGGCTGTCCTACCACTACCCGCTCATTCACCATTCCAAAGATCAGAACTTCCAGCGGCTTTACCACCAGATGAAGAATTGGCAGGTCAACTATCCGGTGATTATCTATAACCTGATGGGCACAAAGGAGGGGAGCCGGGTTACGGATGGTTCCGTTCCCCATATCCAGTCGGAGATGCTGAAGGCACTGATCCAGTCACACCCAACAATTGAATACCACCAGAAAAACTACCGGAACACGTCCCACACGCAGCTGCACGATCGACCCCTGATCCTGCGGCAGATCCGGCAGATTCTCTGGGGAAAGGAGCAGTAGGTATGCAAAAAGAACACGGTCAGGTGACCGGCTTAATCTGGCGCGGTCCGGATGACCTGGCGACTTACCAGTTACTCAAGAACTATGCCGATCAGCATCAACTGACGGTCCCAGCGGCAGCAAAACAGCTGCTCGCCGAAGCCCTGCGGAAGCATTAGGTAAAATTTATCAAGTGTAAACATTTTACTTTAGGAGCCCTTCTTACTAAAATATAGTCATAATTTTAAAACGCGAAAGAGGGACTTTTAGCGATGAAGCAAATTGTTGATCAGTATTTTGATGGGGAGCGACCACTCTTTGGGGCGCACGACCTCCAATTGATTCGAACGACCTTTGGAGAAGGGGAGCCCCCGTTGAAGAATGGTCACGACTTAGAGCTCGACGGGGTGGTTTTCCAGTGGAAATACCCACTTTGGTATGACAAACACGTCAAAGTCGACAATACTATTTGGGAGACTATGTCGCGCTCCGGGATCTGGTACACTGATGACATCACAGTGACCAACAGCGCAATCCAGGCCCCTAAGCAGTTTCGGCGCTGCGACGGGGTGAACCTGAAGAACGTTCACTTCGGGGATGCCGCAGAAACGCTCTGGTCCTGTAAGAACATTCGCATGGAAAATGTCCAGGCCACTGGCGACTACTTCGGCATGAACAGCGAGAACGTCTACGCCGATCACCTGAACCTGATCGGGAACTACGGTTTTGACGGGGCCAAGAACGTTGAGGTTCATAACTCAACGATGGTCACCAAGGACAATTTCTGGAACTGCGAAAACGTGGTTGTCTACGACTCGGTCTTAAACGGTGAATACCTCGCCTGGAATACCAACCACATTACATTGATTAACTGCACGATCATCAGTGATCAGGGGCTCTGTTACACTAAGAACTTGACGATGAAGAATTGCCGCTTGCTGCGGACGGATTTAGCCTTTGAATACTGTGAGAACATTGATGCCGAAATCGATTCCGCGATCATGAGCGTTAAGAACCCGATCAGCGGACGGATTAAGGCCCGCCACATCGATGAAATCATCATGGATCCCAACGAGATCGACCCCAGCAAGACGACCATCGTGACTGACGATGATTCCGACCAGCACATCAAGCAACACTAGAAGGGAAGCATGGATAATGAAATATGATTTTGACACGATCCTTGACCGGCGCGCTACCAATTCCGAAAAGTGGCATATCAAGGAGGGCGAGCTGCCGCTGACCATCGCCGACATGGACTTCAAGACGGCCACCGAAATCACGGATGCCATGAAGAAAAAGATCGACCAGGGGGCATTTGGCTACGAGTACCCAACCAAGGAATACTATGAGGCCGTTGCCTACTGGTACCAAAGCGAACACCACGCCCATGCCGAGACCGATTGGATGCGTTTCACGACCGGGGTCATTCCGGCCCTGACGGCCAGCGTTCACCACTTCAGCCACGAGGGCGACAACGTCCTGCTGATGGAGCCGGTCTACAACACCTTCTATAACTCGATCATCAACAGCGGCCGGCACGTCATTGCCAGCCAGCAGCTCTACGACAACGAAACTCACACCTACCAGGTTGATTGGTACGACCTGGAGGACAAGCTGGCCAACCCGTTGACCACCTTGATGATCCTTTGCAACCCTCACAACCCGACCGGCTACGTCTGGACCAGGGATGAACTGGAACGCATCTTGTCCCTTGCCAAGCGTCACGGGGTGATCGTGATTTCCGATGAAATTCACGGCGATCTGGTACTGGAAGGGGCGGATTACACCCCGGCCTTCTCGCTGCCAACCGATTTGACGACCAACCTGATTACCCTGGTTTCGACCAGTAAGACCTTCAACCTGGCGGCCCTGCACTCGGCCACCGGGATCGTGCCGAATCCAATCCTGCGGGAGCGCTTCGACCGGGCCATCAACAAGTATGAGGTGGCCGAGCCAAACCTGCTAGCCATCCCGACGACCATTGCAGCCTACCGTCACGGTGCGGATTGGCTTCACCAACTGAAGGATTATGTGCGTGGCAACAAGGAATACGTTGCCGAATTCATCAAGCAGAATCTGCCGGAACTGCACCTGGTTCCGGGGACGGCCACCTACCTGCTCTGGATTGACACCAGTGCCCTGAGCGATGATAGCCAGCAGCTGGCTGACTTTATCCGTGAAGATACGGGTCTGATCATCAATCCGGGGACTTACTACCACGGTAATGGTGGCGACTTTATCCGAATCAATATCGCCTATCCGCGCAAGCAGATCGAGGATGGGATGAAGCGGCTTGCCAAGGCAATTACCGATTTTCCGGATGCTAAGTAGCCGGTTTAAACTACTAACGCCAGCTCTCGAACTAGTAATTTGCTCGTGGGCTGGCGTTGTTTTATTTAATCAGATAATCATGGCAAATTTGGCCGATGCGCTCGGCCGCGTGGCCATCACCGTAAGGATTCTTGGCTTCTGCCATTTGCTTGTATTCCTGAGGATCATCGAGCAAATGTTCCATCGCCGCCTTAACCCGATGGTAGTCAGTACCGACGACTTTCAGCGTGCCGGCGGTAACCCCCTCGGGCCGCTCGGTAGCATCGCGGAGAACCAAAACCGGTTTGTTTAAGGATGGGGCCTCTTCCTGAACACCACCGGAATCGGTCATGATAAAGTAGCTTCGGGCCGCCAGATTATGAAAGTCGAGGACGTCAAGCGGGTCGATCAGGTGAACGTTCGCCACGCCATCAAAGATCCGGTGCGCCGTTTCCTGGACCCGGGGACTGAGGTGAACCGGGTAAACCACGTCGATCTGGGGCCGCTGGCTGGCAACATCCCGGACAGCTCTGAAGACTTCTTCCATCGGTGATCCCTGATTTTCCCGCCGGTGCATAGTCAACAAAATAATGCGGTGATCATCCGGAATCTTGCTTAAGATCTCATGATGGTAGTCCTGACTGACCGTGTAGTGAAGGGCATCAATCGCCGTGTTTCCGGTGACAAAGATCTGTTTGGCTGGGTGGTTCTCCTTGAGCAGGTTTTCCCGACTGAGTGGGGTGGGAGCAAAGTAGAGCGTGGTGAGGTCGTCGGTTAGTTGGCGATTGGCCTCCTCCGGGAACGGTGCGGCCAGGTTCCACGTCCGCAGTCCCGCCTCAACGTGCCCGATCGGAACATGGTGATAGAAGGCACTGAGGCTGGCGGCCATGGTGGTCGTGGTGTCCCCGTGAACCAATAGGAGATCTGGCTTTTCTTGGTTAAGGATTTCATCCAGTCCGGACAGCACCTTGTTGGTTATCATTGTGAGAGTTTGGCTTTGATGCATAATTTTGAGGTCGTAGTCCGGTTGGAGCTTGAAAACGTCGAGCACCTGCTGAAGCATTTCCCGGTGTTGGCCGGTTACCACGACGATTGGCGTCAGGTCCGGTTCCTTTTCCAACTGCTTGACGACCGGCGCCATCTTAATGGCCTCCGGACGGGTGCCGAAGACAAGCATTATCTTTTTCAATTATCTCATTCCTTTCAGCGCGGCAATTGTCGTAAGCGTTGCGTCATAATAGTTGTGTTTCGTCAGTGGCTTGGCGAAGATGTGCTTCTGGCTTTCAAAGAGGTTGTCATAGCCGCGGCCCCGGTTGGCGCTGACGGCATAGAAGATTGGGGCGCTGAAGCTGTCGGATTGGTAGTGGTTCAGCTGTTTGCTGTTTAGTCGGTAGCCAGCGGTGACGTACTGGCGATGGGCAAAGAACTTCATCATCTTCGTCAGCACCTTCTGGGCCCGCGGATCCTTGCAGTCCGCTAGCATCATCGGTACCCGGCAGGCGTTAGCAGAGTAGTTGCCATCGTTTTTGCCGGCAACCGCGTTTGGTCGGACCGGCTTGGCCGAATGCCTGCCAACCCAGGCAAAGTCCGGGACGAGACCGGTCTTGTGCTGCTTACTGAGGGTCAGCAGGTGGTCCAGCATGCCGTTCTTAACGGTTCGCCACCGCCGATCGTGGGAAAGTTGGTAGAACTGGTCGAAAAAGCTTGGGGCAACGTCGGAGGTCCGCATTAGGCGGTAATATTTGGAATCGGCCGTTGCCCAGTCACCAACCGTTAGCGACCGGGTTTGTGGATTGTATTCGTAGTGGAGGATATCGGCGCACACTTTTTGCTCCAGCTGACGGTAGTAACTGGCGTGCTGTGGCCAAACCTTCGCCGCGGATCGGAGGGAGGCGGCGATGAAGAGGTCCCCATCGGTTGCGCTGTTGGCCTGGCTAGTCCACTTGCCTTTCTTAGATGCTTGTCGCCAGGCCATCAAATGGTTCCGGTGCGATTTGACCGTATCACGATGGGCAAGGTAGTAATTAAGCAGGTGGCGGTAATCTTTTTCTTGCGCCCACCCCTTCTCACCGGCCCAGGCCGTGATGCAGAGGCCGTACCCCTGACCTTCAGAAAGGGCGACGGGCTTGCGGCGATTATTGCTGGTATTAACGAAGGCTCGCTCCTTGGTCTGGTTGATGACATAGGCCTCTTGCCAGCGGGTATAGGTGGTTTTCTGAATGGATTTGGGATTTTCGAGCCGAATGGTTACCAGGGTTGCGGTATAAATCAGGGTGATGATCCCCAGCAGAATCCATAAATATCTTGAATGTTTCATGTTTTCTTCCTTAATCATTAAAACGTTTCGTTTTGACCCAGACGTTGCCGTTACGGTGGAAGAGAGCGTCCATCGTTACCGAGCAGATGGCATGAATCGAAACCACGATGAAGAGCTGCGAGTAGGTGAAGTAGGAGGCCAGGGCGAGCCAAACCTGGCTGGTCGTTGCCTGTCCATACTGGGTTGCCATGGCAATCGAAATCTGCAAGATGTAGAGAATGATCATTAGCAACCAGTTCAATAACAGCAGCTGCATCATTAGAATATTACTCTCTCCGAAGGTAAAGGGGAGCGTCAATCCGGGGATGAAGAGTCGGGCGATCAGGGTGATCACGTTGGCAATAAAGATGATATCAGACAAAACGATGGCAGCATTGAACCAAAAGAAGGTACAGGAATAGTAGAAGGTTTCCAGCTTGACCCGCCAGTTGCTGTGATCAAAGAGATGGCGGAAGTTATGGATCACAACCTGGTAGTTTCCCTTTGCCCAGCGCAGGCGCTGAAAGTAATAGTCGTGCAATCGTTCCGGTTCCTGCTGAAAGGCCTCGGAATTATAGGCCAGGGCAATCAGTTTGCCACTCTGCATGATCTTAAATGAGATATCCGTGTCCTCGGTCAGGGCCCCGTTACGCCAGCCGCCGATCGACTTGACAAATTCCCGTTTAATGATGAAATTGGTGCCAGGAATCCGGCCAATCTTAAACATGAACCAGATGGCACAGTGCTGAATGCGTTGCGTGACCACGATTTCCTGGTTAATGCACCGGGTCAGAAAATTCTGCTGAGCATTCCGTGTCTTGTTGCGACCAAAGACAGCCATGTAACGATCGGGATTTTCGAGGGCTTTTTTCACCAGGAAGTAGAGGGCATTTTGCTCCGGCATGGCGTCCGCATCGTAAACGCCAATGAATTCGCCCTGAGCCATTTCCAGCGCTTCGTTGAGGACCCCAGCCTTTCCGCCGGTCCCGGTCCGCTCGATCACCCGGGCATTGCGGCTCCTGTATTGGGGAAGGGCAAGTACTCGCCGCATTTCCTGTGCGGTGTGATCGGCGCAATTATCCGCGAAAAGCAGCAGCTCTACTCGATCGGCCGGGTAGTGGAGGTCAAGGATCGCCTTGGTTGTCTGGGCGATCACGACCTCCTCATTGTGGGCGGGAACGACAATCGTGATCAGGGGGTAACGGGAAAGGGGAGTAATCTTCACCAGCTTGGTGCTGTGCTTGAGCCAAAAGACCGTTGCCCCACCCAGTGTCGTGGTGGACATTAGAAGAGAGAACCAGATGGAAACCAAGGTGATAATCATTAATATTTCTTCAACCATCAGTTTCGCTCCTCCTTTTTCTGCTGAAAATGATCATAGCGCAGCATTGTCTTCTCCACGCGGGTGTAGATCACCCACTGACAGACAAAGAGCACTAGAACCAGGATAAAAAAGATCGCGGTGATGACCGTTGCTACCCAAAAGAAGATGCTCGTCATTTTAGTCATCCTCCTTTAAGTACTCAACTACCAGATCGGTTTCCATATCACGACCGATGTGGCGCATGACGTCATGCAACTCTGGGAAGGCGGCTGCCGACTTTCGATCGACCCGCTTGGCACCCCACTTAAACTGCGGGGTCGAACCCATGATTTTGAGATCGGCAAGATGATCACGAGTCAGGTGATTTTGGTAGTCATAGGCCTCTCGAGAAAAGTTATAGGAGATAATCAAAAAGGTGGCATTCCCCATGTAGAACAGGGCCTCTGACGGTCGCCGATACTTCTTAAGAACCGCAGCAATTTCCTTAACGGTGCGGTCGTACTCGTGGGCATGGAACTGGCGCAGTTGGTTTCCATGGGCAAGGTGAATGGCAGTCACGTACATCGACAGGTTCCCCTGGGGGTCATCTTTAATAAACTTGATTTCCTTTGCGTAGCGCTTGGCAGCGTTATACTTGGTCAACAGTTTGGTGACCGGATCGTAGTGTTCGACGTAGCTTTCGACGGCTTGGCGGTCGCGGTCAATCCAAAGCCAGCGTGCAAGGCGGTGCCGGCTGATAACATCAAAGCTGGCGCAGATCGGGAAGGCCAGTAGCAGCGCAAGCTTAAGTGAGAATGGCATCACGACGTAACCAAAAAGCAAGATGGCGCAGCCGATGGTGGTTAGGCCAATGATCAGCCAAGTAACTAGGATGCTGGGAATCAACAGGCCGGTGGCCATCCCCAGGATCATCATCACGAGAATGGCAGTAGAGGCATTGACGGAGTATAGGCCGGCCCACCACATCATGACCGCAATCAACGTTCCCATTAGGAAAAGAATAAAAAGGTCGAATTCAAGAGCGTGTCGCTGTTTCAAAGTAGACTCTCCTCCAAAATAAATAATTTTTGCACAAACTATATTATTATAGTCATTTTTTCGCTAAAATAGAAATGAAGAGTGACGTTATATAAGTAATTTTGTAGTGTGAAGTTAAATGAATGGGCTTTCACTAGATGAGCGCAGAATGTGCAAAATTTATATAAATGGTCGCTAATTCATTCATATTATGTGGAGGAGATCCTTATGCAAAAAGCAAAGACAGTTTACTTCTGTGCCGGCTGGTTCACGGACAAGCAAAACAAGGCCTACAAGCAAGCAATGGCAGCTATTCAGGAAAATTCAACGATTGATGTTGAGAATTCTTACATTCCATTGCAGCACCAGTACAAGAATTTGCGGGTTGACGAACACCCGGAATTGCTTGAAGATAAGGAATGGGCGACGGCAACTTACAACGGTGATCGGGTCGGCGTTTCCACATCCGACATGGTCCTGGCCGTTTACATCCCCGAGGAAGAAGACGTTGGAATGGGGGTTGAGCTAGGCATGGCCAGCGCCCTCGGCAAGTACATCACGGTGGTTATTCCAGACGAGGACTTCGGTAAGCCCATCAACCTGATGAGCTGGGGCATTGCGGATAACTTTATTAAGATGTCCGAACTGTCATCATATAATTTTAACCGGCCCGGCTTTGACTTCTACGACGGGGCCGTCTACTAATGTTAAAGGCATTCTTGCAAGAGCGCAGGAATGCCTTTTGATGTTGATATGAAGTTTTAGTTTACATAATATCGGTGCATTATTTTAGCTGAAAAAGCTGTTCGATTTCTCGCAACAGGCCATCGTGGTTGTTGTCATACTGGGTGGTGCGATCGGCGAGCTCGAGCAGGTCGGGGGTGGCGTTCTTCATGGCGTAACCACAACCGGCTTCAGCAATCATCTCCTGATCATTGGAAGTGTCACCAAAGGCAACTAACTCATGCATTTCTCCACCGGTAGAGTGAATTAGTTGGGTGAGGCTGACGGCCTTGTCGACGCCGGCCGGGAGAATGTCAATGCCCCAGGCGCCGCTATAGGTAGCGTGCACTTTGGGGAAATGGCGATTGATTTGACGAACGAGATTGTGAATCCACGCTAACGGGGGATGATGGAGGTACCAATTAAGGTTAAGATTATAGATTGGCTCATTAACGTCGGCAAGCCGTGAAAAATAAGCATGGTGCGGGTAGTAGGGGACCGGGACGTCGCGGAAGCGTTCGGCAATGAAAGTTTGCCGTGCCCCAGAAAGAGAGAGGAGGTCCGGTTGAGGAACAATTCCATTCACGTAGTCGAGCAGGTTGGCGATGGTTTTGCGTTCGTGGGGCTGGCTGAAGCTTTCCTTGCCGTTGACGATAATTCTACCCCCGTTTTCGGCCACAAAATTTTGGACAGCCGGGCAGGGATGAAAAATTGTCTGCAGGGCATCATAGCTGTTACCGCTGGCAACGATAAACATCACCCCTCGAGTAGCCAATTGCTGAACATCGCGATTAAGTCGGTCAGCAGCGAAGTGGTCTTGATCATCGAGCAGTGTCCCGTCGACGTCAATCGCCACGTAGCGCCATTTGGTCATTGTAAGTGCTCCTTTCGTTTTTTCTTCCTATATTACAGTCAGAAGTAGTGGATTGAAAGCTAATCTTTAGTGAGTCCAATATTATGATTACGATTTAATACACAAAATAAGTTTACATAATGTTTGATGCGTAATTTCAATTTAATCTTTCAGAATAATCATTATCCTGAATAGACGTTTATTAAATCTCACTTCTTTTAAATTGGTCTACCGGATCCAGCGAAAAGGAGCTTAAATATGAATAAGATCTTTGTTGAGGATCAATGGACGTCCTTGATTATCTCTGTTATGCTTAAGGAAACGATTACAATATTTATGTATATTCTAGAGCAAAATTTCAGCTATGATTATACGGATCTGATCGATGGTTTGAATATTGTATTCGAATAGCATTTAGAAGGCAGATAGCTCAATTTACGTTGAGCATGACAAGCTATGTAAACGCAATTAATGGTCTTAGAATGATTGGAAAAGATAAATGTGTCAAAATTTATAAAAGAAATGTCTGACATGAATCGGGCCATATAAAAAGAAGGGAATATTATGGGACGGCGATTCGGCAGCAAAAATGGAATGAGAACTAAAACTCCTTATGTTTATAAAGGACGTCATGTAGGGCCCAGCTCTTCTTCTCACTTTAATTTTAGGGGACCTGGACGGCCGCGGCGAAACATGACTCCCCGTGAAGCAGCTTGGGCAATCGTGATGATAATAGTTGCCTGTATTGCTGTCGCCTTTATTGGCCTCAAGATAGGTACGAGCAATAGTCAGTCTCAAAATGCTTCAACTTTGTCCAGGAGTGTAAGTAAGCAATCGAGCTCGGCCGAAAGTAAAGATTCTAAAGCTAAGCAAAAGAAAAGAAAAAGTAGCGAAATAAGTGATCGTACAAATAGTGCTGCAAACAGCAATGAAAACAAAGGCCCAAATGGTTCACGGAATTCGAATGTTCAAGCTAGCTCTGCTTCAACTTTGTCTAACCGTGAAGTTGATGATCGCCTCGCTCAAGAGCTAGCTGAAATTAAAGCGGCTGCCAATCAATATCATCAAAACAATAATGGACAGGAGTTTGATGAGCGCTTGGACACAATAGAGAACAAAAATGAACAGCTGGCAAACCAAACAACAGATGAACAAACGCGCGATGCACTTGAAAGTGTCAATAATGCGGTCAACCAGATTCGTCAGGATCCAAATAATGCTGAGAATGTAGTGAATGACCTGAAAAATCAGGATGGCTTCGCGGAAATATGGGATAACATGAATGGAATGACCCATGCTTGGATGAGTGGCAATTAAAACGAAAAATTGTCTATTCAAGTATTGAGTCTAGGTAAAGGCATGCTTAAGTATGACGGATCTTAATTGCGCACCACAGATGTGAAGTTCCTTCAATGACAAAATGATTGACCAGCTCGGCAACTAATATTACAAATATGTATATATTTCAAACAGCGGCATTTTCTTGTTGAGAGAATGTCGCTATGTTATATAAATAACGTTTATAAAAAGTCTTCAAAAATGCGTCCCCCGGGAATCGAACCCGGATCATGAGGACCGAAATCTCATGTGCTATCCTTTACACTAAGGACGCTGTTCAATTATCATTATAGTCTTCTTTTATCAAAATGGCAGAAGAATTATTGTAATTACCAATTGTATTTTCGAAAAGCAAAATTTGCCGCTCAGACGAAACGAAATTAGTTAAGACGGGTAGTTGATCGTCTCATTTCGCCTGAGCGGCATTTCTCGTTTTTGGCCTCAATCTAGCCAAAACGGCGCCGAAAACAGGTGTTATTTGTATATAATAACACTTCAAAAACGCTGATTTATCGGCATGAATTCGAACAGGAAAATGCAGAAGTGTTATTTCTACATAAATCTGAATAATAACATCTACAAATTACGCCACTTTTAATGACTATTTTAACCGCAAAATTAACACCAAACGGTCCATTTTTATTTTAATCGTCACGACATATATTATGTAAACTAAATTATAGATGATAACCGTCAGCAATTAATTTCTCCAGTTCTATGGCAACTCCATCAGCTTCATTAGAGCCCGTGACCCTGGTGGCAATTTTTTTGACCGCCGGCAAGGCATTTCCCATCGCAACCGAAGTACCAACTGCTTCTAATAGTGGGAGATCATTTTCACCATCGCCAAACGCCATTGTTTCATTTTTAAGAAGTCCTTCTCGTTCTTGAATAAAATGGACACCCTTATCTTTGGTTGCTGCCCGTGCTGTCACCTCATAGTAAGCAGCACCGGTTGATTTAGCAACGATATTATTCAACCCCAGGTTTTTGACGGCCTGGCGAATTCTTGATTTAATGGCTGGCCGAGCTTCAATAATCATAATCTTAAATACTGCTTGCTGATGGGCTGGGGTATCGACAACCTGTGGCGGGAATCCCGTCAATGAATATTCATATTTAATCCCTGCATCAATTTTGTACGTAAACCAACCATCCTGACTGTACCAGCTTAATGACGTATCAGGAAATTGTGAATGAACTGTGGCAATTATTTTGCTGACATCACTATTTGAAATTGGCTGCCGATAAAGATACTCAATCTGGCCACTTACGTTTTCAAAGATGAGGCCACCATTAAAGGCAATCTGCGGACCGGTTAACTTTAACTGCTCAATTGCGTTGAGCATCTCATGAGGTGCCCGGGCAGAAACGCAGGTAAAAGGAATTGTCAAGTCTTTGATTGTCTCGATTGTTGCTGGGGTTAACTGCCCAGCCTCGTTTAAGAGAGTATGGTCCATATCGGAGAAAATGTGTTTAATCATTCTCAATTGCTCCTTTCCGGGTATCGAACGGTCAGCCCCGAGCCAAACCAGTTTTGATAATCTTTTCTTACTGGTTGATCCGTAACTAAAATATCGATTTGATCAGGTTTGAGGATGCGGTGCGGCGATGAATTGGCTGCAGCAAATTTATGCTTTTCTGCAACTAGCAAACGCGATTGTGCCTGCTGAGCTGCTTTGCGGTTCGTGGCGGCATCGGTACCATTCACGACAAAAGCACCCTGGTCGGTTAGCCGCGAGGTGCCGAATAGCGCCATGTCAAAATTATAATTGTCCAACTGATTGATCGTTTCTGGAGAATAGGTGTAGTGGTTTTCCTTATTCAACGCCCCGCCAAGCAAAATGACCTGTGGGTAGTCACTGGTCAGCATTTGAACGGCATTGTCAATCGAATTAGTTACGATCGTAATATTCATTCCCTGACATAGCTGGCAAAACTGCAAGAGGGTCGTGGAGCTGCTAACGAAATAGCAACCATTGGAACGAATGAATTCCAGTGCTAGTTTGGCTAACTGCTTTTTCAGGGGCGACTGGATTTGGCGACGAGCGCTGAACCCAGGCACATTATCATGCTCGAGTTTCATCAAGCCACCGTGAAAACGAACTGCCCGTCCGGTATTCGTCAGCCGAATGATATCTCGTCGAGCAGTGTCAAATGAAATGCCAAACTCTTTCATGATCTCACGGGTCGTCAACTGATTTTTTTGCTCAAGGATTTGAATAATCTCTTTCAGACGTTTTTCCTGACTGGTCATTTGATTTGCCCCCTTCACCCATAGGGTATCAACAATATTCCGACTATGGAACAGTCAAATCAGTATTTCTAAAGGAAGATCAGTATTTATCTGCATTTACTGATTTATCCGCTTAGTTTACATAACAAATAAGCCGTAAAGTTTTGGCTTCACGGCTGTTAATAATTATTTCATTTTACCCGTGTGTAGTGACGAGGGCTGCTTGCGGTCGGTCGAACGTAGTGATCGATCACTTTCAATGAACCGTTATCCATTGAACGGGTGCTTTCATCCCCGGATTCATCCAGTGATTCGACGGGCACTGGAATTTTCATCTGCGAATCACTAGTGGAAGATCCATTTTGGTAGTCAATGCGGGTTCCCGGTTCGACATTATACAGGAAGACGTTAAAATCCAAGCTGCCATCCGTTGAAATAGCCTGGAGATTGATTCCCCGTGCCATCAGTTCCTTCCCACGAAAAATCGGGGTGGCCTGGTAAACGACGTGTTTGCCCTGGATAAGTGTTCGTCGTACCCGCGCTTCGTAAATTGTTTGAAGCATCTGGTTGGTAAAATCGGTTTCGGTGAAAAGGTTGCGGGGGTTATCCTGGTCACCGACGGGATTGGACCGATATCTCCCAGTGCTTTGATCAATCCCCGCCGTCAGTGAATAGGCAATTAGGTGACCACGGTTATAGATCAGATTTCCATTCTGATTTGCGTGCCAGCCACTTGGCTCAATTGTCTGCCGCGTTCGGAGGCTTGTATTAGCCTGATTGTGCCAATTGAGGAAGGCGGTGTTGGAACTCGCCGTTCGGTGCAAGCTGTCGAGCTGCTGGTAGATGACCTTATTGCTACGCCACGACTTTGGGTTGAGTGTTGATCGACCATGATTAACTTGAACCACCGGATTGGCACCCGACTGATAATTAAGCTGTGCCAGTTTCCGATACTGCTTGCCCGGTAGGCCACCGATCTCACTAGCTGGACGATGGTCACGTTGGGCAAAATGAAGTCGTTCCAGTTGTGCTTGATGAAAATCATGATAACTAGCCCAGCCGGTGCCAATCAATAGGCCGACTATAAATAGGAAGATAAATTGGAAAATTTGCTTTGGCTTTTGCAGAATCGCAGCCCTCTTTCAACTCTTAATGTCTTCATTTTAATTGGATTGGCACTCAGGTCAAGGCTAGGTGTCAAACTATGTGTTATAGTTAAATAAATAACACGTGATCGAGGCAAACAAAGATGCGACAATTAGTACTACCAATCAAGGACTCCAATGTTCTCGCCGAAGTTCAGGACACCTTGCTGAATAACTTCAAGGCCGGGCGACGCAATTATACAATCTTTCAAGTGGGGAAGGCCACCCTCCTGCGGGTCAGCGATGTCTTGCGTCTTAAGCAGTCCGATGTATTCGACGATTATGGCGCGGTCCGTCAGCACGCCTTCATCAAAGATAAGAAAACCGGTAAGCCCAATACTCTCTACCTGCGACCGGTCACTAATGATTTGGCGATTTACCAGCAGTGGCTGAAGCGCAACCGGTACGAGGGAACGACCGAATGGCTTTTCCCATCGACGTCCCGTCCAGACAAACATATCGACGAGCGGCAATTTTACAATGTCATGCACCGGGTAGGGGAGCTGCTGGACATTAATTACCTGGGTACCCACACGATGCGCAAAACCGGAGCCTACCGGGTCTACGTCCAGAGCAACTACAATATTGGGCTAGTAATGCGGCTGCTCAACCATTCCAGTGAGGCGATGACCTTGGCTTATCTCGGCCTCGACCAGGTCAGTCGTGAGCACATGTTGGATAAAATTGATTTTGGCTAAAGCAAAACGGCAGTGAAATTCTTCGCTGCCGTTTATTTTAATGAACATAGGCTGTAATAAAGGTCAGAAGGCCGAAGATGATTCCTGGGAAGTTGGCGATGATGACCGGCCAATCCTTTTCAGGCTTGACCCAACCGTAGGCCACCCAGAGCGTTGCGTTGATCGCTGCACAGACTGGTTGGACAGGCGAAACCGGGTGACCGGAAAGATTGGAAATAATCTGCCCGATGTAAGAGGTATACATCACGAGGCAGGCAATGGTGGCGGTGTTGCCAAAAATTTTTGCTTTGTGGAGGCGCTTGACAAATTCTTCCTTATTCACGATATCATCATCCTTTTCTATCAAAATTAAAAGCCAAATTCCAAAGGCTTTTCTCAATCCGAATTTTCCAACTAAATAAGATAGCGCATCGTACCAAAGTAATCAAGCCACCTGAAGGAATTTTTCAAATTTTGTCAAACGCTTGGCACACAAGCTTTCTTATTCACAATAATAACTAGTTCTACAAATGATAAAGGGTGATTTCCAAATGGCAGATTCTTGCTGCGCAATATTCGCCGCTAATGTTTTTCAATTTTTCTATGTCAACCGGTTGACATAGAAAGCAAAAACAAGTATTATAAAAGCGTCGAAAGAGAAAGAATTCACAAACTCACTCAAGGAGATGGCTTTCAATGGCATTTAATAAGAGCTTGGCCGGTTACTTTGACGACCTGGCACACGTTGGGATTCCAACTGATGATATGGACAAAACAATTCGTTTTTGGGAAAAACTGGGCTTCAAGAAGCAGGGCCAGTTCGACACCGATGACCAGGGACACCAGGTGACCTTCATGAAGGCCGCCCACCTGATGCTGGAAATCTGGGATAGTGATGGTGCCGTTCACCAAACCGGTGCAATCAACCACATTTCACTGAACGTTGAGGATGCCGACAACGCCTTCAAGGCCGCTAAGGCAGAGGGCTTTGCTGTCAAGGAAGCCGAAGTTCAACACCTCGATTTCTGGAAGCACGGGATTAAGTTCTTCAACATCACCGGTCCCAACGATGAAACCATCGAATTTTGTGAAATTGTTAAGGATTAATTAGGAGGATTTACTAATGAAGGCATTAGTTTTAACTGGATTAAAGCAGCTCGAAGTTCAAGATTACGATAAGCCAGCAGTTAAGCCGAACGAAGTGCTGATTCACACTGCTTGGGCTGGTATCTGTGGTACCGACAAGGCCCTGTACGGTGGCCTGCCGGGTTCTGCCGACGCTGTTCCACCGATTGTTTTAGGCCACGAAAACTCCGGGGTCGTTACCGAAGTCGGCAGTGCCGTTGAAAACTTTAAGGTGGGCGACCGGGTTAGCGTTGACCCGAACGTTTACTGCCACAAGTGCAAGTTCTGCCGGTCATCCCGCCCAGAACTGTGTGAACACCTGGATGCCGTTGGTGTTACCCGTGACGGTGGTTTTGAAGAATACTTCACCGCTCCCGAAGAAGTTGTTTACCACATTCCGGACAACGTTTCCCTGGAAGCTGCTGCCGTAATCGAACCAATCTCCTGTGCTGAACACGGGGTTGACCTTTTGGAAACTCACCCATACCAGAACGCCATCGTTATCGGTGATGGTTTCGAAGGCCAACTGATCGCCCAGATTCTGAAGTCCCGTGGTGTTCACGAAGTTACCCTGGCTGGTTCCAACGAAGAAAAGCTGGAAAACAACAAGAAGCACTTTGGCTTCAAGACCATCAACAACGTTAAGCACCCCGAAGAAGTCAAGGCCGACTCCTACGACATCGTGGTTGAAGCCGTTGGTCTGCCAAAAACGCAGGAACAAGCCGTTGAAGCCGCTGCCCGTGGTGGCCAAGTCCTGATGTTCGGTGTTGGTAACCCTGACTCAACTTTCAAGGTTAACACCTACAAGGTCTTCCAAAAGCAGCTGAAGATCCAAGGAACCTTCATCAACCCATACACCTTTGAAGACTCCATTGCCCTGCTGCAATCCGGTGCCGTTGATCCGCTGCCACTGATTTCCCATGTCCTCGACTTTGACCATGTCGAAGACTTCGTTAGTGGCAAGCTGACCGGTGTTTCCAAGGCAATCGTCAAGGTTGCTGGTGAAGAAGCCTAACGCCTATTAATTCATCCTCAAAAGGGTCGTTATCAAATTCGATAGCGGCCCTTTTTATAGTTGCTGGAGCAAGATTGCCCCGAGGATTAAGTTGGCGTTACGCTGGGGATCGTCGAAGTGATAGTCCCACTGGTCCATGATCCGGTTGAGGCGATAGAGAACGGTATTGTGGTGAAGATGAAGCTGGTGGGCGGTTCGGCTGACGCTGCCATTGTTCAACAGGTAGGTGACCAGGGTCTGGAAAAAGGCAGTCTGATGTTTTTCATCGTCCGTCTTGAGCTTGCGCAGGGCGGGATTGATGAAACCCAGCTGATGGTTGTCACGGAGATAACCAGCTAAGATCACCGGCGTAGCATCTTCAAACAAAAGGAAGGCTTGATGGCGCTCGCTTGCGACCTGTACCGCGAGTCGGGCTTGATCGTAGGCCTGGAAGAATTCCGCCAGGATGGTGAAGGTACTGCTGACGCCAACGATAACGCGGTCGGGGTCACCGATTTGCTTGAGCTGCATAAGCTCAGGCGGACAGAGCTGCTCAGTAGGTGCGAGGTTGGTTAGCAGGATGATATCCCGGTCAAAGAAACAGTAAATTCCCTGGGGGATCAGTCGATTAAGCCGGCCGAGAAGGTTACGAAGAAAGATTTCATTGAATTGCTGCTCTAGGCGGATGTCAATTAAGTACTTGGCACCTGGCCGTGCTAAGAAGGGTTGAAGGTCCGACCGTCGAGCCGGGCTATCAAAGGTTCGATCACTGATTGCTAATTCCAGGCTGCTGGAATAATTGAGTCGATTAGACTGGGATCGCTTCTCAGTTGTTGTAATTACGTTGATTGTAAACTCCAAGTAGTAGCTAATAACCAGGCGGATGAGCAGTGAAGGAAGTCGACCATTGCTGACGACGATGATCCGACCGATTCGCTTTTCATGATTGAATAGTTGATAAATGCCAACCGGGTATCTTCCCAATTGACGATGGCAAAACGGATCGTTCATCTGGTCACCAAGCTGATTTGCCTGAGTAATTAATTTTTTGTCAAAGCGGGGAGGGAAGAGTTGGTCGATAATCTGCTTGTTCGTGGCTGTGAGAATGGTTCCGGAAGGATTAATGAGAAAAATTGCACAATTGGTTTGCTTGCTGAGCGTGTTGAGGGCAACATTTAGGTCGTCGGAGCGAAGATACTGCGGGACACTGTTATTAAAAATCTGCAGGGCACGGTAATCGTCCTCAATAAGTGCTTTGATTTGTTGAGGGGTCGGTTGGGCCTTCAGTTCGTCCCAGCCTAGCCGCTTTCCATTGTCTAACGTTACTCCTGCCATTGATACGTTGACAACTGAGCAATTTAAAATACCTGTAATCAATGAATTTGTTGTGTGAATATCCAAGGCGTATAATGCCTGATTTAATTTCATTTCTGCCTCCGTTTAACTTCACGAGAGTTTGTTATGTCCTATTGTATCAAAAATCTTTGTGAAAACACATAAAGACGCTGAAACCGATTCCACATACAATGTACCCGTAAAGTTAATTAATACACAAACGGAGGGATAATCATGGCTGACGAAAAAGTTGCCTTAATTACGGGTGCTAGTTCAGGAATTGGTTACGGAATCACGGAAGTTTTCGCAGCTAACGGTGTCAACGTTGCAATGGTTGCGCTCGGGGCTGAGACGCTAAATGAAAAGACTCAAGAGATTCGGGATCAATACCACGTCGAAGCCTTACCAATTGTTGCGAACATTGCAAATGAAGATGAAGTTAATCACGCGGTTCAAGAGACAATTGAAAAGTTTGGTCACCTTGACTACGCGGTTAATGATGCAGGAATCAGTGGAACATTCAAGGCCTTTCATGAACTGACCAGTGCCGATTTCGATAAGACGATGGGGGTTGACCTCCGCGGGACCTTCCTGTCAATGAGCGCCGAAATTAAGCAGTTCGTTAAGCAGGGCTACGGTTCGGTTGTCAACATTACCGCCCTCGGCACCGAGGTTGCGGCACCATCAATGTCGCTCTACATTGCTGCTAAGGCCGGCATCGTTGGCTTTACCCATGCCGTAGCAATGGACTACGCCGACAAGGGCATTCGGGTTAACGCTGTTTCACCTGGTGCGGTCCGGACCAACATGACCAAGGCCGTTCTCGACGACACCAGCGAGGGCAGCTTCGGTCAATTGCTGCTGAACGGAATTCCAAATAAGCGTGCCGCGGATCCAAAGGAAATTGGTGAAGCTGTTTACTTTGTTGCTTCCGAAAAGGCCTCTTACATGACCGGCCAGAACGTCTGTGTCGATGGTGGGGCTTCAACTGGTAATAACTAAATTTCTCCTTAATGGTATTTGAATCAACATCAACATTGGGCTGTGATCCGGTAGTGGACCACGGTCTTTTAGTTTAATCTGCACCAACCCAGGCATCTTGTCGATTTGGCAATTGACTGAGCTTATTAGTTAAAGATGAAAAGCAAAACTGCAGCAAAATTTGTCAAATGGTCTTGCTATTTTAGCTGATTCTTGGTAAGATATTATCTGTTGTCATGAGGAATGACATTTGGAGGATTAGCTCAGTTGGGAGAGCGTCTGCCTTACAAGCAGAGGGTCACAGGTTCGAGCCCTGTATCCTCCATTGCGGCTTTACCGCAAACATAATATTGGGCTATAGCCAAGCGGTAAGGCAACGGTTTTTGGTACCGTCATGCGCTGGTTCGAATCCAGCTAGCCCAATATTTGGTCCGTTGGTCTAGTTGGTTTAGGACGCATCCCTGTCACGGATGAGATCACGAGTTCGAGTCTCGTACGGACCGTTAGCGAAAGCATCTGGTTTCTACCGGATGCTTTTTCTTTTACTCTTTAGTAAAAATCAGTAAAAAAAGTTAATTGTCATCCGTTTGACAGAGTTGTAAACGATTTCACAATATAGTATAATAAAGTTGTTGTCGAAGGAGATTGGGATAGAGTTATTATATTAAGAATAAATGTAAATGTCGGTTCAATATTTTTGGGGTAAAAGATCGTTTAATATAGGGAGCAATTATTTCTTAAGCTACTAATTTCGGCAACCTGAAGCGGGCGGGAACGGGATCTAGATCTCGTCTCCGCCCTTATTTGTTTAAATGTTAGGATAAAAGTAGAAACGGTCTTAACCAGAACTAGACAGTAATGCATTAGAGAAAGCGGGCTTGATATCAATGGCCAAGGTTGATTTTATGCAAGAAACGGTCCAGACCATGCTCAGCAAAAATGTGCCGTCATATGTTGATGAAAATGCCTTTTTGCGAGCGCAGGGGACACAGGAGCAGTTAAGTGCCAGCCAATTTAGAAAAATCTTCGTTGAATCAGGGGAGTTGCTTCCCTTACAGTCGCAAAGCTTGGATGATTGCAGTGAATACATCATCTCGATGGCCTTAGTGCATCATCCAGGGAGCGACCTGCCACTTTATCATCTGGTGGCCACGGAACTGACTGAGCATCCCCTTAGCCTGATTGGTGATCGCTATTATTATCAAGCGACTACTGGCGATACTTTACGTCAGACAATTGACCAGCTCGATCGTATTCGGTCGACCATTGATTGATTTTCTTCTGTGGTAAAATAAAAGTAGATACTAAACTAACTGGGACGAATCTGCGAAGGGGATGTTAGGATGTTCAAGAAAACAGCACACCAACCAGCCAAGCAAAACAAGTTTATGCGGGCCATTCTCGTCACTGCGGCCGCACTGCAGGTGGTTAATGCAGTGACAACGCTCAGACATGCCTTACGGAAGTAGACGAAATTAAACAAGTGTCTTACAATGCAATTATAATTGGGAATCGTCATGGGGCGGTTCCCTTTTTCGTGTTATGATAGAAGTGTATAGTAACCGCTTTCATTATAGACAGGAGTGATCTACATGCATAAGATTGGAATTATTGGACTTGGTCACGTTGGGACCACCGTTGCTCACATCTTATTGATGAAGGGACTGGCCGATGAGCTGGTACTGATTGATCAGGACGAAAAGAAAGTTGCGGCAGAGTACAATGACTTTGGGGACTCGTTCCCGCGGACCAATCATTCCGCGGTGATCAAACAGAATGACTATGGTGAACTGGCCGATGCTGACATTGTGATCACGGCATTTGGGGACATTGAAGCCACGAACCGGACTGGTGACCGGTTCGCCGAACTGCCAATCAACAAGAAAAATGCCCGCGAGGTTGGTGCAAAGATCAAGGAAAGCGGTTTTAACGGCATCCTGATCAACATTTCTAATCCGTGTGACGCGGTACTGGGTGTTCTCCAGGAAGCAACCGGTCTGCCGTATGAGCGGATCTTCGGAACTGGGACTTCGCTGGACACGGCCCGGATGCAGCGGGCGGTTGGAACGACCTTCAACGAGGCACCGCAAAACGTTGATGGTTACGTCCTTGGTGAGCACGGGAACACCCAGTTTACTGCTTGGTCAACGATTCACCTGGACGGGATCCCGGTAACCAAGCTGGCCGATGAGGGCAAGGTTGACCTTGATGGCCTGGCCACCACGATTCGGAACGGGGCCTTCACGATCATGGCTGGTAAGGGCTACACCTGCTTTGGCGTTGCTACCTGCGCAGCACTGCTGGTTGAGGCGGTCTTCACCAACAAGCACCTCTTCGGACCGGTTTCCGTTTACATGGAGAAGTACGGTTGCTACGTCGGCTACCCAGCTGTTGTTGGTGCCCACGGGATTGAGGACATCCATGAGATTAAATTGACGGCCGAAGAAGAAGAGTTGCTGGCAAAGTCCGCTGAGACAATTAAGGATAAGATGAAGGATTAGTTTTACGAATCGGCGATCAGGTTGTCTGACCTGGTCGCCGATTTTTGTTTGTGAAAATATTTCATTTTAGGATAACAAAGGCTTGGTTATTACCATAAATCAAGTATAATTAAAGGTAAAGAGAAGGGGGATATCGATATGTCATTAATGAAAGATACAGCAGAAATCAGCAAGACCGATAGTCAAGTTTACCTGGTCACCATGGTTCGGCAGAGTACCGACATGCCAATGTACATTGACCACATGGTTTACCAAACGGCCGCTGGCGGTCAAAAGTTCATGACTAAGCTGGTGTCAGCATTTGCCCACGCCGACTACCGCGAAAAGAAAGTGGATGCCGACCACTACGAATTGAGCAACGGCTTGGACAAAATCAGCCTGACTGGTCAGCTGGAAGACGTTTACGAGGACTAACTTTCCAGAAAAGTCTCCTCGCCCGCTTGGGTGGGGAGACTTTTTTTGCCCACTGTCTTGCTGGTTAACAGTTGTAACAAATTGAATGGTGAAGTACTTTCTAAACAACGGTTAGACTTAAGTTAAGAAAGTATTCGGAATAGAAAGGATTCTTGATTAACTTGAGAAATAAAGTAAAACTGTCCTGGCCACTCCTGATCTATGGGCTACTGGTGTTGCTGGCATTTTGGGGTACCGTCCTTCACTGGCAAACCGGCTTGCTGCAGGCCGGGAGTATTGGGGGCCTCGCCGGTTGGGAACTACTGAAGGTGCTAGGCGGAACCAGCGCCATCATCATTCCCATGCTGGTCGGGTATTATCAGGGGCCGATCCACCGTCGTTGGCCGCTGGCCTTGGGCTATGGTCTGGTGGGGGCGGTAACATTTTCACTTGCCCACTGGCTGCCTAGTGGTGGCGGCACTACCGAACGCTATCTAGTCCAGCAGATCTTCATCACATGGTTGGGCACTCTCTTGCTGTGGATGGCCGCACCGGTGCTTCACCGAATTCTGCATCGTTGGCAAGCCAAGCAGCGACGAACAGTTATCCTTGCCCTCATCGGTGTCTTCTTGGTGCTGGAAATTCTGGGTTGGCAGATGCTGCTCGGTTTTGCCGGGGGCCGCAGCCTGGTCTGGTTGGCATTTCTGTTTACGATCGGCGACTGGCTGGCCACCGATCGTGCCTGGTGGCAGCGCTTCTCTCGCTGGTTCTACTTAGTGCTCGGCTTGATTTCCTGGCTGCTGACCGCGCTGACAATCTGGCTGCACAACAGTCGGGTTGATTATAATCCGCATCGCGGCCTGCTGGTGGATCATCTGCACCAACTGATCGGAATCGCTCCCTGTCAGCCGCTCCTGCTGATCACCAGCGTCCTGCTGCTGATGGCGGTTGGCTACCATCACTTGGCAATTAGTTTGGCCGATCTGGGACGGGGAATCCTGACCCTTAACTTGCTGGGCATCCCGCTGGCCTTTGCTCCGGTAGCTTCGAAGATCCCTTGGCTGCTCTGCTGGATCGTTTTGACGGCCGCCATCATCACTGGCCTGCCGCTATTGTTTGAGCGACTATTCGCCGACGTATCCTGGACGATCAGTGGGGCGGCAATTCGACGGTGGGCCGGTCGGGTTATTCGATTTGGCTGGCCGCTGCTTTTGACCTATCTGATATTGTGGCTGCTGACGGTGGCATCGTTCGCCCTCCTGTGGAACAACGACTGGACGATGGTCACCTGGGCAGTAACTAAGCGGGCGGCAATCATCAACATCAATACCCTGATGATCTTTGCCATCTGCCTGGTCCTGATGGCCATCACCAATCGCTGGTGGCTGAGCAGCGGAATCACGATTGCCTTCTATATTGGCTGGATCGTTGCCAGTCAGCTAAAGATTGCGGCACGGGAGGAACCAATCCTGCCGACCGACATGTCAACCCTGACCGCCCCAAAGGAAATGCTGGGGATGGTCGATAGTAAGACCATCGTCGCCGTGGTTGGTGGAGCCATCCTGCTTTTAGGGGTCTGTGCCTGGTTGGAACACCGCTATGGGCATCCCCGCCTGCGCTGGTGGGGTCGCCTCGGGGTTGCACTGGTGGCCGTGCTGTTCCTGGGATCATTCACCCGGGCCAACCACAGTAATTCGCTGACCTTTAAACAGTTGCAGAAGTACCACGACATTCCGTACTTCTACAAGCAGATCCGTGGTGCCCAAATGAATGGTACGCTGCTCCAGTTTGCCAACAACATCGACGTCCACGTCATGACCAAGCCGGTGGGGTATTCGGCGGCCCGGATGCACCAGATCGAGCAGCGCTACACGACTGTTGGCGCCAAGATCAATCAGGATCGCCAGCACGGCACGGTTGGCCGGCAGAACCTGGTCTTCGTGCTTAGCGAGAGTTTTGCTGATCCATCCCGGGTTCCGGGGATGAAGGTCCACGGTGGCGACCCGCTGCCGTTCCTTCACCAGCTTGAAAAGCACACCACCAGCGGTCTGATGCTCAGTTCCGGTTACGGCGGGGGAACCGCCAACATGGAATACCAGGCGCTGACCGGGCTGGCGGTCGCCAGTTTCTCGCCGACGATGCCGACACCGTATTCTCAGTTAGTGCCGTACCAAAAGCGAGCCTGGTCGATCAACCAGCTCTTCAATTATAGTATTGGGATCCATCCCTTCACGGCCAATCTATATAGCCGTAAGACCGTCTACCACAAGTTCGGCTTCGCGAAGTTCTACCACTTCGGCAGTGCCGACAAGCTGACCTACACGAAAAAAATCTACCATAATCCAAAGGTCAGCGACGATTCGACCTATAAGGAAATCACGTTGAATCTGCGTCGTCAGCCCCATGGCAAGTTCGTTCAGGTGGCGACGATGCAGAATCACATGCCCTACCAAAACTACTACAGGCATAATCATTATTCGATCAGTGGTGACAACTTCAGTGAGGGCCAAGAAAATTCGATTGAAACCTACATCCAGGGAATTCACTATACCGACACCGCGCTTAAAAGCTGGATCCACCAGCTGGACGAGCTCGACCAGCCAACCACGGTGGTTTGGTACGGTGACCACTTGCCGGGAATCTACAACAAGGTCTCAATGAGCAAGTATGGGGTCCCGCTGCACGAGACCGACTACTTCATCTATAGCAACAAGGCTGCT
Source organism: Limosilactobacillus sp. (assembly GCF_022482365.1). Classification (NCBI taxonomy): domain Bacteria; kingdom Bacillati; phylum Bacillota; class Bacilli; order Lactobacillales; family Lactobacillaceae; genus Limosilactobacillus; species Limosilactobacillus sp. The sequence goes on from NZ_JAKVPE010000001.1 coordinate 424,210, forward strand.
CGGCGCCTTAATCATGACCGAATTGTCAACCAGCACCAACTGGTCAGCCCGAACGTCTTTGGGGCGCTGGCCCTGGCGAAGATGGACATGAAGGTTTCCCCGTACTACGCGCTCCTGACCAAGGTGTCAGAAGAGATCCCGGCGACCTCGCTGCCGCTGGATGGGTCTTCCAAGAACAACACTGCGCACCAGGGCGGGATCAGCTTTGTCGACCAGCACGGTAAGGAGGTTAAGCTGAACGCTAAGCAGCGACAACTTTACCATGACTACCAGCTGGTTCAATACGACCTGACAGCGGGACACGGCTACTTGATGAAGGACCGCTTCCTGAAGAGCGTTGCTAAGTAACAATTTAAGATCATCGACGGAATCCGTTACTGCCAAGGAGCAGGACGGATTCTTTTTGTTTAAGACATTTCAGGTAAACCGATTCGCGCTCAGGTTGGCGTGGCATTACAAGGAATATTATAATGATAATAGGGAAGTATTAGACACAAACGTGCTGAAATGGGGGAATAGCCGATGAGTGCGAAATTTTATCAAGAGAGTACCCAGGACGTCATCAAGCAACTGCGGGGAACGCCCCAGGGACTGACGACCAGCGAGGCCCAGACGAGGCTAAAGGAGGACGGGCCCAATGCCCTGCCAGCGGGGGAACACCTGTCCTTATTGCAAAAGTTCATCGCCCAGTTCAAGGACCTGATGATTCTGATCCTGATCGTGGCAGCAGTTGTGGCTGCCATTGCTGGCGAAATTTCTGATGCCATCATCATTCTAGTCGTCGTTATCCTGAACGCGGCCTTCGGAGTTTTCCAGGAGACCAAGGCGGAGAACGCGATTGACGCCTTGCAAAAGATGAGTACACCAACGACCAATGTGCTGCGGGATGGGCACGTCAAACAAATTTCCAGTAAGGACTTGGTGACGGGCGATGTGATCCTGCTGGAAGCCGGGGACATCATCCCGGCTGACGTTCGTTTTCTCAAGACGCAGAATCTCAAGGTCGAGGAGGCAGCCCTGACCGGTGAGTCGGTTCCGGTTGACAAAAACAGTGAAACGATCACTGACGATTCTACCGTTCTCGGCGACCAGCACAACATGGGCTTCATGAACACCAACGTAACGGCTGGGACGGCCGAGGGGATTGTGACGGCAACCGGGCTTCAGACCGAAGTGGGAAAGATCGCCGACATGCTCAATAATGCCAAGCCGACGACCACGCCTCTGCAGAAGAACATTACCCACCTGAGCAAGGTCCTCTCCGTGCTGGTTCTGGTGATGGCCGTTGCGATTTTCCTGATTGGGATGCTGACCCATCGGGAATCGACATTGGACATGCTGCTGACGGCAATTTCACTGGCGGTGGCTGCAATTCCAGAAGGGCTGCCAGCGATCGTCACGATTACTCTGGCCCTGGGAACCCAGGCGATGGTCAAGCGCAACGCCCTGATCCGGAAGCTGCCGGCAGTTGAAACGCTGGGCGCCACGGAGATCATCGCCTCAGACAAGACCGGGACGCTGACGAAGAATCAGATGACGGTCGAACAGGTGATGATCGATGGCCAGCTAGTTGCCAGCAAGGACTTCGACAAAGCAGACAGTGCTCCGCTGGAAAAGGCGATGATTTTGGCTAACGACGCCCAGGAAGGTGATAAGCAGGAGCTGCTTGGTGATCCGACTGAGACGGCCCTGTGGCAATTCTATATCAACAAGGGCGTCAGCATCGCGGATTTCAAGGCTAAGTACCCGCGGATTAACTCCCTGCCATTCGACTCCGAGCGGAAGCTGATGTCGGCGGTAGTCAAAGAAAATTCGCAGCCGGTTCTGTACACCAAGGGGGCCGTGGACGAACTGCTGGCCCGGACCAATCGCATCCTTGATCACGGGCAGGTACGGCCAATTACGGATGCCGACCGGGAAACTATTCTAAAGTTTAACAACGACCTGGCCAAGCAGGCGCTCCGGGTCCTGGCCTACGCCTACCGGCCGCTGGCGGCGGATGAAGCCCACAGTTCGGACTCCAGCCGGGTTGAGCAATCGTTGATTTTTATTGGTTTGACGGGGATGATCGATCCACCGCGTCCCGAGGTCAAGGCAGCCATCAAGGAGGCCAAGCAGGCTGGTATTCGGCCGCTGATGATCACCGGGGATCACAAGGTGACGGCGCGGACAATTGCCGAACGACTCGGCATTATCGAACCGGGCGACGAGGATGGCGCAATTACCGGGGCTGAATTAAACGAGCTGAGTGACGCGGAGCTCAAGGACAATGTCGAGAAGTACCACGTTTACGCCCGGGTGGCTCCCGAGCACAAGGTTCGGATCGTCAAGGCTTGGCAGGCCCACGATAAAGTAGTGGCCATGACCGGTGACGGGGTCAATGATGCCCCGGCACTGAAGGCAGCCGACATCGGGGTCGGCATGGGGATCACCGGGACCGAGGTTTCCAAGAACGCGGCCGACGTGGTTCTGGCCGATGACAACTTTGCGACGATCATTGCGGCAGTCAAGGAGGGGCGGAAGGTTTTCGCCAACATTCAAAAGGCGATTCAGTACCTGCTCTCCGCCAACCTGGGTGAGATGTTGACCCTTTTCCTGATGACGATCCTGAACTGGGCAATCTTGACCCCGGTCCAAATTCTCTGGATCAACCTGGTCACCGACACCTTCCCGGCGATCGCCCTTGGGGTTGAACCGGCGGAAGGGGACGTCATGAAGCAGCAGCCGCGGGGATTGCACTCCAGTTTCCTGTCGAACGGCACCGGATCCAACATCATCTATCAGGGCCTCTTGGAGGGAGCGTTGACCCTCGGGGTATACTGTCTGGGGATCACCTTCCCAGTTCACCAGAGTGCGGCCCTGGTCCACGCCGATGCTCTGACGATGGCCTACATCACGCTGGGACTGATCCAGCTGGCCCACGCCTTCAACTGTAAGTCATTGCACGGCACGATTTTTAAGAGTGGAACCTTTGCCAACCACTACTTCAACTGGGCAATCATCGTTTCGACCATTGCACTGGTAGTCACGGTCTTCGTTCCGCAGTTGAATCCAATCTTCCACACCACCGAGTTAAACAGGATGCAGTGGGGAATTGTCCTGCTGGCCGGGATCCTGATGGTGGCCGTGGTTGAAATCGTGAAGTTCTTCCAGCGGCAATCAAATAAGTAAGCAAAAAGACTTCCAAGCGGAAGCCTTTTTATTTGTTAATACATTATTTATTAGCAGCTTTTCCCTGTTCCTGTTCAAAGACAGCAAAGGCACGAACCGGGAATCCGGGGGCCTTTTCCGGCTTGGCAACCGAAACAAAGATCTCTGCCCCAGTGGCGGGAACCCGATCAAGGTTATCCAGCAGTTCGACCTGGTAGTGGCCGTGTGACAGAACATAGTACTCGCCGACTAGCCCATCCTGCTGTTCCTTTGCCGTATCGGTATCAAAAGTTTCGTGACCATTGGCAGCGGCGTGGCGCGTTTCGTAAATGTACTTCAGCGCGTCCAGTGACCAACCCGGGTAGTGATTTTGTCCCTTGTCGTCCTTGTTTTCAAACTTAGCTTGGGATGGCCAACGCTTGCCCCAATCGGTACGCAGGGCAACGAATGAACCCGCGGGGATTTCACCATGTTTCTTTTCCCACGCCTTGATATCCTTAACCGTTAGACTGCGGTCGGGATCCTGCTCGGCCTGCTTGTGGAAGTCGATTACCACCAGTGGCAAAACCAGGTCTTTGAGCTTGAGGTCCTCGACGTAGCGATCGTCGTCCTTATAAAAGTGAACGGGTGGATCAATGTGCGTTCCGTATTGACCAGGAAAGGTGTATTGCTTGACGAAAAAACCGTCGCTGTGCGTGAAGATGGTCTCAAACTTAGCGGGCTTAAATTCCGGGAAGCGGGGACTGTCCGGCCCAAAGGTATGGGTTAAGTCGACCCATTCTTTGCTTTTGAGCGTGGCAACTAATGATTGAACTGAATTTTGATTTGCTGACATGATAAGAGCTCCTTTCAATGCGGGGTCACTAGCCCCAAACTTCATCGGCAATTGACTTGATTAGCTTGAGCTTATTCCATTGCTGTTCTTCGGTGAGAATGTTTCCCTCTTCGGTCGAGGCAAAGCCACACTGCGGGCTGAGACAGAGGTTTGCCAATGGGACGTGCTCGGCCGCTTCGTGGATCCGGGCAATGACTTTTTGCCGGTCCTCCAATTTCCCGGACTTCGAGGTAATAAGACCCAGGACGATCCGGACATCCTGGCGGTTATTCCAAATGGTGGCCAGCGGTGAGAAGTCGCCGGCACGATCACTGTCGTACTCGAGGAAGAAGCCGTCGTAATTCAGCTGGGCGAGGTACTTGGCAACCGGCGTGTAGCCACCAGAGAAGAGGAAGGTGGACTTGAAGTTTCCCCGACAGATGTGGGTAGTAACGGTTAGATCGTCAGGCAGGCCATCCAAGGCACCATTGATTACCGTGACCGCATCCTCAGCCAGGCCGACGTACTTGGCATGCTCTTCCGGTTGCCCCTTGGTTTCGTTTAGCTTGCTGATAAGGAATGCCCAGGTGGTGTCATCGATCTGCAGGTAACGGCAGCCGAGGTCATAGAAGTGCTGGATGGTCTTATGATAGGCGGTCGACAAGTCAGCTAGGTAGTCGGCGCGCTGGTCATAGAATTCGGGCCAGTTATCGGAACGGTTATCACGGAAGAGCATCGTCGGGGAGGGAATCGTTTGCTTGGCAATCGCGTCATCTCCTGCAACCTGTTGGGTGAACTTAAAGGCGGCGAAGAAGGGGTGCTCGGGATTGTAGGCAACCTTGCCGGCAAGTTCGGCGTTGTCCGTTCGAGTCTTGGCCCCGTGGAATTTGTAACTTTCCTTGTAATCATACTTGGCCACGCCCTTCAGTCCCCAGAGAAAGTCGAGGTGCCACCAGCTGCGGCGAAACTCGCCGTCCGTCACGGCATGCAGGCCCACCGCCTTTTCCTTTTGAATCAGATCGGTGATGAACTGATCCTCGACTTCAGTTAGTTCTTCCCGGCTAAGGTCACCCTTGGCAAATTTAGCCCGAGCCTCCTTTAAGCCTTGTGGACGCAGGAAGCTGCCGACGATGTCATAACGAAATGGGGCTTTGAATGTTGATTGAGTCATAGATAATCGATCCTTTCTCTGCTTGTCAGGAGGGATGGGCGCGGCATTGGAACAAAAAAACGTCCCTAGAAAAAGCATTCACTTCTTCTAGGGACGTTGGAAACGTGTTACCACCCTAATTTAACCAGGCTTTACAACCTGATCCTCTGTAAGTACACCCGCAGGTAAACCTAGGCGAGGTAACGATCGCCAGTCGGGAACCACTTACCATTGCTCGCGGTTCTTGATTTGCTCCAAGACCATCTTCGTGCTTCTCTGTAGTACCAGTTCTCAGCTCGTCCGGCTCTCTGTAAATACGCTGAAGCATTACTCATCTTTTCTCAGCATTTTCTAATTGAATTGTCATTATCATATGCGCCTTTGGTTGAAAAGTCAACACCATTATTGCGGAATTTTGACTAAAATCATCCTCCTTATTCCTCAATCTTGTTGCCTGCCGGGATCCGTATTATCATTAATTTATAAAGATTGATATTCGGTACAAAGCAGGTGAATTTTATGAACTACGATCAAACATTAGAGTTGCTAAAAAACTTTCGTGATCAAAGGGGATGGGCCAAGTTTCATAATTTAAAGGATCTGGCAATCTCCGTTAATCTTGAGGCCAGCGAAATTCTCGAAATCTTTCAATGGCAACCCGCTGACCAGTCATTAAGCCCAGAAGAGAGGAAGCATCTTCAGGATGAAATGGCGGATACAATGATCTATCTGATCTACATGTTTGATAAATTAGATGTTGATCCCGGACAGGCGATTCGTGAGAAGGTTGAGTACAACCATTCTCGTAAATGGCCGAAGATTGACCAAAAGTAGGTGAGCTTGGTGGCTAAAAAGTACATTCTCAAGGAATTTAAGATTGATCGACTTTCTAAAGAGCCACGACCAATCAAGGGCGAACGGATTGGAATCAAAGATCGGCAACGCCTCGAGAAGGGTGACTCTATTTATATCTATTTTGGCCGAAGCCACAGTTATGTTGGGCAAACCAAGCAATTCTTGACTCGCTATAAGCAGCATTATGACCTCCAGTCTAAGTTTGATATTCATAACTATAACTGTGTTGTCATGTCGTTTGGCCAATTGATCAATAGAAATTCGCTTGACGATATCGAAAATCAGCTGATTTCCTATATTGCTGCCGATGGGAAGCACAACGAGGTCCTCAGCGATAACTCAACCGGTGGTAATTCCGTCGTTGGGTATCCGCAACAAAACCTGGTTAAAAGTGACTTCATCATTCCGTTCTGGCACGATCTCTATACACGTAATTACGTTCAAACGCCAAATCTGGACGTTGTTCAAAATTCCCTCCTTTTCAAATATTCGCCCTTTCACCAACTTTCCGACGTTCAGGCCGGCATTATCCAGGAAATTGTCGACGATCCTGATCATAGCTTCGTCATTAATGGCATGGCCGGTACTGGGAAAACCGTGATGCTAACTAACCTCGCCGCAACTTTAAGACATAAAATGCCGACTAAGACCGTCGCAGTAATCGTCAAGACAAACTGGGTCAAGACGGCGAAGAAGATCTTCAAAACTTATGGTGATAAAGACATCCATGTTTTTACCGCTGTTCAGTTTATCAATTCTGGTAAACATTACGACTACCTGATCGTTGATGAAGCACATCGCTTGCGCCGCTACTACTCAAAGAGCAATAACGTGTTAAACGTGATTTTTAAGTACCCAGAAAAAGTGGCGGAGGAAAAGGGAACCAATTATGACCCCAACGGAAATGAATTATTAAAAATCGTCAAGCAATGCAAACAGCTAGTTTTGATGTATGATCCAAGCCAACAAATCAGGCCAGGAGACATTACCGCCACCCAGTTCCAACACGTTATTCAAAATGGCAATTTCAGACAGTTTAATCTGCCAACTGAATATCGAATTAACATTGAACCCACTCAAAAGGGCTACCAAAGGGCTTTCTCCGGTGACAACTTTATTAATGGAATCAAAGCTTTCCTCGGGATTGGTGGACCTAACACCAAATTCTATAAGGAATTGTTTACGAATTATCTGGTTAACGGCGAGGATGCCTACTTCGGAATTTGCAATTCGATTCAAGAGCTATTTGACTACCTTAACGATATGCGAAACTATGATCCGACGTCCCAGAATCGGGTTGTTGCTGGTTATTGCCGAAAATGGGTCAGTCGTAAGAATGGTAAACCTGATTGGGTTGAGGGAGAGCATCACTGGAACTGGAATTCACGTTTGGAAGACTGGCTGGACGCACCCGATTCTGAAAACGAAATTGGTTCCATTCATGCTGTTCAAGGAATTGACTTAAACTATGTTGGAGTTATTGTTGGTAAAGATCTGACGGTTGACGACAACGGACACTTGGTCGCAAATCCCCAATTCTACTACGATAGCTATGGTAAGTTTAAGAAGGATGATCCTCATCCCGTCGAATTTGATCGCTTCGTCAAGAATATCTACTATGTCTTGCTAACAAGGGGAATTAACGGCATCCGTGTTTACTTTGAAGATCCAAAAGTAGAGCGATTGTTTAAGAGGTTTATGGGGATCGAGAAGTAAATTAACAAACAGAATAAGTTTTACACGCAGTGCTTATCTAAATTTAGGTAAACACTGTTTTACGTATTGCATTTAAGACTAAAAAAACACTGACACTTTTTACCATAACTGGTTCAACCAGTTACCAATCCAACATTTGTCCTCAATTGCCGCGCCGAAAGTCCCCAAGCTATTTAACCGGTTTCATTTAATTGCTAACCTAAGGGTGAACAATCAAATGAAAGGGTGAGCATTATGCCAATTCAAAACGTTGTCGTTGCCGGTGGGGGTGTCCTCGGCAGCCAAATCGCCTATCAGACCGCATTGCATGATTTCAAGGTGACCCTCTACGACCTCAGCAGTGAATCTCTTCAGCAGGCTCAGGAAAGAATCAAGGTCCTCTTCCCGGACTACCATCACGACCTCGGGCTTTCGCAAGCGGACTTTGACCGCCATCTCGCCAATCTCTCTTACACCACCGGCCTAGAGACAGCGGTGGCCGATGCGGACCTGGTCATCGAGGCCATCCCCGAAAAGCTGACGATCAAGGAGGCCTTTTACCAACAGCTGTCTAAGCTTGCACCTGAAAAGACGATTTTCGCCAGCAACTCCTCCTCGCTTCTGCCATCCCAGCTGGTGGGTTACACTGACCGGCCGGATCGCTACCTGCACCTGCACTTTGCCAACCACATCTGGAGCCGCAATACTGCCGAGGTCATGGGCACCAAGGATACGGATCCGAAGATCTTCGCCGAGATCGTAAATTTTGCCAGTGCGATCGGGATGATCCCGGTTCCACTGCACAAGGAACAGCCCGGTTACGTTCTCAACGCCATGCTGATTCCGTGGCTGAACAGTGCACTGATCCTGTGGGCAAAGGGCGTTACCGATCCGCTGACCATTGATCGGACCTGGATGAAGGACCTCGAAGCACCGGTGGGCCCGTTCGGCATCCTTGACATCATTGGTCTGCGTACCCACTACAACATTGTCAAAAACATGGCCGACAAGACCGACAATGCGGATCTCCAGCTGGCCGCTGCCAAAATGAAGGAGCGAATCGACGCTAACAAGTTAGGCCCGAGCACCGGCGAAGGTTTCTACCATTGGCCGAACCCCGCTTTCCTGTCACCTGATTTCCTGAAGTAACAACTAAATACTGAGAAAAAAGCACTTCGAATTGATCAAAAATCAGTCCGAAGTGCTTTCACTATCTTTATTCTTAATCGAGGTGGGGAACCGGGTTTAGCAGCTTAAACTGGCGCTGCTCCTCAAACAGCCTGGCAACCTGCAGGAGGAGGTCTTCACGCCCCTTGTTAGCGATGAACTGAATCCCCATTGGCGTTCCCTGCTTGCTCATGCCAGTCGGCAGGGAGATGGCGGGCTCGCCGGTCATGTTGGCCTGCTCCGTAAACGGTGATTGGATGGTCGCAGGCAAACATTGGTCGTAGATAAGCTGCCGCTGCTCTCCTGGCGTCAATTCATCCATGTGCTTCATCTGCTCGACATATTCCGGCCGATCCTGGTAATCGACCCGTGGTGCTGGCTGAGCATTCGTCGGGGTTAGGAAGAGTGGGAAGAATTCATGCATTTGGACGTGCTGGTAAGCCGTCTGGTCCCAGAGTGCGAGGGTTCGGCTGTAATCAGCCGCCGAGACGTTCTTGCCCATCTGCCACAGCGCCCAGGTGTACAGCTCCATGTCGTTTTTAGTCAGCGGTCGCTTCATCCCCGCCTGAACGTTTTGGAACATCGCCGCGGTCTCGGCGCCATTCATCAGGTAGTAGGACCGCATCAGCTTGGCGCCGTCCACCGGATCGTACATCTTTTGAACCCGGAAGCCCCGTTCCCGCAGGAAGTCGACCGCGGACAACACGGCGGCCTTGGCCTCTGGGCTGACGGGCGTGCCCAGCGGGGACTTAGTCGTATAGCCGATCGTGATCTTCGGCAACGGCGTGTTTAACGCATTAGCAAAGCCCGGCTCGTACTTTGGCGTCTGGAAAACAGCTGCCGGTTGAACGGTTTGCAGCTGGTCCAACAGCATTGCTGTGTCCTTGACGGTGCGGGTCAGGGCAAAGTTAATTGAGGCACCCTGCCAGGACCGCCAGCTATCTGGCCCGGTTGGTACCCGGCCACGTGTGGGTTTCAAGCCGATCAGGCCGGTCCAGGCAGCCGGAATCCGGATGGAACCGCCACCGTCATTGCCGGCCGCAATTGGCACCCAGCCATCCGCCAGGGCCGCCGCGGAACCACCGGAAGAACCACCCGGTGTATATTTCTTGGCCCACGGGTTGTGAACTGGTCCGTAGAGCTGGTCATCCGAGCGGTTTTTAAAACCAAACTCGGGAAAGTTGGTCTGGCCAACGATGATAAAGCCGGCCTCCTGCAGGGCCCGGACAAAGTTGCTCGTCGTTTCCGCCTTGTGGTCTTTGAATAATTTGTTGCCGTTGGTGTCGGGTTCACCGGCGAGGGCTTGGCCCAACCCCTTGAGGAGGATTGGCACCCCGAGGAAGGGCTGGCCGGTGTCTTTTAACTGGCGCGCCTCTTTCAAGGCGGCCTCCTCACGCAGGGAGATCACGGCGTTTAACTTTGGATTGCGCTTCTTAATTCGGGCGATCGCGGCGGACACCAGTTCCGCGCTCGTGACCTGCCCAGTCCGCACGAGCTGGGCCAGCTGGTAGGCGGGCAGCGTCAGCAGCATTGTGTTAATGTTCATGGAATCATCCTCTCAATGCTAATTTACATTACTTTACTACCTGTATTATAAGCCGACATATATCGCTTGTAAAAACGTTTCCAGCGTCCTATACTTTAGCTAACAATTTACAAGGAGATGATGTCTTTTGGGTTGGGCCAAGTACCTGTCGATCCCCGGATTCTTTGATGCGCCCTTAGCCTTTCAATCCCTGCCGACGATCCTATCTGGTTTGCCGCTGTCACTGCTATTATTGCTCATTTGTTTCACTACGGCGAACATCGTTGGTATTCTGGTAATGTTTTGCCGGATCAGCAAGTCAAAGGCCTTATCATGGGTAGCACGTTTCTATATCTCATTCTTCCGTGGGGTACCGATGCTGGTGGTCCTGTTCTTGACCTACTTTGGTTTTAATCTTGATGCCATGCCAGCCGCGATCTTGTCATTCACGCTGGTGCCGAGCGCCTTCCTTGCCGAGTATTATCGTTCGGCCTTGAAGGGGGTCGGCAACTCGCAGTATGACTCCGCCCGCGCGTTAGGGATGTCATACACGACCATGATGCGTTACGTCATCATGCCACAGGCGTTTCGGATCGTGTTGCCATCCCTCGGGAATGTGATGCTGGATATGTTCAAGGGAACGTCACTGGCGGCGATGATTACGGTCTCCGAAATGTTTATGAAGGCCAAGATTGTTGCGGGGGCCAGTCAGGACTATATGACCATCTATATTGAAATTGCGGTTATTTACTGGTTAGTCTGCTGCGTGCTCGGCTGGATTGAACACCGGTCCGAACGCCATTTTGAACACGGAGCTGTGAAGGAATAGTTTGCTTAGTTTGTTGAAGGAGAATCTTTTATGCGTCGCAAAAAATTAATTTTTCTACTGTCAATGGTTGCACTGGTCGTCGTGGGCCTGTCAGCCTGTGGACGGAAGAGTGCTGCCGACAAGGATACTTGGACGGTTGCCACTTCCGGGACCCTGTACCCAACGTCCTACCATGATTCCAAGACGAAGAAGCTGACAGGTTATGACGTCGAGGTTATTCGGGCCGTCGCCAAGGGCCTGCACAAGAAGGTTAAGTTCAAGGAATACAATGTTGACGGGATGCTGACGGCGGTCAAGTCCGGCAAGGCCGACATGGCCGTGGACGACTTCGCTATTTCACCAACCCGGACGAAGTCATACCGGATGTCCACCCCAATCAAGCACTCGTTCAACGCCCTGATCGTGCGGAAGAGTGATAACTCCGGGATCAACTCCTGGAAGGACATCAAGGGCAAGAAGGCCGCCGGTGAAGCCGGGACCGGCTACCAGCGGCTGTCACAGCAGCTCGGTGCCAAGCTGGTCAACTACGACAACGTTTCCAACGATGTCTACATGCGGGACGTTGCCTCTGGGAAGACCGACTTTATCATGAACGACTACTACCTGCAGAAGTTGGCCCTGGCGGCTGCACCAAACAGCGGTCTGAAGATTAAGAAGAACATGTACTTCACCACCAACGAAGACGGCAAGGGTGAGGGAATTGTCATGAACAAGAAGGACGCCAAGCTGCAGCAACAGGTCAACGGCGAACTGAAGAAGCTCCGCAAGAACGGTACGCTTTCAAAGATTGCCAAGAAGTACTACGGCACGGATGTCACCAAGAAGCCAAAGGTTCACATCTCCAAGCACTTCACCATTCAAAAGAAGTATGACGGACGATAAAATGAACAAAATAAAGGGATGACGAAAGCAAAAATCGTCATCCCTTATTTTAGTTAAAAATTCAAATTCTTAATCCAGGCATCGATGGCGGCAGGGGAGTTCAAAACAGCGCCCTGGCCGACTTCAACATCGTAGCCGTTCTCCTTGACGGCCCGCTCGATGTTGCTTTGTGACCGGTCATAGGAGGTTCCACCAGACGTGGCAAAGAGGGCCAACTTCTTGCCATTGAGGCCTAGGTGATCGATGACCGTCGTGATGAAGCGCGGCGGAATCGCCCACCAGATCGGGTGACCAATGACAATGTTGTCGTAGCCACTGATGTCAGACAGGTCATCCTTGATTGCGACCCGGGTATCGTGAGTGTGCTGTTCAATCGAGGTCCGGGACTGGGAATCGTGCCAGTTCAGGTCCGCACTCGTGTAAGGCTGGGCGGGATGAATCTCCGCAATGTCCGCATTCAACCGTTGGGCGATTTGTTCGGCAACCTTCTTGGTGGTGTTAGTTGCCGAGTAGTAAAGTACAAGTGTTTTTGCCATATTCAGCACTTCCTTTCTGTAAGTAAATATAGCATGTTCGGCAGCCGGTGTAAAATACCTAATCTTAGCGCTTAACCATGCTGTTAGTGTATACAAGAAGAATGGCCAAGCTAAAATAGTGGACATTCGAACTTCAGCTGTCTAGAATAAGTTGAAACCGTTTGCGAAGGAAGGATCATAATGTCTGAGAAAATTCTGTACCATACCGTTGTCGAAAACAGTGATGGCATCCACGGGGTTGCTAAGGTAATTAGCGGCGGCAACCTGCAAGTCACTACCGCCAACCCAGTTTCTGAAGACCCGGGGACGAACCCCGAACAGCTGGTTGGCCTGGCCCTGGCCACCTGCCTGAACGCGACGATCGAGGCCGAGGAGAAGCGCCGCGGCTTGAAGCACGCCAGCGTTGTCCGCGTTGGGGTCAAGATGGGCTTTGATAACCCGGGCTTCCAGTTTTGGCTGGACTGCCAAGTCAAGATTCCAGAGGTTGATCGGGAAACGGCCCAGGCAATCCTCGGCAAGGCCGAGACGCGCTGCCCGGTTGACAAGCTCCTGAAGGGGAGCGGCAATCTGACCGTTCACCTGGTTGACGATTTTAATTTTGACGAAGAAGAGGCATAGAAGAAGAAGAGGCATAGAAAATGAAGTATCTTGTAACCGACAGCACCGATATTCGCTATAACCTGGCCCTCGAGACCTACCTGATGGAGCACGCCGAACTGGACGAGCCGATCCTGTATTTCTACATCAACTCCCCATGCATCATCCTGGGCCGCTACCAGGATGCCTATGAGGAGGTTAACCTCGATTACGTCAAGCAGCACCAGATCATCGTGACCCGCCGGACGTCTGGTGGTGGCGCGGTCTACGACGACCTCGGCAACGTCAGCTTTAGCTTCATCACCAAGGACGATGGCGACTCGATCGGCAACTTCCGTAAGTTCACCGAGCCCGTCCTGGAGGCCCTCCACGAGATGGGCGCCAAGGATGCCGAGCTGGCCGGGCGCAACGACCTCCAAATCAACGGCAAGAAGTTTTCCGGCAACGCCATGAAGACGGAGAAAGGGCGGATGTTCTCCCATGGTACCCTGATGTACGACGTTGACTTGGACGTGATCGGCAAGGCCTTGAACGTTCCTGCGGACAAGATTGCTTCCAAGGGGATCAAGTCCGTTCACAGTCGGGTCACTAACCTGAAGCCGTACTTCGCACCAGAATACCAAAACCTGACGATTGAGCAGTTCAGGGACACCCTGGCGAAGAAGATTCTCGGGGTCAGCGACCTTTCCCGGGCCAAGGAATACGTGCTGGACGACGCCACCAAGCAGGCGGTCGAGAAGTTCAATCAGGATGTTTATCGTAACTGGGACTGGATTTACGGCAAGTCACCGGCTTCGGCTATTCAGCACCGCCAACATTTTGCCCAGGGGACCGTGGACTTTCGCCTGCAGATCGAAAACGGGCGGATTAAGTACCTCAAAACTTATGGGGACTTCTTCGGCCAAAAGTCGATTGACGAATTCGAGCAGCAACTGCTCGGCACCCGTTATGATCGGGCCGCGGTGACCGAGGTACTGAGCAAGCTGAATCTGGCGGACTACTTTGGCGCCATCCCACAAAAAGAAATCATCGACCTGCTGATGCGGCAGGAATAAATTATAAGTTAACCAAGGGGCTTCTTTGATTGAAAGACAGTCATAGTAAAAGGGCAATTTGCTAATGAAATTTAATAGCAAATTGCCCTTAATTGTAAATCTAATTAGTTGTTTCTAAGCAGCTTGTTATGAGAACCTATTCTCACAGCAACTAACACCAGGTCCTGCTCTTTAATTTTGTAAATAACAACAACGTCATTAAGTTCAGTCGGTTGCTCTTTTTCTGGTGTGTCCCGGAGATGGAATTCTCGATACCCAGCGTATTTGCGTTTTAAGCCGTGATCTTTATATTCTTTAGGAAGGCGATCCCCGTCCAAAAGAATATTGATTGCTGCCCGAGTTTCGTCGATAATTGATGGGTCAATTTGGGATAGTAGTCTCAAATCATTGCTAAAGGTCTTTCGGGGGTTAAATTGGTACTGAGCCATCTTTACTTATCCTCTGTGACCTTAAAGCTATTCCAATAACTATCATTGGACTCCACAACCGGATCATCCGGAAGAATATGCATTTCAATTAACTTGTCACGGGCAATTGCATAGTCAAGGGAATCTTCCTTTGCATTGACTGCATCTAACAGTGCATTCAGTTGCTCCTGTGAAATAATTGCGGCAGTTCTTTGATTTGAACGGGCAATTAAAACGGTTTGCCCGTCATCATTTACTTGATCAAGATAACTCTTAATGTGTTTTCTAAAGTCGCTTTGTGTTGCTGCGATTGGCATTTGAATCACGCTCCTTAAAATGCAAACCTTCTTGTACTTAATATTGTACTCAATTGAGTAATATTTTTCCAATCAAATGCTCAAAGGCTAAAATTCTTCTGTGCGCATTGGCAAATTGCTCCCACTTGCTTATGATAGAAGGCAAGAACGAAGAGGGGATGGATGATACAATGACCTACGAGGAATTGAACGCAAAAATCATGGAATGGGCGCACGAACGGCAGATTGACTCGGCCGATCCGCGGGTTGAGTTTATGAAGATGGCCGAAGAGCTGGGTGAACTGTCCGCCGCCTACAATAAGGAAAAGCGTGCCAAGCTAATTGACAGCATCGGTGATCTCCAGGTTGCCCTGCTAATCTTTAGCAAGCTGGTCGGCGTCGATCACAAGGCGGCACTGACGGCGGCTTACAACGAGATCTCTGGCCGCCACGGCAAGACAACTGCGGACGGTGTCTTCATCAAGCAAAGTGACCTCAATGACTAAGAAAAAGAAAGGGCACCTGACCAAGCGCCAGGCACTGGTCTATGGTGCCTATTTATTACCGATGAACGTTTTCTTCAAGCTCTACCTAGCCGATCAAGAGAAGGCAGCACGAATTCGAAACATGCAAAAAAGACATGAGAAACCATCAAGATAAAATATTTCTCTTTTAGCTCGGCCCTTACTATAATTATGTAAGAGACAATTAAAGGGGGATCAGCACATGAAGAAAATTGTTGTATTGACCGGGAGTCCCCACCATCCGGGAACATCAGAGCAGTTGGCCGATGCCTTCGTTGCCGGGGCCAAGGCGGCCGGCAACGAGGTTTATCGCTTTGACGCGGGGCGGCGGATCAAGGACTTTTCACTGATTCAGTTGGAAGATAACCACGCCGGCGCAGAAGTCGAAATTGAACCAAACGATGTCATTAAAAATGAAGTCATGCCCAAGCTCCTGGACGCGGACATCGTCGTTTTGGTCAGCTCATTGTACTACTACGGGATTAATTCCGCGCTGAAGGCCGTCATCGACCGTTTCTACAGTTATAATCATGAACTGCACGGCGGTAAGCAGGCAATTACCCTGGTCAGTGGCTATGGTCAGGAGGATGCCTTTGCTTCACTTAACCTGTACTTCAAGCAGTTGCTGAAGTACATGCGTTGGGATCTGTTCGGCGCAGTCCTGGCTGCCGACTCTTGGAACAACCAGAAGCTCCAGCAGCACGTTCAGGAAGCACGTAAGCTAGGTGAAAGTATTCATTAGCGTAAAGAAAAGTCCGCTTTTCGGCGGGCCTTTTTAGTTATCCAATGCAATTTCATTTATAAATAACGAAAAATTATTGTAGTCGATAGATCAAACATTATGGCAGTTCGTCCCGATGTGCCAGAATGTAGTCGATGAATTGCTGGCTGGCGATCGGCATCAGGGTTGGATCCCGCTGAACAATCCCAATTTGTCGCTGCAGATTTGGGTGGAGTGGAACCGCCTTGATCTGGTAACTCTGTTTTTGCAAAACCAACTCTGCAAGGATGCTGAAGCCCAGACCGGCCTCGACCATTGACATGATCGTGAAGTCGTCATGGATTCGGGTAACAATATTCGGTTCGATTCCTGCCGTACGAAAAGCCGCCAGGGGTTCGCTGTACAGGCCCTCTTCTAGCATTAAGTAGGGCTCTTGTGCGAGGTCCTGAAGGGTCAGGAATTTCCGGTGGGCGAGGGGATGATCTGCAGGAAGGATCGCCCGTAAATCACCGCTTTTGATGTAGCGGACGTCGAGATCGGGACGCGCAAGGGGATTACAAAAACCAAAATCGACCTCGTTGTCCGCCACCCACTGGGGAATCGTAGTGTAGTCTCCCTGAAGCATCACGAATTGAACGGTCGGGTGGAGCTGACGAAAACCACGAATTAAGCGCGGTAGCCAGTGGGCGGAGATGCTCTCGATTGTTCCGATTCGGACCACAGCGGACTTGAGACCGCGGATTTCTGCGGCCCGTTCCAGGGTTGTCTGCCAATCCTTGCTTGCCTGGCGAATCAGGGGGAGCAGCTGCTTGCCGGCAGGCGTCAGTTGAACGTGGTGCTGAGAGCGGGCCAAAAGTTTAACGCCCAGTTCTTCCTCCAGGGCATTAATCATCTGGCTGACGGCAGATTGGGTGTAGCCAAGTTCCTTGGCGGCGGCGGTAAAAGAGCCGGTTTTGATAATCGCCAAAAAGGCTAAAAGACGATTCATGATAAGCGCTCCTTATTGTAAGATAAGAATTATTTGTTTCACTTATTAAGCTTAGCAGATTAGAATGTGAATTAACAATTAATAAGGGGGATTCAATTATGAAAATGTACCACGTCGATGCCTTTACCGATCAACTATTTGCGGGCAATCCCGCCGATGTCTGCCTGATGGACCATTTCCCGAGCGATGAGGTCCTGCAGAACATAGCTAAGGAAAACATGCTGTCCGAAACTGCCTACCTGGTTAAGGACGGAACGGACAAGTATCAATTGCGCTGGTTCACGCCAGGCGGTGAAATTGACCTGTGTGGCCACGCAACGCTGGCCACTGGCTTTGTGGTTTTCCAATACTGCCAGCCAACGTCCAACCTAGTGCGTTTTGAGACCAAGAGCGGCGAGCTGACGGTGGCTTACGTTGACGGCCACTACCAAATGAATTTCCCAAGCTATCCGCTTAATCAAATTCCGGTGACGGACGAAATGACCGCGACGTTTGGGGTGCGGCCGCTGGCGGCTTACTTGGCCCGCGATCTGATGTGTGTATTGCCGAGTGCAGCGGACGTGCGTAATTACCAACTAGATGCTGCTCAGTTAGCAAAGTTACCGGGCTTACTGCAAAATATCACCGCAGCAAGCGACGAACCCAAGTATGATTCGGTTTCCCGTTGTTTTGCTCCTAAGTTAGACGTACTAGAAGATCCGGTGACGGGTAGCTCGCATTGCCAAATTGTTCCTTATTGGGCCCAGCAGCTTGGCAAGCAGCAAATCACGGCATTCCAAGCCTCGCCGCGGACCGGTGTTTTGTACTGTGAGAATCAGGGCGACCGCGTTTCGCTGTCTGGAGATGTAGTCCTGTACTCAGTTGACGAACTGAAAATTGAAGAGTAGTTTTAATAAAATACACAATTTTTATAACTGCGATGTGATACTATGTCCCAAAATACTCAAGCCACTAAGAATAAAGAAAATATTAATGCAGTCTTCAAGCCCGTCAAAGATCAGCTTGCTATCGATAAAGAAACGCTAGCAATGATTGATCAACTTTTTGACGAGAACATAGACCTAATGAAACATTTGAAGGATAAGTAATTTTTCAGTTACCAGTATCATTTAAAAATAAAAGCAGCAATTAGCAATATCTCTAGTTAAGAGGGAATTGTTAATTGCTACTTTCTCTATTTAGCAACCTGTCATTAAAATTATAGTTTTAATGAAACGGAAGTGAGGATTAATCTACGCTTTAAAAAGCCCTTGGATTTTCATAACAATCTTTCCAACTTTTCTTTAATGCATATAGTTGTCATCCACGTGACCATTGCTTTCTACTTGGAAATAGCAATCACTGCTTAAAAGCCAATTATCCGAGGATGGCAGCGTAAAGCCTTGAACAACACCATTACCATCAATATAGTATGTCTTGCCATTTAACTTTACGGAGCGGTTCGTCAGCAAATGGCCATCATTATCAAAGTCATAGAACTTATTTTGTGACTTCATGTAATACAGCCCATCGGAAACGATATTATGGACATCATTACTGTCAACAAAATAATACCAGTAATTGCCAATCTGATGCCAACCAACATATAAGCTGCCATCGGATCCTGCGTAAATCCAGTTGCCTTTATATTGATACCAACCGTTTGTCGCTAATGAACCGTCACCAAATTGCAGGTAGTAATCATGACCACCGTCGCTCAGAATTCCATAATTAATATCGCCGTCTTTGTCAAAGTAGTACCACTTATTGTTGATCTTTGCCCAACCGGAATTGGCATATGTCCCGTCAGCCTTTTTGAACTTCCAATAGACGATGTCACCATCTTGACCATGATTTTCCCAGGTCCCGGTAAGACCATCATTTTGCTTGCTTGAATTCCAGGCACCCGATGGCTCAAAGTAATAACTCTTGCCATTAATTGTCTGCCAGCCGGTATCCATCCAAGCATTCGTTGGGTCAAAGTAGTACCAGGTATTATTAATCTTCTGCCAGCCGGTCAGCGCCCAGGCGTTATTCCAGTCGAAATAATACCAGTTGCCGGCACCGGATTGGAACCAGCCCCGGTCGGCCCAGGCGTTCGTTGGGTCAAAATAGTACCAATTGTTGTTGATCTTCTGCCAACCAGTCAGCGCCCAGGCATTTTGATTATCAAAGTAGAACCAGTTGCCAGCACCACTCTTAAACCAACCAGTTTGAGCGTAGCCGGCATTGTTGAAGTAGTACCAATTATTATTAATGTGTTGCCACTGGTTATAAACCCAATTCCCCTGACTGTCGGTGTAAGACCAGCCCTGATCATAGTGAACCCACTGATTGCTTGCATTAGCCTTGGCCTGCGAAACCGTTACTTCGCTATGATCGGTAGTATTGGTAGATGTTGCTTGATCCTCTGTAACAGCGTTTGCGTTTTCATCTGTAGTAGCCTGATTGTTATCATTATTGGTTACCGCTTTATTGGTTACCGCTTTGCTTTGCTGTTCTACTTGTACCGAAGCATTTTGCTGCGATTGAGTTGATTCTGTTTGTACTGTTGCATTGGCAGTGGCATCAGCATGAACGCCGGTTGTTGTTATCCCACCCAAAAAGGTAATGGCAGCAACCGTAATGATTGCCGTTAGCCACTTTTTGCCAGCCTTATACATTTTCTTATGTTCGTTCAGCAATGAGATCTCCTCCCCATTATTTGATAGTTTCATCTTAACACCTTTAAAGGAAAGTGGGTCTTTAATTTCCAATCGCCATAATGTTGCTTATCAACATGCGGCTTTTAATCGCCATCCCCTCCGCTCAATCACCGTAATTAACCAGCTGCTTACATTTTTTAGCGCCATCAATAAATTGCCGATTCTTCCGCAACGCTGCCGTATGCTCAGACAGGAAGAAACCGGCCCACTTCATCTTGCCGCGATCGCGATAGTAGTGCTTGAAAAAACTGTCGGCCACCATTTCGGCTTCAGCATCGTTGTAAATTTTGATCATCATTTTTAATCGACTTCCTCATGTAAAATTCGGCGCTGTTCTCTGGTGAAATGAACATATTCAAAAGTAAAGTTGTATTTTGTTCGCACGCCGGCTAAGACCGCAAGCAACTGTTCAAAACTGCTGTCCTTCAATTGGGCAATTGGCCATGACCGTTGGTAAGCTCGCTTTCGTTGGCAGTTAAAGAATAGATTATAGCCATTTATTTGTTTGCAAGCGTTCACTAAAATCCAATAGCGTGTGTCCGGAACGTTTGCAAACAAGTGGTTGAGACGACTAATAATCTTTTGCGCCTGCTGCCTACTCCAGACTCTGTCCGCCACTGTGGCCGCCCACCAATCCGGCTCGTTCAATGAAGGTGCCACCTTTCTTTAAGCTGTTTGCCCGCATAATTGCTGTTTTACCGAACCTCTTTCGAATACGATCCATTGCATCCTCAAGTTTGATCGCATTCGGATTAGGAACATTAAAGAGATTGAGTTGTTCGCCATAGCGTTGGGCAAGTCTAGTGCAGGAAACCGCTATGTGCCTTACTGGTGCAAGACCATCCCAATACTTTTCAAAAATAAAAATTAAACTGCGATTGATTGTACTCGTCTCGGCAGTTGAGCATGCTAGCTTCTGTGAATGGGCAAAACCAGTCTCACCGTTAGTGTCCACCACACCAATTGAGTAGCCAATCCAAAGGTGGACACCACCACACTGCTTATTGTGGGCACGAAGACGGGCGGCAACCTGGGCACCGATCTCTTTAATCACTACTTCGATCTCATCTTTTTCCCGGTAATCTCTCGGCAACACTTGAGAATTACCAAGCGATCGATCATTGTGCAGAATGGTCTCCTGAAGGCTGGTTCGATCGATTCCCCAAGCCGTCGCGTATAACTGAGTTCCCATTATTCCAAGCTGACTTCTGAGCATGAACGGGTCACAGTGGGCCAGTTCCCACATATTATGGATTCCTAGTCGTTCCAGTCTAGCCTGCGTGCGGTTATTGATTCCCCAAACATCGGTAAGCCTTGGGATCGTCCAGATCTTTTGTCGGACCGTTGCGTTCGTGATCACCCCGATGAACTCTCGATTGTGCTTAGCATAGACGTCCAAAGCAATTTTAGCCTGCAGAGGGTTATTACCAAGGCCAACGGTGGTCACCAGTCCCAATTCATTTCGAACCTGAGATTGGATCTTACGAATCACTTGAAGAATATTGTTGCCAAATAAACGCCAGGAATGAGTCAGATCGAGGATCGACTCGTCGATCGAGTATGGCAACAAATCCTCATCAGCACAATATTCGTTAAAGATCCGGTTGACCGCCAGATTCATCTCGATATATAGGTTCATCCGGGGTGGAACGACAATCAAGCGCTCATCATTTGGCAGGTCCCGTCTCCGATTAACGTTGGAAATGTGAAAAAGCTGTTTGGCCATTGGGGATGAGGCCAAGACCAGACCGCCTCCCGTATTGGCCGCCTCGGACATCACCACTAGTGGCGTCGTCAACGGGTCCAGGCCCCGCATTGAGCACTCAACGGTAGCGTAAAATGATTTATTATCAATTAGTAAAAATACACCAGCAGGTTCTTGCGAATAATCCAACTTTATCATCCCAAACATTTGTTCCCTTAATTAAAATCATACTACGGGAACATCTGTTCGTAAAGAAGGAAAATAAAAACTCGCTGTAAACTACAACGAGTCACTTTAATCTTGATTAAGCCGCTTCAATTCTGTTCGACAATAATAGCACCGCAAGCTGCCACGCTTTTTAAGGCTCTTCGCCCTGCTATGGCTGAACTCATAATGTTCATGGCAATTCGGACAGAAGAAGTATTCCTTCTTTGTCAGTAATTTTAATATTGAAACCATCGTTCCCCCATGTCCCCCAGTAACATCAAACAATACCATCATACAATACTTAGTGCTTGATTGCTATCCCGTAATCGTTTTCAATGCTAGAATGAAGATAAATCCGCTCGGGAGGTAATTACTATGCAAACCGTTAAAATTGGTGAAACAAGCTTGCCAGCAATTGGCATCGGTACCTGGCACATGGGCGACCATGCAAGCCAGGCTAATGAGGAGGTCCGCGCCATCCAGGCTGCCCTCGACCATGGCGTCCAAGTCATCGATACCGCCGAAATGTACGGTAACGGCCGCGCTGAGCAGATCGTCGGGCGTGCCATTCAGGGACAAAAGCGGGAGCAACTGTACATCATTGATAAGGTCCTGCCGAACAATGCCAGCCATGGCCGTCTGGAGCAGAGCCTCGATCGTAGTCTTCGTACAGTTGGTACCGACTACTTCGACCTTTACCTGCTTCACTGGCGCGGTGGGGTGCCCCTGGCCGAAACAGTCACCGAACTAGAACGAATGGTCAACAAGGGCAAGATCCGGGCATGGGGAGTTTCTAACTTCGACGTTGCTGACCTAGAGGAACTCTGGCAACTGCCTCACGGCACCAATTGCGTTGCCAACGAGGATCTTTATAATCTCGACGAACGTGGCATCGAATACGACCTCTTGCCACTGATGCGAAAACACCATCTCCCACTGATTGCTTATTCGCCCCTTTCACAGGCGGACACGATCTCCGGCAAGCTCACGACCAATCCGCTCTTAAAAGATCTGGCTGCTAGCCACCACGTCAGCGTCTATCAAATCATGCTGGCCTGGACCCTGCGCAATGGCAACACACTGAGCATCCCCAAAGCCGGCACAGTTCAGCACGCCCTAGATAACATGCAAGCCCTTGAGATTACGTTTAGTACCGATGAGCTGGAAGCACTGACGAAACAATTCCCGCGTCCAACCAGTAAGCAGCCTTTAGCCGTCCTATAATATTCTAATTTTAAAAGGAGCTGCCCCTGACATGAGGCAGCTCCTTTTAAACTACTTTTGCTGATCGTCTTTTAATTGCTTCAGCAGCTTCTGATCCCGATTAGCAACCATTTGCTGACCGGCATCTCCCTGCCAGTCGAAGAAGCCGTGGCCGGTCTTCAAGCCCAGCTCACTAGCTTCGACTTTCTTGGCAAGGGTTGGATCGGTCCCCGTCTCGTTAGCCAGGTCAGCGTAGAGGTAGGAGCTGATGTTCTTGAAAACATCCAGCCCCCCGAGGTCGGCACTGGCAATCGGGCCGACGAGATTCCAGCGGCGCCCGAGACTGTACTTGACGATGTCGTCCACGGCCTCCGGGCTAGCAATCCCCTCGTCAACGATGTGAAAGGCTTCCCGCAGGACGGCCAGCTGAATCCGGTTGCCGACAAAGCCCAGTGCTTCCTTCTTCAGTGGAACCGCGTGCTTGCCAATCTTATTCATCAGTTCAACCGTCAGCTGAACCGTTGCCGAATCAGTATTCTGACCGGGAACAACCTCGACCAGCGGCATCAGTTGGGCCGGGTTCCAAAAATGGGCGACAACAAAGCGCTCTGGGTGTTTCAAGACGCTCTGCAGAGCAGTCGGACTCAGCCCAGACGTGTTGGTAGCCAGCACCGTTGTAGGCCGGACAGACTGCTCAATCTCCTGCCAGACCGTTTGTTTGATTTGTTGATTCTCAACGATGGATTCAATCACGAAGTCAGTCGCCGAGACCGCGTCCGCTAAATCGGTCGTGTAGTTAATTCGTTGCAGAACTGTTGCCGGATCCTCATCGAGCATCCCTGCCTGCTGGAAGGTCGCCAGGTCGTGCTCAATAAGCTTTTTGCCCCGCGCTAAGCCGTCCTCGTCACGATCATACAGGTTGACGGGATAGCCATGCATGGCAAATTGCAGAGCCGTCGCGTGCCCCATCGTTCCTGCTCCGATGTTGGCAATTCTCTTGATATCCGTTACTTTCATTTTGTCCACCCCTTTGTGCAGTGATTAACTTAATTATAGCACCTCAATTCGCCCTACTTGTGAAAGAGCCGGGAGAACAGCCCCTTCTTTTCATTGGCCTGCTTTTGATCCGCCAACTGTTTTAAGACCGTCTGCATCTCTTGGTCGCGCTGCGCCTCCCGCTTTTCCCGTTCGGCGTCGCGCTTGGCCTGAGCTTTCAAGTAGGCGGTCATGCTATCCTGCTGGTGCTCGCTCTGGTGGACCCGGTTGTAATAATTGCGAATTAGCGGCTCGCCAATGAAGTGATCGAACTTGTCGATGCTGAGAAGCATCCCGTTATCGTACTGATAAATTGCAATCCCGAGTTCCCGCGGGAACATGTTGAAATAGTTATCGAGGGTCTGGTTGATGTTTTCGTAGGTGCTTCCCTTGATATTATTAAAGATTGCCTTGGAGACGGTAAAGCGCTGATCATCCCCGGGTGCAAAGTCGACGTGTTTGAAGCCGTCATCGCGAATCAGCATCTTCCAGGTGATTCGATTGCGGTCGACCTTGTAGTCGTAATTGTCATGGATGATGTCGGCAAGCTCATTGCCCAAGCCGAACTTTTCAAGCAGCTGTTCAACAATCTCCTTGGTCAGGCTCAGGTAGTCGTCGATTAGCCGCGACTCATCCATGCCGGTGAGGTTGTTCAAGCGTTGATTAAGCTTCCCAACCACGTAGCGATAGAGATGATCATTGATGTTGTTCATCAAGATGTTGTAATCGTAGCGCTGCTGATCCATCCCCAGCCAGCCGGCCTCAAAGGAGAGGTAGTAGACCCGCTTGGTAATCTCCTCCAGGTTATTGATGGCGTGGCCCCCGGCATTATGATTCATCGCAAAGATGTTGACATTGTGAATGCCTTCAATCGTGTTGGACCACTGCTTGATAGCGTTGGTGGCAACCTTGCTCTGCAGGAAATTATCGTTCAATTCGTCAATAATCATCGGCGAGATAAACCGCTTGGACCGCAAGTAGTTGCCTAAAAAGCTGACTGCCTTGTTGGTATGTGATCCAGTGCCACCGTTAATTTCCGCGTATTGGACGCTACGAGAATGGTCACCGATAAAGGGTTTGAAGTAGTCCCGTACCAGCAAAGTCTTCCCCGTCGTTCCGCGACCAATCAGCACCATCGAGACCGGCACTTGATCGGCACTGCGCGCGTAGTTCGACTGGCGGTAAATTTGCCGAATCTTCCAAATCAGCGGTGCCGTCATCAGGTACATGAAGGCTGACAAGGCTTGGTGGCTTTCATCCCGCAGCTTGTTGTACTTGAAGCTTTTGATAATGTCGACAAAATTGACGACGTCCGCCTTAGTTACCAGGTCATCGGCAGGTGCAAGCGGCTGGAACTGCCCCTGAGTGTTCTTTACCAGAATCTGATCGCCTTCGTAAATCCACATTGGCTGCGGGTACAGCGAACTCGCGCTGACCGTTTCGTCCTGCGGGTCAGAAAAGCTTTGGTAGGTGATCTGCTTGATCTTATCGCGCACTGCTTCCTGGTTACGACGCTTGTTTCCCTTCGGCGTGTAGATCGCCCTAACGACCTCGGCGGCGGGCGACGGGATCAGCTCGTAGCGCTCCTTTGTCCACTTTGCCGTGTCAGCGATCTGAACGATATCTTCGGGATGCACCTTCAGCTGGTCATCCTGCAATTGCGTGAGCGCGGCGTTGGCAAGAACCGCCGTGATCTCCTTCTTTGTCTTGCCCCGAACCTGTTCGATGATCTTGCGGTTCAAGTAGTCGGTGCTATCGGTCGTAAAGTTCTGGTGAAAAAGCTGCCGGTGAGCTTGCCAGATTGCTTGATCGGCTGGCGAAGACTTGCTGCCCGCATACATCCACAGCATCTCATGGTTTTCACTGAGTGCT
Source organism: Limosilactobacillus sp. (assembly GCF_022482365.1). Classification (NCBI taxonomy): domain Bacteria; kingdom Bacillati; phylum Bacillota; class Bacilli; order Lactobacillales; family Lactobacillaceae; genus Limosilactobacillus; species Limosilactobacillus sp. The sequence goes on from NZ_JAKVPE010000001.1 coordinate 450,107, forward strand.
TTTTTAGTCAAATTCATGGAACCGTTGAAGATGATAAAGCTCGTCTCATTATCGACGATGAAATACTTGCTATGAAAAAGCGCGTCCTTGGTAAAACGCAGCTGGAGCGTCCCGTCCTCAATTCGGTTCAAAAACTCGTCGCTCGCCCCGGCGATTTCTTTTACCTTGCGTGAGAGGTTGAAGAACTGATTCAGGTTTTGGCCGGTTCGTTGATCCTCAAGGCCAAGGATCAGTTCGATTTGGCTAAAACGTGGCAAGAGCTGCTTTTCAATGATCTTAAAACTCCCCACAAATGAAACGCCGGCAAAATGATCGTAGCCTTTGATTAGCTCAAAAAAGTCCGGTTGGTACAGCATCTGCTGTTTTTTCAGGTCATAAATTGTTAACATAATGGCCCCTCCCTTATCTCCTTTATTGTACTAAATTTGCCAGTGCTATCATAGAAATTAGGAGGGTGATTAAATGAAACGCGACTTGAAGTTTATCAGCAAAAAGATGTCCTACGCCCTGCGCCACAATCCGGACAAATACAACATTAAGCTCGACAAGTATGGCTACACCGATCTGCCGGCCTTTATCGCAGCACTCAACCGGGTTCACCACCTGCACCTTACCAGGGATGATATTGACGCGGTGATCGCCAATTCCAATAAGCAGCGCTTTGAGATTAAAAACAATCGCATCTGTGCGCTCTATGGGCACTCGATCCCTGGCATTATTAAGCACCAGGAGGCCACCCCACCGGCAATCCTCTACCACGGGACGGCCCGCCGCTTCTTGCCAAGTATTAATGAGCTGGGCCTGCTTCCGATGCAGCGCCAGTTTGTCCATCTGTCGACCGACATCCCCACTGCCCAGCAAGTCGGGGCACGTCACGATAGCAAGCCCGTGATCCTAAAGATTGACACTCAGGCAGCCCAGGCGGCCGGAGTTAAGTTTTACGTTGGCAACGACCAGGTCTGGCTGGCCGATGAGATTCCCGCTAAGTTCCTTCAGCCGCTCAATTGAATGTAGCCATCTCTTTCAAAAAATACGTTACATTATTGCAAATAGTGTCAATAAACAGGCACCAGGCCGCCGATTGTCCCTTGAGTTACCTCGATACATCAGTTATTTTAAAAGCGTAACAACTGTCAACAAACAAGCCGATGTAAATTTAAGGAGGCAACAGCCATGGCACAAGCAAGACTGATGAAAACGGCGGCCGATTATCAGCGCCTCGGCCTGAAAAAAGGACAAGTCGAACTGTGGGAAGATGGCAAACGGGATGACGTCCGGAAAGGGGGTGTCGAATGGTGGTATTTCGACGCCATTTTCGACGATGGCAGCAAGATTGCGGCTGCTTACTCCACCAAGGTGCAACCGCTGGTCAACGCCACGGGTACCCATCCCTGCTTAAGATTTGATATAACGACGCCGGACGGTGAAAAGCTCTCCCGCCGGATCACCAAATTCCCCAAAGATTCCGTTCGCTTTTCCAAGGATAAATGCGATCTCCAGTGGGGTGAGAGCTGCTTTACTGGTAACCTGCACGACTACCATATCAAGGCGCAAGAAACGGACGGCCTTGGCTTTGACATTCAATTGCACAGCATCTCTTCTCCCTGGCGGGGAGAAACCGGCTACTTAGGCTTTGAAGAAAACGATCAAAAATACTTCACCTGGCTCTGCGTCGTCCCGCGCGGAACCGTTACTGGCACACTGACAATTAACGGCAAGACAACCAAAGTGACGGGCTTTGGTTATCACGATCACCAGTGGGGCAACATCATCCACTTTGATTTCCTGAATCACTGGTTTTGGTCAAGACAGTCGACGGCAAAGCACAGCCTGGTTGTCTTCGACTTCGTCATGAATCAGCACTACGAATACGAACGGATCCCGTTGGTATTTTTAGAGGATAATGACGGCAAGGTGATCTTTGAAAGTACCGACAACGTCGAATGCAGCGTTAGCGAGGAACTTCTCCAAAAAGCTTCTGATACTAAGTTTCCAAAAGTGATTCATTATAAATTCCGCAACGGAACCAAAACGGTCCACTACGATGTGACCGTTAAACAGGAGCTGGATGCTCGTTATATCTGGAAAGAAACGCCATTCTTCATGCGCCGGCTGTTTCACGGGACCAAGCCGCGCTATGGTCGTTACCTGGCCGCTGGCGTAATTACTTTTGAAGACAGTGCCCATCCGGACCAAAACTTCAAAGAGCAATCGGATTTCATCTATGAGTTCTCGTATGTCGGCCCCCACTACAAGGAGCAGATGGAAACTAAGCAAGCGAAGGCGGGTGAATAAAATGGGCAAGATCAATTTTAAGTTTCTAATCAACAACACGGAATGGCAAGCTCCCCACCTGCAGCGGATGGAATATGAGCGCAACCTGCATGTCTTGCACAACCTAAGACAGCATGGCATTGAGGTCAAAGATGGCATCAAGACACTCGATGATGACGATATCGACTACCTGACAGCTAAGGATGCGTGGCGGGTGTCCGTGGACACTCGTGCCGGCCTGAATAGCGAAACAGTCGAGCAGCATTATCGTCAATCCTTTCAACGCTCAAATGCCTTCTGGAAGGACCATCCCTTTAGTCAAGATTTGCCAATGCGCAAGTCCACTTGTCAGATGCTTGTTGAGGGAATTTCGCTCCAGAAGTATATGCAAACGGTCGCTGAAATGACTCACGATGCCAGGCTGCTTCTCCATGGGCACCCCGAGCACATGAATGCGATCGAGACCCCGGAGAAAATTATTGGGATCGAGCCCTTTGGAACCTATGGAACGCCGACCCTCTGCATCGTCAAGCATACGGAGGTCGCCGAGATGGGGCCACAGATTCAAAACGATGCTGACCCACTGTTCCCGATCAAGACGGCTGGAAAGGCCTATCTGCTGGACGGGACAACGGAGATTAACAGCCCCTTCCACCAATACCGACCGACAGAAAATGGTCTAGAAGCTAAGCTGGCAGTTTATTGGCCGGCAACTGTTCCAGATGAAATCGTGACCGGTCACAGTCTCCACCTGGCAATGGAATTTTATGAAAGTCTCGTTTATGCTGAAACACAGCTTAAGTAAACAACCTAGCACAAACAAAATACGGACATTGGTTTGAAAAATCCAAATCAATGTCCGTATTTGCGTATTTAAGCTGTTATACCAGTGCTGGAGTCTTCTTATGGGTGGCCAGAACAGTTAGGATTGCCTTGGCCGTATCCAGCGAGGTGATTACGGCAAGGTTATGGGCAATCGCGTGTTGACGAATCTTGAAGCCCAGCGAATCTTTGGCCGTGTCGTGGTTCATCGTATTGATAACGATGTTAACCTTTTCGGCACCAATTAGATCAGGGACGTCCTCAGCGGTGACTGGAATAACATTCTCGTCCAGTTGGTCCGCAAACTTGTCCGGAGCGTAAACCTGATAGCCGGCAGCGATAAATCCTGCCGCCAATCCTAATACCTCATCAATCGTGCTCTCGCCAGGAGTCAGCAGGACCGCGCCGCTTGTCGGCAACGGGTGGGTCAGCTGACCAGTAAAGGCCTTGGCCAGCGCCTTCTCATATGTTGGCGCTGACCCCATCACCTCACCAGTGGACTTCATCTCTGGGCCGAGGTAGCAGTCGACGTCGTTCAGCTTGGTAAAGGAGAAGACGGGAGCTTTGACGTGGACCTGATCTGGTTCCGGATAGAGATCCTGCGTAAAGCCCTGGTCCTCAAGGGATGTCCCCAGAATAACCTTGGTAGCCACTTGAGCCATCTCAACTCCCGTCACCTTGCTCAAAAATGGCACCGTCCGGCTGGCCCGTGGGTTAACCTCCAGTACGTAGACCTGGGCGTGGTGGACAATGAATTGGACGTTCATGATCCCGACACAGTGCAGGGCGAGGGCCAATTGTTTAGTGATCGCCACCATCTGGTCCTTGATCTCAGGAGTAAAGTGCTGGGCTGGGTAGATCGCCATTGAATCGCCGGAGTGGACCCCCGCGTGCTCAACCTGCTCCATGATCCCCGGAATAAGGATGTTGTGCCCATCGCAAATCGCGTCCACTTCGCCCTCGTAGCCGGCCAGGTAGGCATCGACCAGGATCGGGTGATCGCTGGTAACGAGAGCGTTGGCCTTCAAGTAGGCCACCAGCTCCTCCTCATTGTTCACGATCTCCATCGCCCGGCCACCGAGCACGTAGCTTGGCCGAACCAGCACCGGATAGCCGATCTCCGCAGCGGCCGCCAGAACCGCCTGGTGGGTCGTCGCCGTTTTACCGACCGGCTGCTTCAAGCCCAGCTGCTTGATAATCTGATCGAAGCTTTCCCGGTCTTCCGCGGCATCCAAGTCTTGAACCTGGGTTCCCAGGATCTTCACCCCGTGCGCTGCTAGGCCCGCTGCCAGGTTAATAGCCGTTTGCCCACCAAACTGGATGATTACCCCAGTCGGCTGCTCCAGGTCAATGACGTTTAAGACATCCTCGAGGGTCAGCGGCTCAAAGTAGAGTTTGTCGGAGATTGAAAAGTCAGTCGAAACCGTCTCGGGATTTGAGTTCATGACGATTGCCGCGTAACCGGCCGCCTGAATTGCCTTGACGCAGTGGACGGTTGCGTAATCGAATTCGACCCCCTGCCCGATCCGAATCGGGCCGGAACCAATGACCAGGATTGACTGCTGCTTCAGAGGGTGACTCTCGTTTTCCTGATCGTAGCAGCTGTAAAAGTAAGGTGTTTGGGAGGCAAACTCGCCCGCACAGGTGTCAACCATCTTGTAAACCGGTGTGAGCTGGTTGGCTTTCCGCAGTGTCCGGATCGCGTCTGGGGTTTGATGCCAAAGTGTGGCAATCGTCTGGTCAGAATAGCCGCATTCCTTTGCTTCCTTAAGCAGGGAAAGCTTCCCAGGATTGTCCTTTAGTGCCGTTTCCAGTTCTACCAAGTGGGCCACGATGTCGAGGAAGTACTCACTGATTCCCGTCAGTTCGTGGATTGCCTGAAGGCTTTGCCCACGCCGGAATGCCTCGGCAATGTAGAACAGCCGGTTGTCCTGGGGATGCTGGAGCTGGTCTTTAATCTCAGCGTCCGTGGCGGCCATTACCGGGGAAACAAGCAGGTCGTGGTAGTCAAGTTCCAGCGAACGAATAGCTTTGTAGAAAGCCTCCTCCAGGCTGCGCCCGAGGGCCATCACCTCACCGGTCGCCTTCATCTGTGTCCCCAGGTGCCGATCGGCTTGCGCAAACTTGTCAAACGGCCACCGCGGGATCTTGACAACGACATAGTCAAGGGCGGGCTCGAACTGGGCAAAGGTGGTCTTGGTGACCGGATTCTTGATCTCATCCAAGTTTAACCCCACGGCAATCTTAGCGGCAAGCTTGGCAATCGGGTAGCCAGTCGCCTTTGAGGCCAGGGCTGAGGAACGCGAGACCCGCGGGTTGACCTCGATCACGTAGTAGTTAAAGCTTTGTGGATCCAGGGCCAGCTGTACGTTGCAGCCACCCTCGATCTTCAGTGCCCGGATGATCTTGAGCGAGCAGTCACGTAGCATTTGATACTCGTCATCCGTCAGGGTCTGGGCGGGGGTCACGACGATTGAATCACCGGTGTGGATTCCCACCGGGTCGAAGTTCTCCATGCAGCAGACGACCATCGCATTGTTGGCGGCGTCCCGCATCACCTCAAACTCGATTTCCTTGTAACCCGCAATTGATTTTTCAATCAGGCATTGGGTCGCCGGTGAAAGCTCAAGGCCATTTGCACAAACCGTCGCCAGCTCTGCAGGGGTTTGACAAATTCCGCCGCCAGTACCGCCCATCGTAAAGGCCGGCCGCACGATGACAGGATAGCCGATGGACTGGGCGAAGGAAAGCGCCGCTTCAACCGTCTGGACCGTTGTCGAAGGTGGGACGGGTTCGCCGAGATTCTTCATCAACTCCTTAAACCGTTCCCGGTCCTCCGCCTGGTCAATGGCGTCGAGTTTGGTGCCGAGGAGCTGGACGCCATACTTGTCCAGCACACCCGCTTGCGACAGAGCGACCGCCAGATTTAGGCCAACCTGACCGCCAAGAGTTGGCAAAAGCGCATCCGGGGTCTCCTTTTGGATAATGCTGGTGACTGACTCAACCGTCAGCGGCTCGATATAGACCTCATCGGCAATTGTCGTGTCGGTCATGATCGTTGCCGGATTAGAATTAACCAGCACCACTTCATAGCCCTCTTCACGCAGGGACAGACAGGCCTGGGTTCCAGAATAGTCAAACTCAGCGGCCTGACCGATGATGATCGGGCCCGAGCCGATAACCATGATTTTATGAATATTAGTTTGCTTAGGCATTGGCGACTCCTTTCTGCTGGCCCATCAGCTGAATGAACTGGTCAAAGAGCTGATCGGCATCGTGCGGACCTGGTGCGGCGTCGGGGTGGAACTGAACGGAAAAGGCAGGATGATTTTTGATTGCGATCCCTTCAATTGTTCCATCGTTGATCTCCTGGTAAGTAACCATGATCTGGTTGGGATCAATGGACGCGGCATCGATTACGTAACCATGATTCTGTGAGGTGAAAAACGTCTGCTTGGTTTGAAGATTGCGGACGGGATGGTTAAAGCCCCGGTGACCGAAGCGCATCTTCACCGTTTTGGCCCCGTTAGCCAGCGCCAGAACCTGGTGGCCGAGACAAATTCCGAAGAGCGGGTAGCGTTCCTGAATTTGCTTAACCATCGCAATTACCCCCGTCAGGCTCGCCGGATCGCCGGGACCGTTTGAGAGTAGGACGCCATCCGGGTGAATTTGGTTGATCTCCCCTGGCGTCACGTTTGCCGGCACCACAATCACGTTGCATCCCCGCTCCACCAGCGCTCGCACAATGCTCTCCTTGGCTCCCAGATCAACCAGGACGACGGTGTGCCCATTGCCTGGCACCAGGTACCTCTTCTTCGTCGTGACCTGGTAGGCCAGTTGGGTCTGGGTGGGCGTACTTTGTAATTCTTTGACAACTGCCTCAACGTCAGGCTCTTCATCCGCATCAACAACCTTGCCCTTAAGGGTGCCGTGTTCCCGCAGCAGCTTGGTCAGCGCCCGGGTATCGACGCCCGTCATTCCAGGAATCGCCCATTTCTTCAAAAAGTCCGGAAGGGTGGCTGATTGTCGCCAATTATTGCTTACTCGCGCAACGCGGTGGCAAATCACCCCCGCGCAAGCTGGCTGCAGTGCTTCCATGTTATTTAGGTTGACACCGTAATTACCGATTAACGGGTTGGTAAATACCAGGATTTGATTAGCATAAGACTGATCGGTGATGGCCTGTTGGTAACCGGTCATCCCGGTGGTGAAGACTACTTCGCCACTGCAGGCTCCCAGACCGCCAAAGCCAGTCCCGGCAAAAACCGCCCCGTTTTCAAGAATAAGCAATTTTTTCATCAGCGTACCCTCCTTTTATATAAAAATACAGAATATATGCATGTGAGCTAGTTTGTTTCTCATGCATTGCGTAAAAATATAAGCTTTATTCTGCTGAATGTCAACATCAAATACATAATTAATGCATTTTTATTCATTTAATAATCGTCCACGGGAGCACTTATCCGCTTTCAAACGGGCTGTAACTTAAAAATAATAAAAAAAGGCCTTTACGAATCAGCACTTTCTTGATAATATAATATTCGTTCGCTGCGAGCGGATGAATGACTTCGGGAAATAGCTCAGCTTGGTAGAGCACCTGGTTTGGGACCAGGGGGTCGCAGGTTCGAATCCTGTTTTCCCGATTTTTTTATTTTAAAAAATAAGGCGCCGCTGATGGTAACTCGTTCATCAGCGACGCTTGTTTTATTTCACGCTCCGGTAATAAGAAATAAAAATAATGACGGCAAAAATTGTCAACAGGATAAAGGCATGCTGTGTTCCGATTGCCGTAGCCGTTGCGCGGCTGAGGTGCGAATTGGCCTGGCTGGCTGCCACGATCGTCGCGGCCACCGAGGTCCCCATCGCCCCGGCAAACTGTTGCAGGGTGTTCATGATGGCATTCCCCTGGGCACTGTCCTTGGGGCCAACCTCCTTTAAGGCGCTGGTCATGACACAGCCCATGCCCATCCCCATGCCGGCCATGTAGAAGATGTAAACAAAGGAGATCAGGCCGTTTGACATCTGTCGGCTCATCAGAGTAAAGGTCACCAGCGAAAGAATGCAGAGTCCCATTCCGATCAGGATGGGCCGCCGGGCGCCAAATCGGTCCAAAATCCGTCCGCCCAACGGTGCAAAGATCGCTCCGGCAAAGCCCGCCGGCAGGACCACCAATCCCGCGACCATTGAGGTATTGCCGTTAACCAGTTGAATATAGTTTGGCAGCAGGAAAGCAAAGCCGAGGGAAACGATCTGGGTCAAGAAGAAGCCAAGAACGTGGCCAGCAAAGGCGTGGTTGCCGAGCAACGAGAGCTTAAGCACCGGCTGCTCAATTGTCAGTGACCGCCAGATAAGGCCGACCATCCCCACCAGGCCAACCAAAAGCGAGCCACCCACGCTCAGGCTCATGAAAGGGCGACTGCTGAGGTTGCTAAAGCCGTTGACCAGGCCGGCAAAGAGGGCCACGATCATTACCATGCTAAAGAGGTCAATTCGCTCACGGCGCAGTGCCGACTTTTGCGTAATTCCCCATTGGCCGAGCACGAAGGACAGGACCAAAAACGGCATCAAGATGTAGAAGACCCACCGCCAGTTCAACTGGTTAGCGATGATTCCCCCAAAGGTCGGGCCAATCGCCGGTGCAATCCCGGTAATCAGGTTGGCAATTCCCATCATCACGCCCAGCTTGCTTTGGGGCACCTGCTCCATGATGATGTTGAACATCAACGGTAAAGCAATCCCCGTTCCGATCCCCTGGACGGCCCGACCGAGCAGCAAGAAAGTAAAAGAGGGTGCCAGGGCGTCAATGACCACCCCAGTGATGAAGAGCAGGTTGGCAACCGTAAAGAGGGTCCGGGTCTTAAAGGAGCTCTTGAGAACCGCCGAAAGCGGGACGATGATCGCCACGATCAACAGGTAGATCGAGGTCATCCACTGGACCGTATCGGTAGTAACGTTGAACTCCCGCATCAAGATCGGGAAGGTTACGTTCATCGACGTCTCCACGATCACCCCACAAAATGACATTAGGCCGGTCGCCACGATCGCCGCGACCACTTTTTTCGGAATTTTTTCTTCAGTCATGCTCTGCCTCCTCTTTAATCATCACTAAAATTCGGCGAAACGCCTGGATCTCGGTCGGATTCAGATTTTCCAACAGCTGCTGGTCCTTTTCCTGGATAAAGGAGTGAACCGGCATAATAAGCCCCTGTCCCTTGGCAGTTAGGGTAACAACCTTCTTTCGACCGTCCGTTGCACTGGGATGCTGGTCCAGTAGTCCCTTGGCTGCCATTCGCTGCAGCATCACCGTGGTGGTCGAGCGTTTGATGTTGAATTCGTGCTCGACCTGTTGCTGGCTGCAGGTTAAGTTGGGTTGGCGGCTCATAAAATCAATCAGACTCATTTGGTTGCCCGTTAAGCCATACGGGGCCGCAAACCGGTCAATGGACTGGTTGAGCGCCCGGGCAGCCTCCTTCAACAGCTGACCAATGTTCTTTTCCATCTATCTCCCTCCAAAGTTTGTTAGCTATCTAGCAAACTATCTTAGCTGATTCTGCCATGAAAAGCAAGGCACGAAAAAAAGCCCCGCCAGTCGACGGAGCTTACTTGCTTATAATAAATGCTTTTTCAAGTGCGGAACCAGCCACATCGCGACCAGGACACCGATCGCTCCTTGAAGGAGGTTGCCACCGATTCCCAGGATGCCGACCATCCAAGAATGGTACAGGATGGAATCACTGAAGAAGTAGCAGACCACCATGATAACTGCACCGAGGATCAGTGCTAGCCACTGGTAGCCGCGCCGTTCACCCGCCTTCTGGTAGAAGTAACCAGCAGACAGGCCCTCGAGACCGTGGGAAACCAGTGAAAAGAACGCGTACTGGGGATAGCCGGAGATCAAATCGAGGAACATTCCCCCGAAACCGCCGACCGCAGTCCCATACGCCGGTCCCAAAAGCATCGATGCAATCAAGATTCCAGCATCACACAGGTTTAAGTTCCCGTGCGTCCAGGGAATTGGAATCAGAAAGAACCGCCCTAAAACAACGGAAAGCGCCATTAGGAGCGCCGCCAGGGTGAGACGGCGCAAGCGCTGATTTCTCTTACTCACTATGCCATTTTCCTCTCTTATTGCTGATCAAAGGGGTCCCAACTATACTTTGCCCGGGGACCACCAACGTACTTCGGCCGGGACCGCAGATAGGTCGTGTGGGCGTGCCCGATAGTATCAATTGAGGTCCGAACCGGCACCTGGACGAAGCGCACCTGCATGCCAATAAAGGTGTCACCAATGTCCATTCCGGCATGGGCCTGGATGTGTTCGACCTCGATTGGGTCCTCAAAATCCTCGAAGGCCGCAATTTGACCGGCACCCCCGGCATGAATCTGCGGGTAGACCAGGACCTGCTCAAGACCGTATTGTTCGGCAACGGCCCTTTCGACTACCAGTGCCCGGTTCAGGTGTTGGCAACCCTGAACCGCTAGATGGATTCCCAAGGGCTTCAACACGTCGATGATCGTCTTGACAATGGCTCGGCCGACTTCGATGCTGGAGTCCTCACCAATCGTTCCGCCCTGAACCTCGCTAGTACTGAGGCCCAGCACGAACAGGTCCCCCTTCTTTAGCTTGGCCTGATCGAGCAGTTCGGTAAGCCCCTGCTTGGTTTGTTGCTTAATTTGTGCCAAATCTACCATTCGTTAATCACGTCCTCCCGCTGTCGCAGCAATTTAATCAAATTCTCATTTGGTGTTAATTTCATTCTAGCACGACCGGGAAAAGTCGTCAGCAATTTACTTTCGATGAGAGCGCTTAAAGTTTAATCATTCGGTTTTTGCCGGAGTATTTCCGTGACGTAAAGGTCGGATCAGCGTCTTTTAACCACTAATACGGTATAATATAGAAACAGGAAAAACGATGGAGTGAGAAATTTGGAAGCAGATAAGTACTTAAAATTGATTCAAGAGGAGCTGACCAGGCTCCCCGACTACGTCAATGAATATTACCTTGGCACCAATCATGCCGTCACAACGACTTACCAGTACCTGACGGAGATCCGGCGCTTTTTCGACTGGCTGCGGGTCAGTGGCTTGGTCAAGGCCAAGGATAACCGGGCAATTCAAACGGCTGATTTGGCCAAGCTGCGTCGTGGTGATATCATGCTCTACATTGATCACCTCAGGCACAGCACCAATGCCCAGGGGCACCTCAATTCGCCGACCTCAATCAACCGGTCAATTAACGCTCTGCGTTCGCTGTTCAAATTCTTGACGGTCACCGCCGACGTCAAGGACGGTGAGCCATACTTTTACCGCAACGTCATGTTGAAGATCGACTCGCTCAACGATACCAAGACCCTGAACTACCGGGCCCACAACCTTGCCTCCCACATGTACCGGGGACAGATGAAGTTCGACTTCATTAACTTCATCGAAAACGAATATCCTCAGAAGTGTGATAAGCGTGCCCGTCCCGCCTTCATGCGCAACAAGGAGCGTGACATCGCCATCATCACTCTGATTCTGGGCACCGGCGTTCGGGTTTCGGAGGCCGCCAACGTCAACCTGGCCGACCTCAACCTCAAGCAAAAGCTGCTCGACGTCACTCGGAAAGGTGGGCAGCGGGATGCCGTCCCAATTGCTCCCTGGGCCCTGCCCTACATCCAGGCCTACCTGGCAATTCGCGCCCAGCGTTACCACGCCTTGAAGAAGGATACGGCCTGTTTCTTAACGGTCTACCATGGTGAAACGCGCCGGATGACGGCCAACTCGATTGAGCGAATGGTTAAGAAGTATTCCACGGCCTTTGGGCATCCGCTGACCCCCCACAAGCTTCGTCACACCCTGGCCTCGGAACTCTACAACGTCACCAAGGACCAGGTGTTGGTCGCCCAGCAATTAGGACAGAAGGGCACTTCGGCAACCGACCTCTATACCCACGTCGACCAAAAGCAGCAGCGCGCTGCCCTGGAAGAAATCAGCGAACATCCAGAAAAGTAAAAAAGAGGCTGAGAATTAACTCAGCCTCTTTGCTGTTATGTAGCTATAAATGCAACAGCGCGGTAGATGCCTAGCCAGCCTCGCGGGGGTGGGAAGACGAACTCGCAAGCGAGTTCTGTCCCACCGCCTTTTTGATTATAGAAATTGTTCATCCAATTCTTGATTCAGCAATGAGCGATAGCGCTGCAGGCGCTGGACCCGATCGATCACCTGTTGATCGAGCTGGGCGCGGCGGTGCGGTCCCCAGGAATCCGCCAGCTGCAATTTGCCACGGCTATCGAAACGGTAGCCACCCCACATGTGCTGACTGATCGGTGCCATCAAAAGCGAGTCGACCACCCGCAGGAGGCCAATCGTGTGCTGGTCATCAAGGTAGCCAAGCGCCACGACGTCCCGGGGGTCAATGTAGTTAAAGATCTGACAGCGCAGGTCCAGGGCTATCTGGCGCTGAGAATCGCCAAGCAGCCAGTAGAGATTGGGGCCTTCATAGAGCCAGGCCCCCGCCACCTGGTCGGGTGCAGCACAGTTTGCCAGGGCAAATTGGCCGTTGATCGAGCCGAGGGAATGACCATAGACATAAAAGCGGCAGGTGGGGTGCTGGTGGAGCAGCTTATTAAATTGTTGGGCGGCGGTCCACATCTCCTGGGGGATGGTCGGCACCTGATTCAAAATGGCCCCGCCAATCGGCAGGTTTACCCGCAGCCATTCGTTCGTCCAGGTGGTCGGGTCACCCTTGCGAATCCCGGACGAGCCACGCAGAAGGACGGTGACTTCATGGGGACCACTAATGACCACGGTGGCGCGAAAGCCATTCTCCGTCTGTATCAGTTGGCCGACCTGGCCAATGATGAGCCCATCCACTTGGACCGTTTCTCCCACCTGCCAGTCATGGTATTCGAGCTGGGCCAGTTGAACCCGCTGCTGATCCGTCAGTTTATCATTGATCATTGGTCATCCCTCCCTTATCTCTATTATCGACGATCCACCCAACTAGTGCAATCCCGTTGACATTCCCCGCTGCGGGTGTTGTATAATTTTGGGTAACACAAAATTTAAGGGAGCGTGGAGTGAATGCTATACAATGCAGCTTTGGTCTTGGAGGGTGGCGCCTTTCGTGGTCAGTACACGGCTGGGGTCGTGGATACTTTTTTAGCCCACCACATCGAGTTTGACAACGTCATCGGCGTTTCGGCCGGATCGCTGTGCGGGGCGAACTTTGTCTCCAAGCAGTACGGCCGGGCAGCGATGATCAACATCAATCATCGCCACGATCGCGACTACATTTCATTCTCGCACCTCCTTCACCGCCAAACGATCATCAACCTCGACTACCTATTCGAGGATCATGGTTGGCGCTGGGAAAACTTTAACGAACGGGCCTACGAGCGTTCGGCTTCTAACTTTACCGCCGTTGCCACCAGCATGGTCACCGGCAAGGCCGTCAAGCTTTACCAACCCGGTCGGCGAAGACCTCACCCGGGCCCTCAAGGCTTCTTCGTCGATGCCGATCATCGCGAAGCCGCAGCGGACGAGCAAGGGCCTGTGCCTGGACGGCGGGGTGGCTGACTCCATTCCTTACGACCTGGCCCAGCAGCAGGGCTACGATAAGATCGTGGTCATCCGGACCCGGGACATCACCTACCGTAAGGAGCCAACCAGCCGCACCCTTGCCAGCCTTTACGAGCGTTACTACGGCCGGGACTACCCACTCTTCGTCCGAGCCGCCATTAATCGGCCAACCGTCTACAATCAACAGGTCGAGGAAATCAACCGACTGACCAGGGAGAAAAAGCTCTTCACCATCGCTCCCCAACAGCCAGTCAGGGTTAGCCGGATTGAGGGAAACGTTAAAAAATTACGTCAGCTGTACGAAACCGGCCAGCACGAGGCCGGCATGATCCTGCCGCAAATGATTAAATACTTGGAGCGGTAACCTTTTCCCGCGAAAAGTGCTATACTGAATGATAGTTAGAAAATAAATAAACATTTTGCATTAGGAGTGTCCGTCTGCCGGACTGAGATGCGCTCAAAAGCGTGGATCCTATGAACCTGTCAAGCCAGTACTTGCGGAGGGAAATGCGGACGAAAGAAATAATCCCCATCAGACCAACGTAAGTCTGGTGGGGATTTTCTAATAATGTGCCCAAAGTGTGCCCGGAAGGAGTGAATATTTTGAATTGTAATAATTTGCCATACGCATTAATTGATCGTTTACGGCAAGCCAATCCAGTCGTCCTGACGGTGGCCAACAGCGTCACCATTGATAAGGTGGCAGACGGGCTGAGTGCAATCGGCGCTTCACCAATCATGTCCAAGGAGCCTGCCGAGGCCGCGGCAATGGTCCAACTGGCCAACGCGATTACCATCAACCTCGGAACGATTACCGAAGCCCAGCTGAAACAAATTCGGGCGGTTCTGGACGCCAACGCCAACCGGCTGCCCGTTGTCCTCGACCCGGTCGCCGTCGGCAGCGTTCCCTATCGTCTTAAAATTGCCCACCAGCTTTTGGCGGACTACCACTTTACGGTCATCCGGGGAAACGCGGGTGAAATTGCGGCCTTGACCGGGGCCAAATGGCAAGCCCACGGCATCGACGCCGGTCAGGGCAGCATGGACCTAGCCACCATCGCCCAACAGTGTGCCCACCAGTACCACTCCCTCGTTGCGCTGTCCGGGCCCACCGACTTCGTCACCGACGGCCAGGACGTCTTTACCAACCCGCTGGGTGATCAATATTTGGCACTGAACGTTGGCAGCGGGGACATGCTGTCCAGTACCCTGGCGGCCTACCTAGCGCTAGGAGAAGCGCCGCTGCCAACGTGCAGTCTCGCCTGCCAGACCTTTGCCTTTGCTGGCGTTCAGGCGGCAAGGGATGTCCGGGGGCTCGGGCAGTGGCAAAGTCGGTTTTTCGATGAATTATGTCAGCTCACCAGCACAAGCGTGCAAGAGGGCGTCGTAGAAAGGATGAATAAAAACAATGACTAATGATTTTCCACAAGCTTTGACAATTGCCGGTACCGATAGCGGCGGTGGCGCCGGGATCGCGGCCGATTTCAAAACAATGCAGATGCGCCATGTCTTCGCAACCATGGTGGTGGTAGCCGTGACCGCGCAAAATACGCTCGGCGTCCAGGATGCCTTCCCGATGCCGCCGAAAATGATCGACGAACAGTTTGCCTCCCTGGCGGCCGACCTGAACATCCGGGCCTGCAAGACGGGAATGCTGGCCGACGTCCCGCGGGTCAAGGCGGTGGTGGCCAATCTGAAGAAGTACGATTTTGGGCCCCTGACCGTTGATCCGGTCATGATTGCCAAGGGCGGGGCTAAGCTGCTCAGCGATGACGCCATCGCGGTCGTCCGGGATGAGCTCCTGCCGCTCGCCGACCTGGTTACGCCCAACCTGCCGGAAGCCGAGGAGCTGACGGGGATGAAGATCGAGACGGAAGATGAAATGGTCACTGCCGGCAAGAAGCTCCAGTCCCTGGGCGCCAAGAACGTCCTCGTCAAGGGTGGTCACTTCCACGATGCCAACGCCGCCAACGACTTTGTTCTCCTCGAAAACGGTGAAAACTTCTGGATGACCTCGCCGCGGGTTGCCACCCATAACACTCACGGAACTGGGGACACCATTTCCGCCTGCATCACCGCCGAGCTGGCTAAGGGCCACACGATGGAGGAAGCCATTCGGACCGGAAAGGCTTATGTCGAGGCCACCATTCGCGATGGTATCAATGTCGGCCACGGTCACGGTCCGCTGAACCACTGGGCGCAGATCAAGGAGGACTAATCATGCAATTCAAGCCAACAATGCTGCGGGCCTACCTGGTCGGCGGAACCCAGGACACCCACAACGATTCACAGGAATTCCTACAGAAGGTTGAGCTGGCCATGCAGGCAGGAATTACAGCCTTCCAGTACCGCGAAAAGGGGGCTTCACGGCTTAGCAACTCGGAAAAATTACAGATGGCCCAGCAACTGCGTGAGCTGACCCGCCACTACCAAATTCCCTACTTCATCGATGACGACGAGGAGCTGGCACTGCAGGTGGGAGCGGATGGGGTCCACGTCGGTCAAAAGGACCAGCGGATTGAAACCGTCATCCAGCGAGCGGCGGGTCAGCTGATGATCGGCTACTCCTGCAACACCTTGCCCGAAATTGCCAAGGCCAACCAGCTGACCGCTGTTGATTATATCGGTGCCGGCCCGGTCTTCCCAACCAGTTCCAAGGACGATGCCGACCCGGCACTGGGCTGCAACAAACTTCGGCAACTGGTCCAGGCCAGTCACCACCCGATCGTTGCGATTGGCGGCCTGAGTGCCGCTAATCTGGCCGCCACCGCCCATACCGGTGTGGCGGGCGGTTCCGTGATTTCAATGGTCTTGCAGAGTTCTGACATTCCTGGTGCCGTTGCTCAATTGCTAAATGCATTTAAGTAAAAAGAAAAACGTCCAGCACCACTCCATGCTGAACGCTTCCCTTATCCAATTAACAGTAGGTACTAACATCATACCCACGATAAACATTATACTATACAAATCATGCACGATTGTCTAAATTTAGCAACTTTTATAATTTAGCAAGGTTCTCCGACAAGGCCAGGAGAACGAATGAAGCAACGACCAGGACCGTCAGGGCGATCACGTACTTACGCTGTGGATCCATTTTCTTCATGATTAACCCCTCCCTCACCTCTTAGTATAGCTCACTTTACAGCATAGTAGACATTTAACCGCTCGTGAGTTAAATTAGGAAGGAACAAAAGGAGTTGAAGAAGATGGCAGAGACAGACTACCAGTACGATGACCAGGGCTTTCGCGAGGATCTGAAGGACAAGCCCGATGTTCTCCACCAGCCGGATGCCGATCGTTCGGCCTGGGAGGTGCAAACGCTGGACTACGACACAACGCTTGCCCTTCTCAAGGGGGACGAGGCCGTAAAGCCGGAGTACCAATTTGACGACCAGGTCCTAGAAAAGCTCAAAAAGGACGTTCCAGAAATCGACGGAACCGCAACCCCGAAGGTCATCGAGGACAAGTATCAGCAGATCCTCCTCGCCCGCTATAATGTTGCTCAGGAGCAAAACGTCACCGTTGGCTTGGACAAAAAGTCGACCGATGATGAGAACTAAAATAAGGCTCAGTGATCAAAACGATCGCTGGGCCTTATTTTTCTAGGCAAAGAAGGCTTTCGTCTGCAGCCACTTGGAAAGGGCGATGGAGATCGCCACTCCCATTGCCAGTGGCAGGAAAGCGGAAAAGTTCAGGTGGCAGACTTCAAACAGCATGAACATCGCCATTAACGGTGCCTGCTGGGATGCAGCCAGGAAGAAGGCGGCGCCCAAGACGGCGGCCTGGGCCATCGTTACCCCCGGTACCAGGCTGACGTAAATCATGCCGGCGTAAGCTCCTAGCACGGCGCCCAGCGCGATCGATGGTGTCAGGACACCACCATAGCCCCCGCACTTCATGACGAAGAGCGTTACCAGGGCCTTGGCAACCAGGCCGAACAGCAGGGTTAAGATAACGGTCTTGCTGGCGCTAGTCGTGTTCATTGCCAGCTGTGCCAATCCCCGACCGTTCCCCATGATCTGCGGGAAGTAGGCGGCAATCGCACCAGTAATCGCCGAAATAATCGGCAGCTGGACCAAGACGTGCTTGGTAGTGGCCCGGTGTGCCTTGGCAACGGCAATGTACTTCTTAAAGAGCGTTCCAAGCAGGCCGCATACCAGTCCCAGGACCAGAGCCAGTGGCAGAATTTGCAGCTGGAAGGTCTTGGAGCCGACCAGGTAGTACGGCTTGTAGCCCTTCACGATCGAACCGATCAGGGTGGCAATCACCGACATTGTCAGGCTGACGGCGATTACCCGCGCGTTGATTTTCTTGTACAGCAGCTCCATGCAAAAAACCGCACCGGTGATCGGGGCAATGTAGACTCCGGCAAAGCCAGCACCCGCGGCCGCCGCAACGATCATCCGACGGTCTTCGGCATCCAGCCCCAGGAACTGTTTCCCGCGGGCAAAACGCTCCCAGGTCTGGGCCAGGGCAGCACCGGCTTCCCGTGGGGCCAGTTCCCGACCGATCGAGTTCCCAGTTCCCACGAAGAAGATCTGGGTGTAGACGTGAATCATCGTCTTGCCCAGAGGCATGTGGGCTCCCTTGACAGCTTTCCCCAATTTAACCGGCTTATAGTGCCGCTGCAGAAGGTACCAAACGATTGCGGCAATGATCCCACCGACCAATACCGAGAGGAAGCGGTGCAGACCGCTGTCCATCCAGTTAACCGGCACCAGGTTGGTTTCCTCAAAACTTAGGAAGTACTTTTCCGTCAGATCCAGGGCAACGCTGACCAGCAACGAGCTGAAGCCGACGACGACCCCTAGGACAACCGTAGCGATTGCCAGGGGCAGATTCTTGCTTACTTTCTTCATTATTCAACTCTCCATCTAACAATAATTGCAAATCGTTAATCATTTTAACACGAATAGCACCAACTTGGTGTCTGTCAATTGTTATAATAGAAATAATCTTGAAATTTAGGTGACAAATTTGAATAAAAGCAAAAAGATTTTACTCGGTGGAATATCCTGCTGGCTTGCCTTTGGCGTTTTCTTGTTTTCCTATTTAGCCCACGCTTCCTGGATCACCGCTCTTGATCAGTGGGGCTACCACCTTCTTCAACCAACCACCGCACTCCGGACCAGTATTTACGCTGTGATTACTCGGCTCGGCGATCCAACAACCGTTTTTACCATCACCGTCTTGATTGGCCTGCTGTGCTGGTGGCGGCATCGACTTGCAACAGGTGGGTGGTATCTTGGTATTCAGGTGATTGGCTACCTACTGGTCATTGCCGTGAAGTATAGCGTTGTTCGGCCGCGACCGACCCATCAGTTAGTTGCCGCCAGGGGGTATAGCTTCCCCAGTGGGCACACCTTTGCAACCACCCTCTTCACGCTGACGATCATCACTCTCCTGTGGCCGCATCTTCACCGCCGTTGGCAGCGAGTCCTGTTATCAGTTGTGGGAGCAGTCTGGATACTTGCCGTGATGTCTTCACGCGTCTACCTGCGAGATCATTACTCGACGGACGTCCTCGCTGGTCTCCTTTTAGCTGCCGGCTGGTGGCTGCTGACGTCCTTAATCAAGCCCCGCGTAATAAAATAGTTTTGAAAACGGGTGCTAATTCGCTATAATGGATTATTGGATAAGAAAATTGGGGGAATATGGCATGAAAAGCCACTTACATTTAAAAAATTGCCTGTTACTAGCCTTTACTGTTTTGACGCTATGCTTTTTTACTAGTAGCGTATCCGCCGATCAGGCAAATAGCAATAATTCATCACAAAGCACCAGCATCACGGGTGGCAGTTCTTCATTAACCGATAATGGTTCGAGTGCCAAATCGGCTCCCGAGCCAGGGTCTGCCCAAACACCAAAGCAGAGTACTGATGTAACGAACGGCTCAACCAATGACAGTAGTTCTACTGAAACGCCAAGCAATTCTAAAGCGGTTCAAGCAGCTTCTTCATCCAAAGCAGAAACAGCTGTCTCTGCTTCTACTAAGGATGATGACCAAGACAGCGGCCAGGTTGCGGTAGCCACAATTGCAAACGGAAACGACTCAACAGTAATCAACGGTCAGAATGCTTCTTCCAGCACCACAAAAGCAAAGGTGGGCAAGAGTGTTAAGCTTACAACACCCACAAAAGCCAAGGACATCGTGAGCGAAGGTTCGCTTGATGCCGCTCTATTGCCACAAACTGGTAATACGGCTATGGATTTTCTCTTTTATGGTGGCGTTACCTCACTCATTTTCATTCCGGCTGCAGCCATTTTCAATATTTTCTTCAAGTAAGAATAGTTGCCACTCATCTCATCGGTTGAGTGGTTTTTTGTATACAAAAAAAGAGATCATGTATTGACATGGTCTCTCCGTAAGTAGGTAGGCAATCACTACCTGCATTTTATTTTAACAGGCCGATTAGCTGACGGCAATGGTTGGTTGGAATTTTGTGGTTTGTATTTAAAGTTTTTGTTTTCAATTTAGTTAAAGTAAATATCTGCTCGATCTAAAGGCTATGAATCAAATAGCTTACAACCTTTTCTGCACAATTATCCCCTCACCCAACAACTTATTTAATTTATTTCACGAAAACCAGTCCTCCTGTTCTTAAAACTAATTATAATTAAATTATAAAGAACATTAGAAGGGAGTGCCCACCATGCAAGCGACCGAAAAAAATCAGCTCGGTTTCCTAGGCTTAGTCACCATTTGCATCAGTGCCATGATTGGCTCGGCCATTTTCGACCTACCGAAAAATATGGCCACCGTCGCTGGGGCCCAGGCCCAAATTATCGCCTGGCTAACCACCGGAATTGGGATGTGGCTGGTCGCCGAAACCTTCATCATTCTCAGTGATGTTCAACCCGACCTCAACGGCGGGCTCTATGACTATGGGATCCATGGTTTCGGTCCCCTGGTTGGTTTTTTGACCGCCTGGGGATATTTCGTCGCTAACTGTGCCACCAACGCCGCCTTTGCAGTCCTGGTGATGAACACCCTCAACTACTTTTTCCCCGGAACCTTTACTGGTGGGAACAACTGGCCCGCCGTCATCGGTGCTTCCATCCTCACCTGGGGAATGAGTGCCATCACCCTCCGCGGGACCGCCGAATCCAGTCGCTTGCAGCGCTTCGCCATTTTTCTAATGCTGATTGTCATTTCCGGCTTGGTGATCTCCCTGGCGCGGCAGTTTGACCCGGATATCTTCACGACAAACATGGCGGCCCAACTCCGCATCCCCCGCCTGCACGATCAACCACTAGGTTCAATTCCAAAACAGACTCTGGCCACCATGATGATCACCCTCTGGATGTTTAGCGGGGTTGAAGGGGCCGCCGATATGGCCAGCGAGGCCAAAAGTCATCACCTGGTTCGGCGGGCAACGGCCGTGGGCTTCTTCATCTGCCTAGCAATCGATGTCTTGGTCAGCCTCCTGCCCCTCGGTGTCTTCTCATACGGACAGCTTCAGCGCTTTGCTTCGCCCTCTACCGCCCATATCTTAAGCATTATCTGGCACAGCTCCTGGGGACGGACAACCATCGGGATCACCCTGATTTTGACGGTGCTGGCAAGCTGGATCTCCTGGCTGGAAATGATCTGCGAGCTTCCCCGCTACGCCGCCGAAAATGACGGGACCTTCCCGAACATCTTCGCCCAAACCAGTCGACACGGGGAACCACTCTTCGCCCTCCTGCTCGCCACCGTGACTATTCAGGCGATTATCCTCATCGCCCACTACGACGGACATGCCTACCAGAAGCTACTAGTGATCAGCAGTGCCATGACCATCCCACCCTACCTGATCGCCGAGGCCTACCTCTTCAAGCTCGCCTGGCGTGGTGACTACCCGAGCTTTACTCACCACCACCCACGCAATGGTCGGTGGGTCAGCGGCCTAGCCTTCTGTTACACGGCCTTGATGGGGCTGTCGGCCGGACTGAAGTACACGGTCGCCGAGTTCATTGTCTACGCCGTTGGGCTGCCAATCTACTGGCACGCGCGCCAACAACATCCCCAGCTTAAGCTTTCAAAGTGGGAGCTGGGCCTCGTCATCCTGATTATTATCGTTGCCATCTACGGAATCGACGTCTTGTTTGGTTTAATCAAGAAACCGTTCGTTCAACTCTTTTAACCGTAAAAAAAATCCCGCCGCATTCGCGACGGGGTTTTCATTTACGTAATCAAGTTTCTCATCAAATACAAGTTGGAATTTAATTGTATATTGTGATTGTGTATTATTATGCGGCATCTTCAGTAATTTTGCAAGGCTTTTTTGCATATTTAGTCAATTAAATTTTGACAATCGGTCACCCTTGCTTTGGTCGCTGATAAAAAAATAATGGTATCAAGTGCGTGGCACCTAATACCATTATTTTTATTCGTGGCCATTAACCAGCACGATCGGCTTGATGATCGCCCCGCTCTTCGAATCGGCAAAGGCCTGGTTAATGTCCTTGAAATCGTAAAAACGCACCAGCTTATCAAATGGGAACTTGCCCTCTTTGTAGTACTGAACCAGCTGGGGAATAAACTTTTGCGGTTGGCTGTCGCCCTCCACTACGCCGGAGAGCTTCTTGGACTCCAGCAGTAAATCACTCATCAGGTCTAGTTCCAGCTTGCCGCCGATTCCAACAACCACGCACTCACCCGCCGGCTGAAGCAATCCGAGCGCAGTCTTAATCAGAAGAGAGCTTCCCGTGGTGTCAATTGCGTATTTGACCCCCTCTGGAAATTCATCTTGCAGCTTCTCCAAAGGAACATCGTCCGTATTGATTACGTCCGTGGCCCCAACTTCCTTGGCGATCGCCAGCCGGTTATCGTTGCGGTCAATCACGATGATTTGCCTAACTCCGGCAACCTTGGCCCCCATCACAGCAGCCAGGCCGACACCACCGGCACCAAAGATGGCAAGTGCGTCGTCCGGTGCTGGCTTTAAGTAGTTAAGCACCGTGCCGGCACCGGTTTGAATACCACAGCCCAGTGGGCCGAGCAGGTTGAGATCAACCTCCGGATCCACCTTGACAACGCTGTGCTCATCGGCAACGGCATAGGTGGCAAAGGAGGATTGCCCGAAGAAGACGTTGACGTCCGCATTGCTTGTCGTGTGCAGACGGTAGGTGCCATCAAAGTTCTTGCCACCGAAGTTTAACTCGTTGAAGTGTTCACACATTCCCGGGTGCCCTGCCCGGCAGTTACGGCACTTGCCGCAGTAGCTAAAGGAAAGAACCACATGATCCCCCACTTGGACGCTGTTTACATCTGCCCCGGTCTTTTCGACGATACCCGAGCCCTCATGTCCGAGTACTAGCGGCAGCGGAGTCGTGCCGCCATCCCGACCAACCGCATCCGTGTGGCAAACACCGCTAGCGCTGATTTTGATCAAGACTTCATTATCCTTGATATCGTCAAGGTTTAATTCCTTAATCTCAAGTGGTTGCTTAGCTTCATTAACCATGGCAGCTTCGATCTTCATAACTAACGCCTCCGTATTTTTTGCTTTGTTAACTTTTGAACACCTATACTGTATCATGAAGGTGAAAAGTTGTAGAGTGGGCAATTCGTCTCACCTGCCGAACCTTTATATTCGCCTGTCAGGAGGAATGATGAATGAACGTTGATCAACTGCGAATGTTTCTAATGGTTGCCGAACTGGGCAGCTTTCAAAAGGCGGCCCAGCAGGGTTATATCTCCCAACGGGCGGTTTCCAAGCAAATGCAGCGGCTCGAAAATGAAGTTGGGACACCGCTCTTTGCCAGAAACAAAAATCGCATCCAATTGACCGCCGCGGGGGCGCTCTTTCAAAAGCGGTGTCGAACGATTCTCCAGCTGATTAACGAGACCAGCTCCGACCTCCACTCCCTCGCCACCAGGACGGCTCCCCAGCTGCGCATCGGCTATTTTTCGCCCTTTGATGCCGTCCTGTTGCGGGCCGGGCTCCAGAAATTATCTGCGCCCGTGACACCGCTGACGACGGAGGAAAGCGTTGAGCACCTGATTGCCGACGTCTTGATCGGCAACCTCGACTGCGCCTTCATCATGGACGACTACGGCTTCAACCAGCAGCTTGCCCAGGCTGGATTAAAAGCCGCAATCGTGGACGAGGACCAGATGCTCATCGGCGCACACAAAGACCTGTTTCCCACGGACCAGGTCACCCCTGAACTGATCAGCCACCATCCCGTGATCTACTACAGTAACGAGGAGTCCAATTATCTCCAGCGGGCGTTTGTCCAGAGCCTGGGCAAGCTCGGACGATCGATCAGCATTCACCGCGCTTTCTCCTACGAGCAAATGCAGATGCAGGTTAGCCTGGGGCAGGCACTGTCCTTTTACCCCGCCAACCTGATTTCGTACCTGGCCAATCCCAGCGAACCAATTCGCTACCTGCCGATCGCCGGTGCGAATACTCAGCGCTTTACTTTCAAGCTGATCTACCTGCCAACCAACCAGTCGCCCGGATTGAAGGAATTCGTCCAGGCAGCTCAAATGGTAATGCCCGCAAAAGAAGGTCAGTAAATTTCGCCAGTGGATACACAGGAGATAAATTAATGTTATAATTAAGATGATGAAAGCGCTTTCTAGTGGAAGGGAGTGGAAATCATGACTCATCGCTTAACAATTACTCAGCTGGCAAACACGAAGATCGGCGGCCACGATCTGCAGGTTTGGCCCAAGGGTTCCTACCCGGCACCCAAGGATTTTATGACGGTTTCCGAGGACTCGGACGACTTTGGCCTCCTCGCCGACAAGGACGAATCGGTTCCTGCTAACTTAATTGGGATTGTCCTCGACCTGCTCGCCCGTGACCTGATCGTTGGCCAGCACGAAACGGCCTTTGAAAATGCCGAAAAAGGTGCCCAACTCGTCGACCGCCTGCCCGACTTCAAACAGCAAGTGGAGGCCCTTCATCAGGCGACTGCCGGCAGCAAATTCGTTAATTCGGCGGCCGGCTGGCAGGCCGCCTTTGAGCTCGCCAAGTACGAAGCCGCCTACAGGAGCGGACATTATGACCCGGCACCGGTGACGGTCGATCCGATTACTATCCGGCACTTGCAAATTATGCTGCAGCGGATTAAAGGCTTCTTTGATCGCTACGGTACGCCAACGGTGACCGGGTTCACGGTTGAAAGTTCTTCTGGAGCCGTTTACGGCGACGGTGACTACCTCTCGCCGGATTACTTGATGGACCTGAAGATCTACCGGACGTCACCATTGAAGCGGCTGGCCAACCGGATCCAACTCGAACTCTACTACGTTTTAGGCAAGGACAACGGCCGCTACAAGGAGTTTCAAACCATCAAGGCGCTAATTCTCTTTAACCCGCGGGAAGACAACACCTATATTCTTGGTGCCGAACGGATCACCCCAGAGATGACCGAGCTGGCCTTGGAGCGGATCAACGCCGTACAAGTAGACAAATGAAACAAAAAATGCTCGCAACACTGCGGGCATTTTTTTGTTCAGCTAGGAAATTAATAGTTCAGCCGGATCCGCAGGGAACCCGTTTCGACCATCGAGCCCAGGCACTTCATCCCCAGCTCGTGAGCCTTAGCGGCCGTCTCGGCATTGGCCGCCGCCAGCTTCTTCTGCAGGTCAGTCCCAGTTAGCCCGGCCGCAGCCTGGTCGGTAGCACGCAGGACATTGCGACCCGCGGCAATCGTGTTTTGCTTCATTTCTTCAATGGCTGCCTCGTAGCGCTTCGGGTGGTCATCGCCAATCGTCGCCAGGGCGTGCGAGAGCCAGTACATGTTCTTGATATTGAAGTGCTCCGCCGTGTCGCGATACTCTGCTGGAGTGTCAAGAACGTTGGTATAGAACGGTGCCAAGGCGTTGTAGGCGTTCGGCCCCAGGGCCAGCCAGCAGATCCCGGCCAGCTTTTCGTCCACGTCGCTCCGAATCTGTAGGATGTGCATCTCCGAATTCCGCTGGAAACCGATCGGCCGAAATGCGTGGCGCTGGGCATCGGTTCCGAGATCGCTGTATGGATCGTAAGGCGTGTGCTGGTAGCGAGAGCTCAGGGCGTACTTGACGTCCTCGATCGTCAGCAGGTGTTCCGGCTGGCGGGCAAAGGGCAGGTCTGGGTTGTCCGGCTGCTCAATGTCGGTCGGGTTAAAGAGTTTTTGGATGTACCACTGCCGCGGAATGTTGTAGCGATAATCGGAGTCGTTATGACTGCCAAAGATGTGGCGCAGGTTATAGTTGGTCCCTCCATCGATGTTTAAATAGTTTTCGGTAATCATCTGTTCCAGATCCGCGGAAGCCATCGTATCAGACGACTGAAAATCGAAGGCGGTGATGGCAAACCAGTTTGGTGCCACGACATAGCAGTCATCCGGGATCCGCTGGGCAGCCCAGTGGTGGCCACCGATCGTCTCCATGTACCAAACCTCATCCCGGTCGGAAAAGGCGACCCCGTTGGATTCATAGGTGCCATACTTCTCCAGATACTGGCCCAGCAGCTGGACCCCTTCCCGGGCAGAGTGAATGTATGGCAGGACGATCGTGACGAAGTCTTCCTCGCCGATCCCCTTCTTCACCAGGGGGTCAATCCCGAGGACGCGCGGGTTGGTCGTGCTGGTCTCGGTGGCGGACATCGTGACGTTGGCGGCGTTGATGCCAGCCTCACCCCAGATTCCCATCTTTTTGGCCACCGTCGGGATTTCCGGGACCGCGGTGTAACGCTGTGGGTTGTCCGGCAGAGACAGCTTCAATTGATTGGTGACCGACTGGTACTCCCGTGGCTGCTTGTCCGGGGTCACGACGATGAAGCGCTTCGGGTTAAAGGCGTGCCCGAAGTCCTCGTTCCGGGCCACCAGGGTCGCACCGTCCGCCGTCGCCTTTTTACCAGCTAAAATTGTTGTACATGGCATGCTAAGATCTCCTCTTTATCCAAATTATTTAACATCTATCCCCATTGTAGTCGTTTAACCTGGGCTTCTCAAACTGTCATCGTAAAGAGCAGCGACAAAAAGGGCAGCGCTTGTCTGCTAATAGACGAACGCTGCCCCTTATTCTGGGAGGAGTCAATATGTAAGTTAATCTAGTTTTGCGAAAGGATCTCCACGTCCCAGCCATTTAATTGTGGTGCTGCCTGCTTGCCGGTCAGCAGATCATGGTAACCAGTCAAGCTCTTCGGCAGGTCGTGCGCTTCGTTGCCCATGTTGAGGACGAAGTAGAGCTCACGACCTTCAGCGGTGACCCGCTTGGTGATCTCTAGCGGCGTTTGTTCCGCAATCAATGGGTGAACACCGGCTGCCTTGACGATGTGGTCAATCAGCTTGCCGAGGCCAGCATGTTCGAGCCGGCTGCCGATGTACCAAGCAGTCCCCTGGCCATACTTATTCTCGGTGGCTGCCGCCGTGCCAGCGTAGAATTCACTGTCATAGCTAGCCAGAACGGTTGCGCCCTCGGGATGAATAAGGTCGCAGATCAGGTGGGCATCGTAGTCGCTGTCGCCAACCTTAACCTTAACGACTTGATCAGGCAAGACGGCGTCGCTCTCCTCGACCCAGACCCCGGTAACGTCCTTTAGCGGTCCTGGGTAGCCACCCGGATAGATGTTGTCGGACGGGCCGACCATCCCCGACATGAAGGTGGTGACAAAGTGGCCACCGTTTTTCACGTACTGGTTGATCTTCTGGTCCAGGCCCGGCTTGACCATGTAGAGAACCGGCGCCACGACCAGATCATACCGGCTGAAGTCGTCATCGACGCTGATCACGTCGGTCGGAATGTTGCGTTCATAGAACTGGCGGTAGTAGTCGAGAATCAGCGGGATGTATTCGAGGTCCTGGGTGATCCCGTCGACGTACTCGAAGGACCAGAAGTTGCTCCAGTCAAAGACCAGGGCCACCTTGGCCGGCGTCGTCGAGTGCTGGATCGTTGGACCAACCTGCTTGAAATCGCGCCCCAGCTTGGCAACTTCCTTGAAGGCCCGGGTATCGGTCCGCCCGGAGTGGGCAATCACTGCCCCGTGGAACTTCTCCGAACCGCCCAGTGCCTGCTTGAGCTGGAAGAACTGAACCGTATCGGCACCGTGCGCCACTGCCTGCAGTTCGGTTGCCCGCATCTGGCCCGGCCGCTTCAGGGGGCTGTATGGCTGCCAGTTCACCTGTGACGGGGTCGATTCCATCAGCATGAACGGCTGGTGCTTGAGCGTCCGCATCAGGTCATAGAGGAAGGCCGGGTGGTAGGTCGGCATGTTGTAGGCTGGGTAGCTATCGTAGGAAATGATATCCTGGTCCTTTGCCCACTTTTGGTAGTCGATCATCTTGTTCGGCAGGCTGTGGAAATTGGTCGTTACCGGAATGTCCGGTGAATACTGTTCGATCAGCTTCTTTTCCAGCTTGAAGAGGTCCAGCATCTGATCGGATTGGAAACGCAGGTAGTCTACCGACAGACCAGCGACAATTGTTTCCGTGCCCTCGGGTCCCCAGGCGTCGCCCAGTTCGTTTGGCACCACGATCTCGTCCCAATCATGGATGGTGTGGGACCAGACATTCATGTTCCAAGCGGCGTTCAGGGCATCCAGCGTCTGGTAGCGATCCTTGAGCCACTCCCGGAAGGCCGCTGCACAGTTGTCACAGTAGCAGTTGCCACCGTATTCGTTGTTGACGTGCCAGGCCACAATGTGCGGATTGTCGTGGTAGCGCTGTGCTAACTTCAGGACCAATTGGCGGGCCAGGCGCCGGTAGTTTTCACTGGACGGGCAGAAGTTGTGCCGGGCACCGAAGACGTGGCGCCGTCCCTGATAGTCAACCCGGGCAACGTCGGGATATTTTTTGAACATCCAGGCTGGCATTGCCGCGGTTGAGGTGGCCAGGACAATGTCAAAGTTGGCCGCCGAGAGGTTTTCAATGATCTTGTCCAGCTTAGAAAAGTCAAACTCACCCTCGCGTGGCTCCAATAGCGACCAGGAAAAGACGTTGATGGTCGCGGAGTTAATATCCGCCTGCTTGAAGACCTTAATATCGTCTTTCCAGGTGTCTTCCGGCCATTGTTCCGGATTGTAGTCACCACCGTACAGGAAATCAGGAATTTCCTTCTTCATGAAAAACACTCCTCTACTTACTTAAATTCGACGTCGACGACAGAATCACCATGGCTGACCTGCTTGCCAGGCTCGAGCCCCTTCATCGCGCTAATCCGCTTTGGCTCCGTGAAGAAGGTGACGACAACGTCCTGGTAACCAGCATTGAGAATCTGGTCACGGTCAAAGTCAAAGAGCAGTTGACCGGCCTTGACCTCTTCCCCATCGGTGTAGTGGGCGTTAAAGCCTTCGCCCCGCATGTTCACGGTGCCGACCCCGATGTGGATGACCATGCCCAAGCCCTGATCGGAAGTGATTCCGAAGGCGTGGCGGGTGCCGAAGGTAAAGTTGATCTGACCGTCAAACGGTGCATAGATCTTGCCCTCGCTCGGCTTAATGGCAAAACCAGTTCCTGGGAACGGCTGGCCATCGGCATCAATGACTTTCTTCATGGCCATTACCTTCCCGCTAACCGGAGCGGCAATGGTTTCGGTCTTAGCACCATCTTCCGTCTTTTCTGCAGGCATTTCAACCGTGGCATTAGCGGTGCTTTCGGCATTGCCGTTAGCCAGCTTATCCTTCAATTCTTCAACAATGACTGCGTGCTTCTTTTCACTCAGGGTTACCTTCCAAGCAAAGACCAGGATTGACAGCATTGCAAAGACCAACGGAATGTAAAAGGCCATGCTATCAAAGGTGTGAATGTCGTGGGCCGTCATGTCGGCAGCGGTTGCTGAACCGGTCATTCCGGCGGCGATGGCGATGTAACCAACCAGCCCGTTGGAGATGGCACCGGTCAGCTTATCGATCATTGGCCGAACGGCAAGGACAACGGCTTCGTTCCGCTGGCCGTTGTGGAGCTGACCGTATTCAATGGCATCGGTCAGGGTCAGCACAGTAACCAGCTGGGCGAAGTTGATGTTAAAGAGTACCAGACCAAGGTCCATCATGAAGACATTGCTCCGGAAGAAGATGAAGATCACGTAAGCCAGTCCCATTGAGATCTGACCACCGATGAAGAGCCACTTCCGCGGGATGAACTTGTTCAAAATTGGGAAAAGTGGGCTCGTGCAGAAGCCGATGATCGTGGCAATGACACCAACGATCCAGAATTGTCCAGGCTTACCAATGACGAACTTGTAAAGGTAGAACAGAACCCCGTTGGTGATAACGTAGGCACAGGAGTAAAGCAGGTAGGCTAAACTTGGCCACAGGATCTGATCGTTGTGGAAGATGGCGGAGAACACTTGACCGATCGTGGTCTTGTCCTGAGCCGACTTCCGAATAATGTTGTGCTTTTCCTTGGTTCCCAGGCAAACGGCGATCGCACTCAGCAGGGCAACGGCAGAAACGATGGCCGCAAAGGCAAACCAGCCGACCGGCCCTTCGTTGTGCTTCCCGGTTGCCAGGAAGGTGAAGTAGGTAACGGTTGGAACAACGATGATCGTCAGACCGTTCCAACCAATCGTTCCGGCAAAGGCACCCAGTGAGGTGTAAATCCCCCGTTCCTGAGAGTCTTCACTGATTGCTGGGACCATTCCCCAGTAGGAAACATCCGACAGGGAGTAGAAAATATCAAAGGTGATAAAGATAATAACGAATAATACCGCAAACAGTACCCAGTTAACCTTGGCCAGGCCAAAGATCCCGGTAAAGAGAATCAGGAGCAGGATGATACTGACGATGTTCCCGGCCATGATCCAGGGCTTGAACTTACCCCAGCGTGACTTGGTATTGTCAACAATGTTCCCCAGCAGTGGGTCAATCAACAGTTCCAAGATCCGGACCCCGACGATCAGGCCGGTAATCAACCCGATCAGCCGGTTGGCAACGGATTTCGGCAGGCCGTTAAACATCCCACCAGTGACAAAGATGATAAAGTAGGTACTCATTACCCCGTAAAAGGCAGAGTGACCAACGTTACCAAAACAGAATGATGCACGAGAAGCAATCTGCTTCCCGGTTAGTTTGTGGCTAGTTGCTGCCATGCTATAACCTCCTCAACGATAATTCTTGTAATCGTTTTCAAGGGTTATTATACGTCCTTTAAAACATTTAGTAAATAGTTTATGAAGAAAAATAAAATATTTACTAAATGAAATAAAAAAAGGCTGGGAATTAACCTAGCCTCTTTGCTGTTATATAGCTTATAAATGCTACGACGCGGTAGCTGGCTGGATCCTGAACGTTGATAAATCAACGCCCAGGACGCCTAGCCAGCCTCGCGGGGGTGGGAAGACGAACTCGCAAGCGAGTTCTGCCCCACCGCCTTACTAGTAGCTTAAGGAATGAAACTCTTTCGCACCACCAGATCGGTGTTGACCTGGAGGTGAACGTGCGGTCGGCCAGGATGCTTAATTAGATCCTGCAACAGGCGCAGCGCCATCCGGCTGAGTGTTTCCTGGTTAATGTTGTAAGACGACAGCGGCGGTGAAACATAGTTGGCCACCTCACTGTTATTGATACTGACCACGGCGGTATCGCGGGGAACGATTACCCCGGCCTCATTGAAGGCCTGGAGCACGCCGACGCTCAGGGTATCGGAGGCGACGATGAAGGCATCCGGCAGATGATCACCTGACTGCTCGAGGACCCGTTTACCCAATTGGTAGCCCGTCGAGACGTTGAACTGACCGCCGATAAAGACGGGCGCCTCGCGAATCCCCTGAAGACTGGTAAATTCGCGAAAGGCAATCTCCCGGGCGTCCCGCTGCTGGATGTTGTTCAGGTTGAGTCCCTGCCCACCGATGAAGCCGATGCGCTGGTGACCGGCCGTCACCAGCTTTTGAAGGGCGTCCTGGACGGTCAACTCCAGGTTTGGCTTGACCGAGTCAAACAGGCGTGGCGCCAAGTTGATGTCGATGAAGACCCCCGCCGGCAATTTTTCATGCAGGGCCGTCAGCTTATCCAGGGTCACCCGATCGGCTCCCACCCCAATAAAGCCATTGAAGGCGGATGCTTCGGCAATCAAGTCGTCAATCTTTTGGAAGCTCTGCAGGGAAATCCCCTCCAGCTTGGCCTCATGATTGATTGCCCGCCGCAGGAAGGCAAAATACTCGTCCTGGAGCTGCTCTTCGCCGCTGATCCGGTAAAGAAGGGCAAGGTTGTAATGCTCAGGGCGCGCGGCCCGGCGCTGGTGATCCTCCCAGTAGCCTAATTCATCCGCGACCGCCATGATCTTTTGACGCGTCTCGGCGGTCGTTGAGAGGTTAGGATCGTTGTTTAGTAAGCGTGAGACTGTCGCCGGCGAATATCCCGCTTTCGCCGCAATCTCCTTGATGGTTGCGATTTTCGTCACCTTCTCCGTTCTAGTAAATCATTTACTAATAATCATTATACTATCCAATTCAGGGGAAAGCGAGTGAACAATCGGCCTTCTTTGCCCAGTAAAAAAGGCCGCCTCCTAAAAAGAGACAGCCGTTGTGCCAACTAGGCAAGCAGTACTTCGGTTACCAAGATCCCGCCACCGAAGATGAGGACGAAGAGGACCACTGGCCAAACGAAACGGAACCAGTGCGAGTACTTCATGTCCAGCATCTGCAGCGTTGCCATTACCAGGCCGGTCGGGGCCAGGAAGAGCATTGCGTACTGACCGAACTGGTAGGCCGTAACCACGATGTAACGTGGAATGTGAACCGTGTCGGCCAGCGGAGCCATGATTGGCATTGCCAATACGGCCAGGCCGGATGAGGATGGCACGATGAAGCCCAGAACGAAGAAGATCAGCATCATCATGATGATGAAGACGGACCCGCTCATGTGCTTAACCAACTCGGATGACGTGTAGAGAATCGTGTCGGAGATGTAACCTTCGTTTAAGATGTTGTTGATTCCCCGGGCCAGACCGATGATCAAGGATACCCCAACCAGGCTGGCGGCACCGTTTGAGAAGGCCTCGGTGGTCTGGTATTCACCCAGGCCATCCTTCTTCCCAAAGCAGGTCAGGAACATGATGATCACGGCGATCAGCAGGAATGAAGCCGCCATGTCAGGGAAGGCCCAGTTCTTCGCCATCACACCCCAAATCATGATCGGGAATGCGCAGGCAAAGAGGACCAGGATAATCTTCTTCTTCGTGGTGAAGGAGAGGTCCTTTTCCTCCGTCGAGTCCATCGACCACATTGCGTCGAACTTGGCCTTGTCCTCGTAGGTGTAAGAGAAGGTTGGATCCTTCTGTACCTTGCGGGCGTACCAGTGCAGGTAGAAAAGCAGGCAGATCACGGCAACCGTGAAGCCGACGATCCGGCCCGTCATCCCCTGAG
The DNA here is from genome assembly GCF_022482365.1 of Limosilactobacillus sp. Taxonomy (NCBI): domain Bacteria; kingdom Bacillati; phylum Bacillota; class Bacilli; order Lactobacillales; family Lactobacillaceae; genus Limosilactobacillus; species Limosilactobacillus sp. The sequence goes on from NZ_JAKVPE010000001.1 coordinate 483,051, forward strand.
TGAACTGGGTTCCGGCAGCGTTCGAGGCAATTACAACTTGGAACGGGTTGATGATCGAGAAGGTCGTCCCGATGGAGGAAGCCAAAAAGATCGCCCCGACGGTCACGATCGAGTCGTAACCCATCGAGATGAATACCGGTGCCAGGATTGGGTAGAAGGCCACGGCCTCTTCCTCAATCCCACACAAGGTCCCCCCGAAGGCCAGCAAAACGGCAACCATGAAGACGAGGACGAATTCCTTCCCCTTTGAACGCTTGGTCAGCGCCTCCAGTCCGGACTCAAAGGCCCCACTCGCCTTGACGACCCCGATCAGGCCCCCTAAGACGAAGATGAAGATCATGATGTCCACGGCCTGCATTGTCCCGTTGACCATACTGGTAAAGATTGAATAAAGGCTGGCCGGGTGCTGCTTCAGGCGCTTGTAGGTTCCGGGTACCGAAACCGGCTTGGAGATCGCCCCCGAGGTAAACTGGTCAATGTCAATCTGGACATTCAGTTTCTTCAGTGATGCCTGGGTAGCTGGCATGGTGGTCTTCTTGCCGCTCGGCTGGGTCACCGTCAGCTCGTGGTGCCCATAGGAGACCTTGGAATAGGACCCCGCCGGCACGAACCAGGTCAGCATTACTGAAATCACCGTCAGGAAGAACAGGATCGTGAAGGCGCCGGGCATCTTCAATTTCCACTTTTTCTTCTGCGGCTGTTCGACAGTTGCGTCCATAATCTTAACTCCCTTACAATAGAATAATTGCTTTCACCATCAAGACGCTGTCAGATCGTCAACTAGCGTATAATGATGAATGATGGGGCAAAATGCGATCGTTTCGTCCCCAAAAACACTTTTTATTATAGAAAGCGCTTTCCGATATATTCAAAAAAAATCACAAAAATTCAAAGCAGCTTCAGAGGTAATCATGATCAAGAACCCCAGTTTTCTTAATTATCATAAGTGGCAGCGGATCATCATCGCGGCCATCTGCGTCGCCCTGGCCTCCCAGGCCGAATTCAACGCCTTCGTGCCCGGCTTTATCATTGCCCTTTCCGCCCTACTCCTGCCGGTTTTTCTCTACTTCAACCAGGACCTTAATCCCCTCCAGCTGGGCTTTGCCATCGCAATCGCCTCGCCGGTTTTTCGCGGCCTGATCCTGCTCCTCACCCACAACACCACCCACGTCCTCAGTTACACGGTGGCCGACATTCTCTATTTTAGCTGCTACGTAATTATCTACTACCTGCTCTACTGGCAGCGCCACTTCCGCAACAATTCGGCCTTCTTTCTAACGATCGTGATCTGTGATTACCTGTCGAACTTATTGGAGATCGGCTTCTTAACCCGAATGCAGGGTTTGACTCTCTACGTCGTCGAACTGGTCTTTGTCGTCGCCCTGGTCCGCACGCTGGTGGCCACCCTTATCTCCTTTCTTTTTCACTATTTTCAACTGCTAATCGTTCGCAGCGAGGAACATGAGCAACAGTACTACCACTTCATCTGGGTGGCCGCCGCCGTCAAGAGCGAGGTCTACTTCATGAAGAAGAACGTCAACGATATCGAGGCCGTCACCAAGAACGCCTACCTGCTCAACGAGCGTCTCAAGGCTGAGCAGCTGCCGGAAGAGCAAAAGATGGCCTATCAGATTGCCCAGCGGGTCCACGAAATCAAGCACTCCTACCAGGACGTCATTAAAGGACTGGGCGACTACTTCGACGACCAGAATAATGCCCCAATGAGAATGAACGACATATTAAAGATTGTCAGCTCCTATTCCCAGATGATCATTCATTCCCGGCATCTTAATATCAACCTGGTGGTCCAAAACAATCTCGACTGCACGGTCCCCGAGCACTACTACCTGGTGACGATTCTGTCCAACCTAATTCTCAACGGGATCGACGCGATCGGCAAGAAGCATAGTGGCGAAATTGTGATTGCGGTTCAGGACCAGGGTAAAGACGTCCAGATCACCGTTCGCGATAACGGCAGCGGGATCCCCGAGGCGATGCTGCCGCTGATCTTCAAGGCGGGCTTTTCAACGAAGTTCGACCAGTCCGGCGACATCTATCGGGGGATCGGTCTCTCCAACGTCCAATCAATCGTCCAGGATCAGTTTGCCGGCCGGATCACGGTCAACTCCAAGCAAGGGAGCGGCACCACCTTTCACGTTTTCCTGAATAAGAAACTACTAACTAGCAAGGGAGTTAATGAAGATGAAGTTTTACATTGTTGATGATGATCAGGCAATCCTTTACGTCCTGCAAAACATCATCGAGCAAAATTTCAACGACGAGGTGGTCGGCATGACCACTGATCCCCGCCAGGCCCAAAACGAGCTTCAGCTGCGGGACGTTGACATCGTGCTTGCCGACCTCCTGATGCCCGACCTTTCGGGGATCGACCTCGTCAAAGCGGTCAAGGCAAGCAAGCCCCAGGTGCGGTTCATCATGATCTCCAAGGTTCAGGATAGTGAGCTGCGGGCCAAGGCCTACCAGGCCGGGATTGAATTCTTCATCAATAAGCCGGTCAACCTTATCGAGGTCAAGACGGTGATTGCAAAAGTGGAGCAGAGTCTCCAGATGGCCCAGCAGCTCTCGTCGATCTCGGCGATGGTCAACCAGTTTAATGGTGCCAAGCCGGCCCCGGAACCGGTTTCCGTCAGGGAAAGGGCCAACACAATCCTCAAGACGCTCGGCATGGCTGCTGAGCTGGGCAGCGCTGACATTCTCCGGGTGATCACCCTGATGGACAACGCGAATGAGCACTACCGCGACGTCGACCTCACCGGCCAGCTCCAGATTGACGGTCACGAGAGGAAAATCATGGTTCAGCGAATGCGCCGGGCCATCAAGGTTGGACTAGTCAACCTGGCCAACCAGCTCATCGATAACCCCGATGATGAACAAATTAAGCACTACGCCAACACCCTCTTTGGCTACGAAAACGTTCACCACCAGATGCTTTTTCAGCAGCACGAACGGCCCAGCGGTGGTCGGGTGGTCATGCAGAATTTCATGGACGGGTTGCTGAGCGAGAGTCGGGATTAATAATAAAGAACCATAAAACGCGACCCGCGGTCTTTTCCGATCGCGGGTCGCGTTTTTAGTTAATTAACTTTACAGTTGCGCTTGGACTAATCAAGGCTTTGATCTTGATCAATTATTAATTACGACCTTCGTGCCAGTCGGAATATTATTCATAAACCACTTGGCGTCAGCGACCGAGAGTCGAATGCACCCGTGAGAACCGGTAGAAACGCCGAGCTTGCGGCCTTCATCCGGCTTGTAGTTACCACGAGAATCGGTTGGTACGGAGTGGAAGAGGTAAACACCATGATACAGGAAGGAAGTCCAGTAGTTTGCTCCTTCACCGAGGCTGGCATTGTAGAAGCTGTTGCCCCGCTCACTTTGGATGTAGTAGGTGCCCGTTGGCGTCGTACTCCGACCATTCTGGTAAACCCCGGCCGAGCAATACATTACGTAGGCAATATTGTCGCCATCCATGATGAAGACCCGGTTTTGACCGATCGAAACCTTGATCCACAGATGAGCTAGCTGGGAAACGTTTGGGTAGGCAATCGTTTCAGAGGATTCGTAGTAGTTAATTGGCGTCCGCATTGGGATCCAGTGGCCCGATTGATCGAAGTAGTAGGTAGTGCCGTTAATATTGTGAACGCCAACATACATCCACGCGTTTTCGGGATCAAGGTAGTACCACTGCCCATTGAGTTTTTGCCAGCCGGTTAATGCCCAGGCATTTACTGGGTCAAAGTAGTACCAATTACCGGCCGCGGATTGGTACCAGCCCTTGACCGCCCAAGCGTTTGTCGGATCAAAGTAGTACCAGTGGCCGTTGATCTTTTGCCAGCCGGTCAGCGCCCAGGCATTCGTCGGATCGAGGTAGAACCAGTTGCCGGCCGGAGATTGGTACCACCCCTGTTTGGCGGTACCATCATCATTGAAGCAGTACCAGAGACCCGCTGCAGATTGATACCAACCGGTTTGCGCGCTGCCGTTGGCATTAAAGTAGTACCAGGAATTGTTGAGCTTTTTCCAAGTATCCGTCAGCAGTGTCTCGGTGGAAGCATCATAATAATAGTGCTCACCATTGACAGTGTTGAGGCCGTCAACCAGTACCTTGGCAGTAAGTGTATCGTCCAGTGAATACTCTTTCCCGTTAATGGTCAATTTAGCCGCCTGATCACCAGTACTTTGGTAATAGGCCAGTTTGCCATTGACAATCATCAGCCCGGTGCGCTTATTCCCCGTCTGTGGGTCAAAGTAGTAGTGCCGACCATTAATAACCGTATCACCGCTGCTCCGCCGGCCCGTTTCCGGATCATAGTATTGCTGACCATCGTTTTGCCAGCCGGTCAGCGCCGCACCATTATTCTGGAAAAAGTAATGAGCACCGGCGATAACTTGCTCACCGGTCTTCATTGCGCCGTAAGTTCCGTCATGATTTTCGTTTAAGTAGTAAAGTTGACCGTTGATCTTTTGCAGGCCTACCTGCATCTGACCATGCTGATCGGGAGAAAGATAATACCAGTGGCCAGCAATTTGCTGCCAACCGGTCAGCGCCCAGGTCTGGTTTGGGTCAAAATAATACCAAGCATTATTAATTTCCTGCCAGCCACGCAAAGCCCAGGCATTCGTCGGGTCAAAGTAGTACCAGTGCTGATTGATCTGCTGCCATTTAGTCTGTGCCTGACCGCTTTGTGGATCAAAGTAATACCAGTTGCCGGCTTGCGTCTGGAACCAGCCCTTGGTTGCCCAAGCATTGGTGGGGTCGAAGTAGTACCAAGAATGGTCAAGCCGTTGCCAACCAGTCAGCGCCCAGGCGTTTTGTAAGTCAAAATAGTATCGGTTGCCAGCCGCAGACTGATACCAGCCAGTCTGGGCGTATCCGTCATTGTTAAAATAGTACCAATTATTGTTAACCTTTAACCATTGGTTAGTGACGTTCTTGCCCTGGCTATCGGTATAGGACCAACCATTGGCCGAGTTAGTCCATTGATTGGCCTGGTTGGCCTTAGCCTGCGAGGTCGACACCTGGTCTTGCTGGTCATTCAGCGTGGCTTGATTCTCCCCCGCTGCGCTATTTTGGCTAATTTGGGACTGTGCCTGAGAATCATTGGCTTGCTGGGGCGTTGACTGCTGCTGAGGCTGGACCTGTTCAACTGGTGCGGAAGCAGTCGTCGTATCCGCATTGGCAGCTTGGGCCGTCAGCCCGGCCGCAGCGGTCAGGGCCGCGACGGTGATAGTCGCCGTCAGCCACTGTTTACCGGCCTTATAGAGTTTCTTGTGGGTCATAAATTGTTCCTCCCTAAAATAAATTACAACCTTATAATAACATCCCAAAATCAGTATTTTAGATTACAAACACAAAAAAACGATGAACTGCCCGCTAATGCAGAGCAGTCCATCATTACTGTTTCTTATTTCCGGGCATCCCGCGTTGCCTCGGCCAGGTGAACCAGGTTGGTCACGAAGGCGTGGGTCTTGGCCTCGTAATGGTACTTGCGGCCGAGCTTGACAAAGTAGCCGTTGATGTAGTCGACCTCGACCGGCCGGTTATGGCTCATGTCTTGGTACATCGATGGGTAGTGGTTCGGGTTGCCGACCTTGGAAACGTAGTCGACGCTCTCCAGTTCCTCGGCCCGGGTCGAAACCAGCTGAACCCCGGCCCGTTCACAGACGTCGTAGGCCTCGTCGATCAGCTGACGGGACAGGTCATCGGCCTTTTCAAAGCTGGCGTACTGGCCCATGGTGATTTCAAACATCGTACAAAGGGTGTTGACCACGGAGTTGAAGACGACCTTGGCCATCAGGGTGCCAAGGAAGTTGGTCTTCAGCGACGGATTAAAGTTAGCCTTCTTCATTTCGGCCATCAGCTCGTGGGTCTTCTCGTCCGGCTTTTCGGTGTAGTTGGCCCAGTTAGTGGTCCCCATCCCCGGTTCACCGACGAATTCGACCTCGCCCGGGCCGGTCAGGATGGTGGCAACCAGCGCGGTCCCGGCCACCAGCTTTTCCTTTGGGAAGTACTTCAAGAGCTTTTCGACGTGGCCCATCCCGTTCATGGCGGTCAGGCAGTACTGGTCCTTGAAAAAGTGAGCGCAGCGCTTCAGCATATCGTCGAGCTGCATTTGCTTGAGCTCAAAGAAGACAAAGTCCGCGTCGGTGGCGGTGTATTCCTCCGGCGTGTAGACGTTGACCGGAACCAGGTGCTTGTTCTTGTGCTCCCGGGTCACGTAGACGCCGCCCTGCTCCTTCATCTTGTCATAGTGGGGCTGCCAGGCTTCGACAAAGTCAACCTCATTCCCCGCTTCCTGCAGCAACACCCCAAAACGTAAGCCCATCGCACCGGCTCCAACTACTGTAAACTTCATAATCAATCCATCCCTTCTCATTAAATCTTAAGAGTTGCTGATTATAAAAAAAGCGCCCCTCGACTCATTGCTGAGTCAAGGGACGCTCGCGCGTGTTACCACCCTAAATTCACTAGCAGCTCGCACCACTAGCCTCAATGTTCAGCGACCAGCGCTAAACACGGCAGCTGTAATGGGCTGCACCCACCGCGGGTTACTGATGTTCACCCGGGCACTCAAAGTGATCTTCGCCTGACCGCACCGATTTCCTCTCACCAAACGGAAACTCTCTGCGCGCTGCTGGTCGGACTACTTGTCTTTTCAACGTGTTTTTATAATCATTTTCTAATTGCATTTTAATTTACACGCACCAGGCAAAATTGTCAAGGGAATTTTGCAATTTTTATTCAGCTTCTTCTTTTCCTGCCAAGATTGCAAGCAAAAACGTCAGTGTCATCATGGCAAGCGCGACGATCATCGCCACCCGAAACTGGCCATTAACATCACCCGCACTCACAAGGCTGGTCCCAAGATTGACCATCACGGCCAGGCCGAGCACGCCGCCGAGCTGATGAGCAACGTTGACGAGCCCCGAGGCTGTGCCGCTGTGCTCCGCCGGCACCTGATAGATTCCCATGTTGGTTGTGGGAGCAAGCGCCAAGCCCTGACCGCAGCCAAGGATCAGCATTGGCAGACCGGTACCCAGCCAGTAACCGCGGCCATCCATCACGAGAGCCAGCCCAAAACCCGCCAGCATGGTCAAACTAGCCAGGATCAGCACGCCCTTGTCGTTCCACGCGTTGATCAGCCGGGGAACCACCATCGCGGCCAAGAAAAGGGTCACCGACAACGGGAGATAGGCAAAACCGACTTTGAGCGGCGAATAGTGCAGGACCTGCTGGAGGTATTCCGAAACGAAGAACCAGTAGCCAAGCACGGCCCCATTGAGGATCGCCCGGCAAAGATACCCATTTGTCCGCACCCCGTTCTTAAAGATTCGCAGTGGCAACAGCGGAGACTGACTGCGGTGTTCGATGACCACAAAGGCAATCAGGAAGATCATCGCAAGGGCCAAAACGAGCACGGGATGACTGGCACCATTCAAGCCCCAGACAAGCAGGCTGCAGGCCAGAACCGAGGTAAGCGTACCGAGCAGATCAAATCGTTCGTGCGTTTGGGAGGTGGCCGACTCCTCGAACGTCCGCCACGACAGGGCCAGCATCAGTAGGCAGACCGGGACGTTCAGGTAAAATCCCAACCGCCAGGACCACAAACTGGCAAAGAGACCGCCGAGCACCAGGCCGATGCTCGCCCCCAGTCCGGAAACCGAGCTATACCAGGCGATCGCCTTAACCAGAGCGGGGCCCTCAAAGTAGTCGATCAAAAGCGCCATGCTGGTTGGCGCCAGCAGTGCCGAACCCAGCCCCTGCAAGAAGCGGGCGGCGATCATGACACCACCGCTCGTAGCCAATCCTGACAGCAGTGAACCGAACAAAAAAATTGCCAATGCGATGTTTAAGATCCTCCGCCGGCTAAATGCATCGCTGAGTCGCCCGCTCAGCAGCAAGAAGCTGCCAAAGGCCAGGCCATAAGCGTTTTGGACCCAGGAAAGACCCACTTGATCCAGACGCAGGTCGGTTGCAATCTTCGTCAGGCCGGTGATCACCAGGCAGTTCGACATCGCCGTCAACAGGTAACTGAGCATCGCAATCGTTAAAACTATTCGTTGCCGAAAATTCATGTTTTCCTCCTTAACGGAATATATTCCGTTTATTCATAATGGTATACTATTCCTCAGAAGAAATTTTGTCAATTTTCACTGGAGGCAAACTATGCGAACGGACGCTCAACACAACCGCCAAAAAATATTTAAAGCTACCGAACAGCTCCTGGCAGAAAACGCGGCCGACCAGATTACAATGGCCCAAATTGCCCGGGCCGCCGGGGTCGGCGTGGGAACCCTCTACCGGAATTTTCCCACGCGGGGCGACCTCTTCATCTCCCTGGCTTACGCCCAGCTCGATGATTACCTCGCCCGCGAGGAGACTGTGATCCAGAATAAGGATATCAGCCGAGAAACGGTGTGCCAGGTGCTCGGCGACTACCTAAGCTTTCGGGAGCACCGTCAGCACCTCTTGCCCACCGGTAGCCTCGAATCAGCGACCCAGTATTATTCCCGGACCAACTATCAGCGACTCCACCACTTGTTCGCCAATTTGATTGGTAAGGCCAATCCGGGGCTGAGTTCCATCACAGTGGCCTTTCGCGCCGACATGCTGATCGCCTGCTTACGGGGCGATAGCTACTACCTACAGCGTACGGAACGGCAGTTGGTGCCGGAGCAAATTTTGGACCAGCTGCTGGCGCTCTTTTTCCCGGAATAATTCCAGATACTAACAAAATCCCAGAGTAATGATCGTAACTACTCTGGGATTTTTGTCTTAATCTGTCTTTTAAAAATAAACCTTGGCCACCTCGCCGCTAACCAGGCGGTGCTCACGTCCATAATCGTCCCGGACCACTAAGCGAGCCTGGTCATCGATCCCAATTGCTTGCCCCGTCAGCTCATCCTGGCCCGTGCTTAGGCGAACCCGGTGGCCCGCCAGTAATGAATACCGCCGATATTCTGGCAGCAATCCTCCCGAGCGGTACTCCACGTGAATTAGTGTTAATTGATCAAGCAGGTGAGCAATCAGTCGACTGCGGGCCACCCTTTGTCCTGGCACGACGGAACCAGCAGTGGAGCCTAAAGAATCCGGAAAGCTGACCGTCGTTAGATTAATGCCGATCCCGATGACGCACGCCGACCGGCCGTTTGAGGAATTCTCCAACCTTTCGGTAAGGATTCCGGCGACCTTTTTCCCCCGACAATAGACGTCATTGACCCACTTCAGACGCAGGTTATTCTCCGGGCAGCATTGGTGCAGGGCTCGTACCACCCCCACACCGACGCCAGTGGTCAGCAGGCCGGGCTGGCTAACCGCTTCAGCCGGCCAGAGCAGGCTGAGATAAATGCCGGTGCCACTGGGGGCATAAAAGGAACGGCCGGCCTTCCCGTATGCCGCCGTCTGCCGATCCGCGATTACGGCGACTGCTTGGTTCTGCTGGTGCGCCCGCCAGTATTGCCTGGCGAAATCCTGGGTTGACCGCAGGATCGGCTTGACAATTACGGCGCCACCAAACTTGGTTAAATGCTGCCGGATCGTCGCTGCCGACAAATCGCTACCATTGTTTACCATCATTACATCAAGTGGACGCCCTTGTCGACGTAAATGACGTCGCCGACAATGCCCGTCGAAAGATCGCTCATCAAGAATGCGCAGGTCCCGCCGATCTGCTCCAGGGTGACGCTTTCTCCGTCAACGGTCCAATCCCGTGACAGTTTCAGAAGGTCGCTGTGCCCCTTGATCCCGGTAACAGCCAGGGTCTTCATCGCCCCCGCCGAAATTGCGTTGACCCGCACCTGATCCGGCCCCATGTCACGGGCCAGGTAACGAACGCTGGCTTCCAGGGCCGCCTTGGCAATCCCCATCACGTTGTAGTTTGGGATTGCCCGTTCGGCACCGAAGTAGGTCAGGGTGACGATGCTGGCGGGGTGCTTCAGCAGTTCAAGCTGCTTTGCCCACTTGGTCACGGCGATTAGCGAGTAGGATGAAATATCCTGGGCCAGCGCGTAGCCATCGCGGCTAATGTTGACGCTTGAACCGCCCAATTCTTCCTTCTTCGCAAAGGCAATCGCGTGCACGATGCCATCCACCGCTCCGAAGCGCTCCTTGATCTGCTTAAAGGCGCTCTGAATGCTGTCGTCACTAGCAACGTCACACTCAAACAGTCGCTGGTCATCGTCCACGAGCCGGCTAATCCCCCGCTTCAGCCGTTCGTTTTGGTAAGTGTAGATAACCGTGGCCCCCTGCGCCGCCATGGCTTGGGCGCATCCCCAGGCAATGGAGCGCCGGTTGGCAACCCCCATGACAATAATCTGCTTGTTTTCAAGTATTCCTGACATATCTTCCTCCATTAGAATTTACGGTAGCGTTCGTGACGCCGTGCTATCAGCTCGTCTTCTGGCAATCTTTCAAACCTCTGCAGCGCCGGCCACAGTGTCTGGTTAATATTGGCAATTACTTCTTGATGGTCGGCGGGCTCGGCAATGATTCCGTCGATCACCTTCTGGTCCAGTAAGTCCGGCGGCGTCAGCCTCATCAACTCGGCGGCCTCGTTGGATCGCCGCTGGTCCTTCCACAGGATCGCGGCAAAGCCCTCCGGCGAAAGGATCGAATAAGTGCTGTTCTCAAGCATCCAAACGGCATCGCCACAGGCAAGGGCCAGGGCACCGCCACTGCCCCCTTCACCGAGAATGACAGTCAACACCGGCGTTTTCAGACGACTGATTTCCAGCAGGTTCTGGGCGATCGCGTCCCCCTGCCCGTTCTCTTCAGCCGACTGCCCCGGATAGGCGCCGGGCGTATTCACGAAGGTGATGACCGGGCGCCGAAACTTTGCCGCCGCCTTCATCAGACGCAACGCTTTTCGGTAGCCACTTGGCGTCGGACAACCAAAGTGCTTGGCCGCCCGCTCCTCCGCGCCGGTCCCCTTATCGGTCGTGATGACCGTCACCGGCTGGCCGTGAAAAAGGCCGATGCCGCCGATGATTGCCGGGTCGTCGCCGTGCTCACGGTCCCCATGCAGCTCCATGAAATTGTCGATCAGGGAATGGATAATCTCCAGCCCCGTCACCTTCTGCGGGTCCCGGGCCGCCGCCACTACCTGGGCGCTGGTTTTTGGTTCACTCTTCTTATCCACCATACTTTAGCAGCCACCTCAACGTTTCCTTTTCGTCCTGACGTTCGACAATCCGATCCACGAAGCCGTGCTTCAGCAAATTTTCCGCATCCTGCAGGTCCGCTGGAATCCGCCGGCCGGTCGTTTGCTCGATCACCCGTCGACCCGCAAAGCCAACCAGGGCGTGGGGTTCGGCAAGCGTGATGTCGCCCTGCATCGCAAAGCTGGCGGTGACGCCGCCCGTCGTCGGATCGGTCAGCACAACGATGTAAAGCAGACCGGCCGCGGAGTGCCGGGCAACGGCAGCGCTGACCTTGGCCATCTGCATTAGCGACAAAATCCCCTCCTGCATTCGGGCACCACCCGAGGCAGTGAAGAGGACCACCGGCTGCTTGCTAGCCGTTGCCCGTTCGAACAGCCGGGTCAGCTTTTCGCCGGTCACGGTGCCCAGCGAGCCCATGATAAAGGTCGGGTCCATGATGCCGAGGCGAAAATGAACGTCGGCGATCCGCGCTTTCCCCGTCCAAACCGAGTCGTTCAAACCAGTTCGTGCCTGAGCCACTTGCAGCTTTTCGCGATAACCGGGAAAGGTTAACGGGTCAGTCGTCTCCAGGTCGGTATCTTCCGGCACTGCCTCGTCCACCAGCCACTGCAAGCGCTGACGGGCGCTGATTCGAAAGCCATAGTGGCAGTGCGGACAGGTCTGGTAGTCGTCCAGCTGCTTGGTCACCAGCGCGGATTGGCACTTCGGGCACTTCTTCCATAAGCCCCCGGGCACCTTAGCATCCGCCTGGCGATCGGCCTTGACGTGGTTGGCACTCAAGGTGTTGTTCTGGTCAAACAGCTTCAATTTCCTTCACCCTGCCTTTCTGTCGGGGCAAGAACGATTTCTCCAGATAAGCGGTGGTGAACTTGCCCGAAACAAAGCCGGCGTCATTTAGAATTTCCTGCTGAAAATCCTGGTTGGTGTGAATGCCAGCAATTACCGTTTCCGCCATCAGGCGCTTGATCTTTTCAATGGCCTCCTGCCGGTCATGTCCTAATGCGATCACCTTGGCGATCATCGAGTCGTAGAAGGGCGTGACGGTCGCTCCCTGATAGAGGGCAGTGTCGATTCGCATCCCGAGATTGCCCACCGGCAGGTAGAGAAACTTAACCTGACCCGTCGAAGGCATGAAGTCGCGGGCCGGGTCCTCGGCGTTGATCCGACACTCGATCGCCACCCCCCGTAGTTGAATATCCGCCTGGCTAAACGGCAGCGGCTCACCAGCGGCCACTTTAACCTGGGCCTTAACGAGGTCGATCCCGGTCACCATCTCGGTCACCGTATGCTCCACCTGAATCCGGGTGTTCATCTCCATAAAGTAGAAGTGGTGGTCCGCGTCCATTAGAAACTCAATCGTCCCCGTGTTGAGGTAGTCGATCCCGTCGGCCACGCGGAGGGCCAGGCGGCCAAGCTCTGCCCGTTCGTCCTCACCAATCAGGACGCAGGGACTCTCCTCGAGCACTTTTTGCTTATTGATCTGCAGTGAGCAGTCCCGCTCTGGAAAATAGACGCTGTGCCCAAAGCCATCGCGGAAGATCTGGACCTCGATGTGCTTAACGCCTTCCATGATCTTTTCTAAATACATCCGGTCGTCGCCAAAGGCCAGCCGGGCCTCACTCTGGGCCTCGCTAAAGGCCGTACGCATCTGCTTTTTGTTTTCCACCCGGCGGATCCCTTTGCCACCGCCACCAGCGGCTGCTTTAATTAGGACCGGGTAGCCGATCTCTTCGGCAACCGCGACGGCATCGGTGACGTTATCGATATAGCCGTCGCTGCCGGGAATGACGGGAACCCCCAGCCTTTGCATCTGCTGGCGGGCGTGTTCCTTGTTCCCCATCAGGTCGATCGTCCGTGCGTGCGGCCCAATAAATGTGATCCCACAGGCCTGACACATTTCGGCAAACTCGCTATTTTCTGATAAAAAACCGAAGCCTGGGTGAATTGCCTGGGCACCGGTGCCAACCGCGGCCGCCAGAATGTTCTGCATGTTCAGGTACGAATCCTGGGCGCGTGCGCCGCCGACACAGACTGCCTCGTCGGCCAGCTGAACGTGCAGGCTCTCGCGGTCAGCGGTCGAATAGATTGCGACCGACTTAATCCCGAGCTCGCGCAGGGACCGAATGATCCGCACCGCAATTTCTCCGCGGTTGGCTACTAATACTTTTGTGAACATTGCAAAATCACCTACCCAATAAAGAATGTCAATTCGGCGCTGCAGGCACGCTCCCCGTCCACGGTGGCCTCTGCCTTGCCAACGCCAATGTTGCGGTGCATCTTCGTCAAGTGGACCTCAAGTTTCATCACGTCGCCCGGACGGACAACGCGACGAAATTCCGCCGTCTTGATCCCGCCAAAGTAGGCGGTCTTCCCCTTGAATTGCGGGGCGGTCAGCAGGGCCACCGCGCCAGTCTGCGCCAGTGACTCCACAATCAGCGCGCCGGGCAGGACCGGATTGTGGGGGAAGTGCCCGTTGAAGACTTCCTCGTGGATCGTGACGTTGCGGGTCGCGATCGCCATTTCACCGGGGACCAGTTCCTCAACCCGGTCAATCAGTAGCATCGGGTAACGGTGGGGGATGATCTGTTGAATTGCCTCACTGTCTAAGTTCACTTTTGCCATTTTATTGTTGCTCCTTTGTTAAAGTAAATAACGGCTGATCGACTTCGACGAGTTCCCCGTTTTCCACGTTAACCGCCTTGACGGTACCGCTGACCTTTGCGCGAATCTCGGTCATCATCTTCATGGCCTCGATCACGCAGACAACGTCGCCTTCCTTAACTTGGCTGCCGACGTGAACATAGGGCGGCTGTTGGGGCTTGGCCTGGAGGTAAACGGTCCCGACCAGGGGGGCCTTGATCTGGGCGTCCCCTTGAGCGGCGTTCGCTTCTGGGGACGGTTCCTCAACCGCCTGCGTTGGCATCGGCTGGGCTTCACCGGTCCCCGCCTGGTTCTTGCTCAGGTAGAGATGAAAGTCCCCGTCGTTGATCCTGAGTTCACGCATCGATGACTGATCAAAGGTCGCCATGATTTTTTCTAGCTCTGCCAGTTCCACTTAATCACCCCATTTGCGAAAGGCCAGTACCGCGTTGTGACCGCCGAAGCCAAAGGAATTGCTGATGGCGTAGCGGGCATCCGGGGCCGACTGGTTGTCATGATTGACCAGTTGCACCGGGCATTCCGGATCCTGGTTAAAACAGCCGACGTTCTCCGGCAGCTCTCCCCGGTCCAGTGCGGCCACGGTAATCACGGCCTCGATCGCCCCGGCAGCGCCCAGCAGGTGGCCGGTCATCCCCTTGGTCGAGCTGACCCGGACTTTGTTGTCCGCGCCGAAGACCTGGCGAATGGCCTTTGCCTCGCCACTGTCGTTAGCCTTGGTGGCAGTACCGTGGGCGTTGATGTAGGCAACCTCACTCGGTGCTACACCGGCCTCATCAATTGCGGCCTGCATCGCCCGGGCCGCCCCCGCACCGGACGGATCCGGGGCGGTGATGTGGAAGGCATCGCAGGTTGCACCATAGCCGACAACCTCACCGAGAATCCGGGCGCCGCGCTTGCGGGCATGCTCGAGGCTCTCAAGCACCAGGGCCCCGGCACCCTCGCCGAGGACGAAGCCGTGCCGGTCACGGTCAAAGGGCAGTGAAGCCCTTGCCGGGTCCGTGCTGGTCGAAAGCGCCTTGAGTGCGGCGAAACCGGCAATTCCAATCTCGTTGACCGACGCCTCGGCACCCCCGGCAATCATCACCTGGGCACGGCCCTCTTTGATCTGACGAAAGGCTTCCCCAATCGCGTTGGTCCCGGTTGCGCAGGCCGTCGTGACCGAGGTGCAGATGTTTTGGGCGTTGAAGCGGATGGCGATGTTGCCGGCCGCCATGTTCGAGATCGCCATCGGCACAAACATCGGCGAAACCCGCCGTGGCCCCTTCTCGTGCATCTTAATCACCTGCTCCTGGATGGTGGTCAGGCCACCGATCCCGGAGCCGTAGATGACGCCCATTTCCTCTGGCCGGGTGTTTTCCGCGTCAATCCCCGCCATCTCAATCGCCTCCGCGGCCGTCTGAACGGCGTACTGCGAATAGAGGTCCATCCGCCGGGCCGCCTTCGAACCCACGTAAGCTTGGGGATCAAAGTCATCGATCTCCCCGGCAACGGTGATCCCGGTGTCGGTGGCATCAAACTTCGTGATCGGCTTGATGCCGACCTGGCCCTTCAGCGTATTTTCGACAAAATTATTCAGGCCGTTGCCATTGGGGGCAATCGCGCCCATTCCAGTAATTACTACGGTAGTCATTTTTTCACCTCGTGCTTAAATCGTCATCCCGCCGTCAACCACGATCGTCTGACCCGTCACGTAATCGTTTTGGGCCAGGAAAATAGCGGTCTGGGCAACCTCATTGGTCATCCCCAGACGCTTGAGCGGGATCAGGGCAACCAGCTGCTTTTGGATCCGCGGACTGAGCTTGTCCGTCATCGCACTCTTGATCATCCCCGGGGCGATGGCGTTGCAGCGAATCCCGCGCAGGGCGCCTTCCCGGGCCGTGGTCTTCGTCAGGCCCACGATCCCGGCCTTGCTGGCGGCATAATTGGCCTGGCCCGCGTTTCCGTGGAGACCGACCACGCTGGCCAGGTTGATAAAGCAGCCCTGACGCCGTTTATACATCTTCTTCAGGAGGGCCGCCGTCAGCAGGAATGGCCCGCGAAGGTTGACGTCGATCACCTGATCAAAATCGGCCGGCTTCATCCCGACCAGTAGCTTGTCATCGGTGATCCCGGCGTTGTTGACTACCACGTCGACCTGGCCGAATTGATCCCAGGCGTCCACAGCGAACTGCTTGACGGTCGCCGGGTCTGCTAGATCGGCCGCCAGGAAGGCGTAGTCGGCGCCGAGCTCGTCCAGCTGTTCTTTGAGCTCCGCTGGCAAATCCGAGCGGCCGTTTAGGATCAGCCGACTGCCGGCCGCCGCAAATGCGAGGGCCGTTGCCGCCCCGATTCCCCGGGTGCTTCCCGTTACTAATACAACTTTTTCTTTTAGGTCCATTGCTGATGCTCCTCGATAAATCTGTCGTAGTCCGCCCGGCTTGCAATATTGGCGCGCTTCAAAGAACGGTCGACCTGGTGGGCAAAGCTGGTCAAGGTCCGTCCCGGCCCAATCTCCAGCGTGGCGTCAATGCCCGCGCATTCAATCAGGTATTGAAGGTCTGCTCCGAAGTGGGTTGGCACCGCCAGCTGACGTTCCATGATCGGGCCAATCGTCGCCGCTTGGAACGGCTCAACGGTCGTATTGCTGATCACCGGGAGTGCGGGCTGGTTGAACTTCACGTCCTTCAGGCGCTCGTGCATCCGATGCGCAGCCTTATTAAATAGCGGGGTGTGAAACGCCCCGCTAACCTTCAATATCACGATTTTCTTTGCAGCACCCGCATCCTTCAACGCGTTGGCCGCCGTCCTCAGTTCTTCCGTCGGGCCGCCGATAACGACCTGGCGCGGCGAATTGTAATTGGCCACCCAGACCGTTGGATAGGCGGATAGAGTCTCCTGGACACGCTCCAGATCAGGGCCAACCAGGGCCGCCATCGCGCTTGGCTGGGCATCGGCGTCGGCCTGCATGTAGCGGCCCCGGTCGGCCAGGAGTGCAATCCCGGCGTCAAAGTCGATCGCCCCGGACGCAATCAGACCCGCGTACTCGCCCAGGGAGAGGCCGACCATCCCGCCGACCGGCAGCTTGGGCAGGTCCCGCTGCAGGAGCCGGTAGATTCCGGCGCTGACGGTCACCAGGGCGGGTTGGACGTTGGCTGTTTTTGACAGCTCGCCGTGCTCACTCTTCATGATCTTGCGCAGGTCGAGCTGGGCAGCCGCGCTGGCTTCCTCAACGGTCTGGGCGAAGAGCGGGTCGGAATAAAAGTCAAGCCCCATCCCCGCCTTCTGGGCCCCCTGACCGCTGAATAAGATCGCGAACTTCATTATTCTTTTGCTGCCAGCTGGGAAGCCACGAAGTCAACCACGTCGGCAATGGTGTGGAGCTGGACATCATCGTCGTCCAGTTCGATGTCGAACTTGTCTTCCAGTTCGTTCATGATTTCAAAGACGTCCAGGCTGTCGGCATTCAGATCGTTTTGGATATTGGTGTCCATCGTGATCTTTTCGGCTGGAATGTCCAGTTCGTCTGCTGAAATGCTCTTAACGGTGTTGAAAATTTCTTCTTTAGTCATTGTTAAATTCCTCTTTCTTTTAATATTTAATAATCATTGTTCCACTTGTCAGGCCACCGCCAAAGCCGCTCAGGGCAAGCACGTCCCCGCGGCGGACCAGTCCCTTTTCAACGCACTCGTTCAAAAGAACCGGCTCGCTGGCCGCGGCGGTGTTGCCGAAGTCTGCGATGTTGGTCGGAAACTTCGCCAGCGGCTGCTCCAAGCGGCGGGCAACCTGTTGAATTATTCGAATATTGGCCTGGTGCAGGATGAAGTGATCGACGGCCTCAAGTGAAAGGCCAGCCGTGGTCAGGGCACCCTCAATTGAGCGCGGCACCTCGTGGGTTGCGAAGCGGTAAACCGCCCGGCCATTCATCCGAAACGGCTGCAGCTTGGCAACCGGGCCGGGAAAGACCGGGCTGGGCGCGGTGCCCCCGGCCGATAGGCTTGCAGCCTGGTCGCCAAAGGTCGCTAGCGACTCACCCAGTAGGTGCGGGGCCGACGTGGATTCAACCAGGACACCCCCGGCCGCATCGCCAAACAGGACGGCGGTGGAGCGGTCGTGCCAGTCGATCAGCTTCGAGAGAACCTCGCTGCCGATGACCATCGCCCGCGAAAAGCGCTTGCCATCCAGAAAACGGGCAACCGTGCTCAGGGCGTAGACGAATCCTGAGCAGGCCGCCGAAAGGTCAAAGGCCACTGCCCGACCGGCACCAAGCCGCCCCTGAACAATTGCCGCGGTCGAGGGCGTGCAGGCGTTGGACGACATCGTGGCAATCACAATCAGATCCAACGACTGGGCAGGCCAGCCAGCGCGCTTCAGGAGGCGATCGGCAACTTGTGTGGCCAGGTCAGCGGTATTTTCGCCAGCACTGATGTGGCGCCGCCTGATGCCGGTCCGCTCCCGAATCCACTGGTCGGACGTGTCCATGATCGCGGCCAGGTCGTCGTTGGTGACGATTCTGGCCGGTGCATAGCTGGCGGTCGTTACGATTCTCCACTTGTTGCTCATCTTGCTTCACAGTCCTCGCTTTTTAAGAATGCTCCTCCAGAAAGTCCTCCAGGTTGTGCAGGGCCTTGTGAACGGTCTTTAATTCCGTCTCGTCCATATCCTTCAGGAAGCTCTTCACCATCATGTTATGAAAGGCACGGTGGGCCCGGTACAGGACCCGGCCCTTGTGCGTCAAGCCCAAGCGAATCATCCGCCGGTCTTCCTGGTCCCGGAAGCGCTCGGCGTAGCCCTTGGCAATCAGGCGATCCACCATTGCCGTCATCGTGCCGGGCGTCAGGTGGAGCTTCTTAGCCACCTCGGAGACCGTCTGGTGATCGTACATGGTAATCGCGTCAATGGCGTGCATTTCCTTGATCGTCAGGTCCCTGAAGGTACTCTCGCGCAATTCCTTTTCCTCGATCCAGACGATCCCGTTGTAAACCCGGATCAGGGCCCGGTTAATTTCTTGGTAATCATCAGCCATAATAATCGCTCCTTATTTAGTTTGTAGTATCAAATAATTTAACTATCAAAGTATATTATAGCTGAAATCACCGGCAATTAAATTTTGGCATCACGGTCCGCAACGATAAAGACGAGCTGGGCACTGCAGGCCCGCTTTCCGTCAACGGTTGCCAGGGCGTCGACAATCCCCATCCGGGAACGCTTCTTCACCATCTTGATCTTCAGCTTCAAGACGTCCCCCGGGCGCACCACTTGGCGAAACTTGGCCTGGTGGATGGCACCGAGGTAGGCAGTCTTTTTATAAAATTCTGGCGACTTCAGGATCAAAACAGAAGCGGCCTGGGCGAGAGTCTCAATGATCAGTACCCCCGGCATTACCGGATTCCCAGGAAAATGCCCACGGAAGAATGATTCGTTGATGGTCACGTTCTTCGTTGCCACGATCTCCGAACCGGGGAGCAGCGAATCGACGTAATCGATGTAGCAGATCGGATAGCGGTTCGGGATCAGGTCCATGATTTCCTGAGCTGTCATTACAGGCAATTTGGTCACCTGCCTCCAAAAGTATTTCGAATATCAAATCATTCGATGGTCAAATTATATTCAGAACTATTTTGATTGTCAAACTACTTTTTCGATTAACGGCATTGAGCCGATGATTTGAAATTATTTTGACTGTTCAAAGGACCGTTCTTCAATATTGTTGTTTTGCCAAGCAGTTAATAAATTCATTTGTGCTTAATTTTTAAAAGAATTTTCGAAAATTGTTTGATTGTCAAAATAGATTGCCACAATTTCAGCTAGTCGTCACTATTCTGGTATACTGAAATTGTTACTAGAGGAGGAGATTTTGATGGACACTCGGGATTGGTCATTTGCACGGCGGGCACTAGCAGAAAAGAAGCAAGAGAAAACCAGGCAGCACCACAAACATAGATCAAGGGAGGTCTACTGGGTCCAGGTCCGCTTCACCGACGGCCGGATCGCCAACTATCAGTTGCCCCGCGACCTGCAGCAGGCACTGCACCAGCATATTCAAGAACATCCCCACCACTGGCAGGAGATCCTCCTGGGTGCTCTGATCAACGTCCCGGTGAGCGCATATCATAATGGCAAGGCTAAGATTAAGCCGGCCGTGATCCTGCGCATCCTGATCCTGCCAGTTGCGGCCCACAATCCCCGCTGGACCGCCCGCAGCCAGTTCGTCCTTCCCGACTGTTCCTGGTGGCGCTGGCTCTTTTACCCGCCCCGTTTGGAGCACGAGAAGAATTTTCTGACTCATGACTTTTCAACGACCAACCAGCAGCGCATCAAGGCCACCATCGACGACTACCGGCGCCAGCAAATCCGCTGGCACTGGCGGCGGGCAGGCAAATACATTAGCCTGGCGGTGTTCTGCCTGCTCATCGCTGGAATTTTAGTGGCAATTTAAAAACTCGGTGAATCATCCCGCCTGAAGGTCGGAAGATTCACCGAGTTCTATTTTTTAAGAGATTTTTCATACTGAAGCAACCGGACGGGGCGACCAAAGATCACCTGGTTAATCATTTCACCGGTTGCTCTCCAACCGTGACGCTGATAAAAGGAACAGGCCGCACTATTTCCCTCGAGAACCAGCAAACCGGCCCGCGAAAACTGCATCGCTAGCGCGGCCTCCGCCTGGGCGAGCAGCCGGGCACCGATCCCCCTCCCCTCATATTCGGGGAGGACGTAGAGCGCCATCAGTTCCCCAGTATCGGGCCAAAACCGTTGCGGGTTGCGCGGCGATCCGTAACTGACAACGCCCACCAGCTGGCCGTCGACCTGGGCAACCAGATTATGACGCCCCGGTTGCACCAGTCCCGCTTCCCAATCGCCCGGTTGCAGCGCCTGCAGGCCCGCCGCGGGCAGCAGTTCTCGATAGGCCGCCTGCCATGTTCGTTGGAAGATGGCACTGGTCTGGCCGAGTTCTTGCTGATTTATAATTGGTCGAATTTGCATAAGCACTACCCCTAGCTGTTTTTCATCATTATACAGCTAAAAGGCGCCCCGGATTGGTTTCCGAAGCGCCTTAACTATTAATGATTAGGAGTTTGCAATTGATGTAAAGGCATTGTTGAAGTCCGTGATGGCAGTCGCACGTTTTGCCATATAACTGGTCAGATGCTGCTGATCGGATGGAACCGGCCAGCCATTGGTCGTGCAATCAAAAAGAACGACCGGTTGTCCGTTGTGGTAAGCAAAGTAGTAAGTGTTGTGGAATTCGCCAATGGTCGCGTTATGGCTGCCACGTTCGTTTTGGTTATAGATTGCAACAATGTTGTAGGCATGGCTGCCTTGACCATCGGAGCTAAGGCCAACGGATTGGGTACCGCCTGACGGCATCCCCTCATCGTTATAGTGTTCGGCATCGCCATTGACTACTAAGCTGCCGGCTGAATTCGAATTTACCTTAGTAAAGGCCGTACCGTGCGATGAGTTGTAGGATTGGATGTACTGATCCAATTTTGCCTGCTTAGTAGAGTTCCAGTAAGCCGAGCTTGGATCGCTCCAGGCACCCGAATTATTGAAGTAGTAGCTCTTGCCATTGATGTTTTGCCAGCCGGTCTTCATCCAAGCGTTCACGGGGTCAAAGTAATACCAAACGTTATTAATCTTTTGCCAACCGGTTAGGGCATTGGCATTCTGGTTGTCAAAGTAGTACCAGCTGCCGTTGATCTTCTGCCAGCCAGTCTCAGCCCAGGCATTGGTTGAGTCAAAGTAATACCAGTTGCCGGCGCCCGACTTGAACCAGCCAGTTTGGGCCCAGGCATTTGCCGGATCGAAATAATACCAGTGGTTATTAAGCCGTTGCCAACCGGTCAGGGCGTTGGCGTTTTGGTTGTCAAAGTAGTACCAGCTGCCGTTGATCTTTTGCCAGCCTGTGTCTGCCCAGGCATTAGTCGGGTCAAAGTAATACCAGTTGCCGGCACCCGACTTGAACCAGCCGGTCTGGGCATTAGCGTTGACCGGATCAAAGTAGTACCAATGGTTGTTGATCCGTTGCCAGCTGGTAAGCGCATTGGCATTCTGGTTGTCAAAATAGTACCAGTTGCCAGCACCCGACTTGAACCAACCGGTTTGAGCGTAGCCTGCATCGTTGAAGTAGTACCAGTTGTTGTTAATTCGCTGCCACTGATTGTAGACCCAGTTACCCTGACCATCGGTGTATGACCAGCCTTGATCATAGTGGGCCCACTGGTTAGCCGCGTTGGCCTTTGCCTGGGAAACAGTCACGGCAGTGGTGGAGTCGTCGGTCGCTGCTGATTGAGTCGTCGCAGTCGTCTGATCCGCACTGCTCAACGCCTGACTCTGCTGTTCTGCCGTGGTCCCCGTGGCCGTTTGCTGAACCGTTGTTGTCTGCGCCGTTGCAGGCGTCGAATCGGCAGATACTTTCTGGGTTGCAATTCCGCCCAGCAGTGCAACCGCAGCAATTGTCAGCGTTGCCGTCAGCCAATTTTTGCCAGCTTTGTATAATTTTTTATGTTCCTTCATCATTACGTTCCCCCTCGAATAGTATTACAAATTCATCGTATCACTATTTTTTTAGAAAATGGCGAGGCGCTTCAGTCAAGTGATTTCGGGTTCAGTCGGCGTTAAAATAATTTTGCTGGCAACTAATCTCACTAAAACCAGCATTGGGCATTTGGCCTGCGATCGGTTATCATAGTACGAAAAGGGGGAACACAGGATGGCAAGCATTTTCATCGTCGAGGACAACCAGGCGATCATCAGCGAGATTAAGACCGAACTGAGCAAGTGGCAGTACCAGGTCAAGACGGTCACCGACTGGCAAAACGTCGCGGGTGAGATTCAGGAAAGCGGGGCCGACCTGGTACTCTTCGACATCACCCTGCCGAGCTTTGACGGCTTCTACTGGATCCAGGAGGTCCGCAAGCAATCCCAGGTGCCGATCATTGTCATTTCGGCGGCCGACATCGATTCTAACGTCATGCACGCGGTGGCCGCCGGGGCCGACGACTACCTGATGAAGCCCTTCTCGATGACCGTCCTGGTCGCTAAGGTCCAGGCCCTGCTGCGGCGCAACCAGCAGACCGGCGACAGCGACCAGCTGGAATGGGCCGGCAACCGGTTAAACGTCCTGACCAATGAGCTGACTAACGACCGCGGAACCGCCCAGCTGACCCCGACCGAGGGTGCAATGCTGGCGGTCCTGATCCACAATTGCGACCGCACCGTCTCCAAGGAAAAGCTGCTGGAGTGGCTCTGGCAGGGCGGCAAGTATCTGAACGAAAACACCTTAAACGTCAACATCAGCCGGCTACGGGCCAAGCTGGACACGATTGGCCTAAAAGCGGCACTGCGGACGGAGCGCGGCGTCGGCTACCGCCTGGTGACCGACTATGACTAGCAAGTTTTGGACCACCTACCTGAAGTCGATCCGCGCCGGCCTTCTGATTTACCTCGGGATGCTGGCGCTGGTTTGGCTATTGACGATCCTCTACCGAGTCCCAAAGGCTTTTCTCCTCGACACCGTCCGCTTCAGCCTGCCGCTAATCATCGTCTGGCTAGTCTACCGCCTGGTCCGCGCCGCCCAGCGGGTCAAGAAAATCGGTCGCCAGTCCCCCGCCCCCAAGATTAGTCCGGCGACGCCAACCGAGGACGCGCTCCTGACGAGCCTGGAAAAGCAACGAACGGCCAGCACGCAAACGATCAGCGACCTCCGTCAACGTCAGCGCAAACAGCTCGACCACCTCGATCTTTACGCCCACGAGATCAAAAACGACCTGCTGACGCTGAAGGCGGCAGCCGAAAATCGTGCGGCCGTGTCAAGCGCGGCGGTCCAGGCGGCAACGCGGCAGGCCAACTACTACCTCGACCTCCTGCTGAACGACGAGCGGCTAAACATGGACAAGCACGACTTCGACTTCCACTGGGTCAGTCTGGAGAAACTGGTTAACGAATTGCTGCAGCAAAATTCGGTCCTCTTCATCCACCACCAGCTGGTTCCCAATCTCGGCGACCTAAATGTCAAAGTGCTGACCGACCAGAAGTGGCTGCGTTTCTGCATCAACCAGCTGCTTTCCAACGCCATCAAGTATTCCCCTGCCGGCGCCAGCATTGACATCGCCTGGCAAGACGACCGGTTGGTGATTGCCGACCACGGGACGGGGATTTCTAGCAGCGACCTGCCGCGAATCTACGAGGACGGCTTTACGGGGCAGAATGGCCACCGGACCAGCAAGTCGACCGGGATGGGACTTTACCTGGTTAAAAAGATCAGCGACCAGCTGAACTTCCGGGTTGAGATTGTCTCCAAGGAAGGTCAGGGCACCACTGCCGCCCTGGCCTTTGATCCGCAAAACGTCCGCCAACATTAACATTACAAAATCGTAAGGTTCTGTACGCTTCCGTAAGTAGGAATGCGGGCGGAACCTTTTTATAATTAAGACAAGAAATCAGGAAAGGATGTTTCACATGCCATTATTAAAACTCGACCACGTCCAACGGGTCTTCAACGAAAACACCGCCAACCCGGTGACCGCCTTGAAGGACATCAACTTCACCGTCAACGCCGGTGAGTACGTCGCCATCATGGGGGAATCGGGGGCCGGGAAGAGTACCCTGCTCAACATCATCGCCACCCTCGACCGCGCCACCGCCGGCCAGGCCATCCTGAACGGCCAGGACCTTGGCGCAATCACCAAGGACGAGGCCGCCCGCTACCGGCGTGAGCACCTCGGCTTCGTCTTCCAGCACTTCAACCTCCTGGACAGCCTGTCGAACCGCGACAACATCTACCTGCCGCTGGTCCTGGCCAAGGTCCCGGTGGCCGAAATGGAAAAGCGGATCAAGCCATTGATCAAGCACCTGCACATCGAAAAGATCATCGACCGCTACCCGAGCGAAATCTCCGGTGGGCAGCAGCAGCGGATCGCGATCGCCCGGGCACTGATCACCCAGCCCGACCTCCTGCTGGCCGACGAACCGACCGGGGCCTTGGACTCCAACACCAGCCAGGAGATCCTCGACCTGTTCGAAACGGTCAACGCCAACGGGCAGACGATCATCATGGTGACCCACAGTGCCGCCGCGGCCAGCCACGCCAAGCGGACCCTCTTCATCAAGGACGGGCGGATCTATCACGAGATCTACCGCGGCGACCTGGTGATGAAGGACTACCAAGAGCAGATCGGTGCGACGATGATGACCCTCACGAATGGTGGTGAATAAGGAATGCTCTTCTTCAAACTCGTCAACTCCAGCTTCCGGCGCAACGGCCGCGTCTACGGACCATATCTACTGGCGACCGGAATGCTGGTGGCAATCAACTACATCTTCCAGGCGATCGACGCCAACCAGAGCCTGAAGCAGCTCGACGCCGGTGCCGCAATTCGGGCGCTGAGCTCACTCGGGGCCAACTTCATCCTGCTGGTTACCTTCGCCTTCTTGCTCTACGTCAACCACTTTCTCTGGCAGCAACGCAGCAGTGAGCTCGGCCTCTACAGCATTCTCGGGATGACCAGTCGCAACCTGGCCGCCCTGACGATCATCGAAAAGTGCTACCTGCTGGCCATCAGCCTGGTCAGCGGCCTGGTCTTCGGGGTGATCTTCGAAAAGCTGGCCTTCCTCGGCTTTGGTCGCCTCCTGCAAATCCGGCACCTGCACCAGCCGTGGATCTCGCCGACTGCCTTGGGTAAGACGGCGCTTTACACCACAGGCTTCTTCCTCGTCTTAATGCTCGTCGACCTGGTCAAGCTCCACCGGCTGAACCCGAACCAGCTCTGGCACGCGACTGCCAAGCCGATCGCCCGCCACGGTTGGCTCTTCAAGCTTGCCGGGGTGCTGGGAATCGCCCTCTTGGCCTGGGCCTACTACATCGCCCTGACCACCAAGCCGCGGGTTTCAGCCTTCACCAACTTCATGGCGGCGGTAATCCTGGTCGTCGCCGGCACCTACCTGCTCTTCATTGCCGGGAGCGTGCTGATCCTGCGTTTCCTGCAACGGCGGCGGAATTTCTACTACCGGCCGCGCCACTTCATCGCGGTCTCGGGGATGTTGCAGCGGATGGAGCAGAACGGCGCCAGCCTGGCAACAATCTGCTTGCTGTGCAGCGCGGTCCTGGTCGCCCTCTTCAGTTCGATCACCCTTTACGCCGGGATCAACGACGCGGTTCATTCCTACACGCCGAAAAACGTCACCCTGGTGGCCGCCCAGCCGTACAGCCGGGCCCAGGAAAAGACGATCGAGAAAGTGGCGGATCAGCACCACGCGACGATTAAGGACCGGGCCAGCTACCGGCCGACCACGGTTCAGAACGGCTATTGGCAGGGATCCCGCTTCGTCAACCAGGGCTCGGTTAACAACATGACCAAGAAGACGACCAGCTCGGTGATCTTCGTGACCGCCAAGGACTACAACCGTCTGACCGGCAAGCACGTGCGGCTGGGACAAAACCAGGCCCTGGTTTACTCGCCGGCCAAGGAGCACAGTGGGCAGCTGACAATCGCGGGACAGCGGTACGCGGCCAAGAAGCTGGACAAGCTCGACTTCGCCTTTAACCCGGAGCGGTCGATCTTCAGCCGGTCTTTCGTGATCGTGCGCGACCTGCCGAAGGGGATGCCAACTATGAACGTCGTCAGTTTCAACTACGGGCTGAATGGTTCGGAGAAGGCCCACGTCAACTTTGAAAACGACCTGACGCAGGCACTAGGCCCCAACGTTTCGGTGATGGGCCAGCACTACTTCCGCTACATGTTCACCGGCCTGTACGGTGGCCTGGTCTTCGTCGGGATCATGGTCAGCCTGGCGCTGGGCATCACCACGACGATCGTGATCTACTTCAAGCAGATTTCGGAGGGGTACGCCGACCGTGAGCGGTTCCGCACCATGCAGCAAGTCGGGCTGAGCGAACGCGAAACGACCAAGAGCATCCACAGCCAGGTGCTGATGGTCTTCATGCTGCCGGTCGCCGGGGCGGTGATCAACCTCTGCTTCGCGGCGCCGCTGATCAAGCAGATCATGACCCAGCTGAGTTTCTACAATGACCGGCTGATGATTACCGTCGCCGTTGCAATCACGGTGGCCCTGCTGGTGGTCTACCTACTGATCTACGGGCTGACGACCCATACCTACCGGCGAATTGTGGATGAGAAATAGGAAAAGCCGTCGATCCTGGCCTGAATGGCTGGATCGGCGGCTTTGTTGTGTTGCCCAAAAATAATTTATAAACCTCGTTGATCTGAAGTACATCTAAAACAAAATACGTAAAGCGTCGACAAATTTACTTGTTCTAGACATCATTGATCTGAAGTACACCTAAAACTGAAAAAGCGCAGTGGATCACGAATGACTCGTTCTAAACATCATTGATCTGAAGTACACCTAAAACTGACAGGTCAACAAATGTATTTGGAGCCTGGTTCTAAACATCATTGATCTGAAGTACATCTAAAACCGAAGGCACGCTCAACTACATGAAGCACGAGTTCTAAACATCATTGATCTGAAGTACATCTAAAACTAACGGGATAGTGGATGCCGTGTTGCATCCGTTCTAAACATCATTGATCTGAAGTACATCTAAAACGGGCGCGTCGGGCTTGGTCTAGTACCTGTTGTTCTAAACATCATTGATCTGAAGTACATCTAAAACTAGTGCTGTCCACCAAGTACGATTCCGAATGTTCTAAACATCATTGATCTGAAGTACATCTAAAACCGACCCGCGCGGTCGCGAACTCAAGCACGAGTTCTAAACATCATTGATCTGAAGTACATCTAAAACTTCGATAATGGTAGTGTCGAAAAATGACGTGTTCTAAACATCATTGATCTGAAGTACATCTAAAACAGGAAAGAAGCTGCTAATCAGTTTCGACCTGTTCTAAACATCATTGATCTGAAGTACATCTAAAACCAACAGCGAACCCGGTGTAGGTGTCGACTAGTTCTAAACATCATTGATCTGAAGTACATCTAAAACTAGCCTTCATCTGTGCTACGTTATCTGGCAGTTCTAAACATCATTGATCTGAAGTACATCTAAAACTAAAAAACATCTTCAGGATAGTACTTCTTGGTTCTAAACATCATTGATCTGAAGTACATCTAAAACGAAGCCTAGATTAGAAGCGCTAGAACAGCGGTTCTAAACATCATTGATCTGAAGTACATCTAAAACCAAAATCGTCATAAATACACCAATATATTTGTTCTAAACATCATTGATCTGAAGTACATCTAAAACCTAAATGCAATTCATCTAACGGCGTTTGTTGTTCTAAACATCATTGATCTGAAGTACATCTAAAACTTATGAAACAGCAAAAATACATTAATGTTAGTTCTAAACATCATTGATCTGAAGTACATCTAAAACAGAGTAAAGACAACTAAAGAAGGTGACTAGGTTCTAAACATCATTGATCTGAAGTACATCTAAAACTGCCAATAACCCGTTTGAAAATTAAATCAAGTTCTCAACATCATTGATCTGAAGTACATCTAAAACGAATGAAAATGCATTTTTAACTGTATAAAGGTTCTAAACATCATTGATCTGAAGTACATCTAAAACGGTAGAATTAACGGGCTTTACCCTCAAGGGGTTCTAAACATCATTGATCTGAAGTACATCTAAAACAAGCACCAAAGCCAGACGTCGACATGTTGAGTTCTAAACATCATTGATCTGAAGTACATCTAAAACTAAATTTAGGTTTCATCAGGAGAACAGTCTGTTCTAAACATCATTGATCTGAAGTACATCTAAAACTACCGTGTGATCGGCGGTGTATTCCCAAACGTTCTAAACATCATTGATCTGAAGTACATCTAAAACTCAATGAGCAATTTGATCGTCAGAGTAAGAGTTCTAAACATCATTGATCTGAAGTACATCTAAAACTTAACTTGAGGAGTTCCAATTCCTCGATTTGTTCTAAACATCATTGATCTGAAGTACATCTAAAACTGCTATCATCAACGTCATCAAGTGGATTGTGTTCTAAACATCATTGATCTGAAGTACATCTAAAACGGGTTGAGATCATCATCGTCAAATACCTTGGTTCTAAACATCATTGATCTGAAGTACATCTAAAACCAATCAGAACATGATAAGTACAATAATACTGTTCTAAACATCATTGATCTGAAGTACATCTAAAACAAGTGTGTTCACGTGCATTTCGTTGCTTGTGTTCTAAACATCATTGATCTGAAGTACATCTAAAACCAACATTGAATCCTTTACCGGCTGGGCCTTGTTCTAAACATCATTGATCTGAAGTACATCTAAAACGTATTCTTGAACTCGTTCCCACCGAGCATAGTTCTAAACATCATTGATCTGAAGTACATCTAAAACAAATTACTTTGAGTTCGTGGAGCTTCTTGTGTTCTAAACATCATTGATCTGAAGTACATCTAAAACTAAAATTAGTTCTCGTTGGAGGAACCTAAGGTTCTAAACATCATTGATCTGAAGTACATCTAAAACATCTGGCTGAACTACTAGATCATTAACAGCGTTCTAAACATCATTGATCTGAAGTACATCTAAAACGTGTTACCCCATCCTTACCGGCTGCCCCTTGTTCTAAACATCATTGATCTGAAGTACATCTAAAACTTTCAAAACCGATTGTCACTATCTGACACAGTTCTAAACATCATTGATCTGAAGTACATCTAAAACCAAGTTACGTTCGACCATGACATGCATCATGTTCTAAACATCATTGATCTGAAGTACATCTAAAACTAGGCATTGCTATTACAGGAGCCGTTGGTTGTTCTAAACATCATTGATCTGAAGTACATCTAAAACCGAGCCAACGCGATGTTTTGCTGGATGGTCGTTCTAAACATCATTGATCTGAAGTACATCTAAAACGATTGGCTAGGATACGATTATGTAAGCCCAGTTCTAAACATCATTGATCTGAAGTACATCTAAAACGAATTACTTGAGGATTATATAGAAAAATATGTTCTAAACATCATTGATCTGAAGTACATCTAAAACTATGGGATGGGCTCATTTCCCAGAAAAGTCGTTCTAAACATCATTGATCTGAAGTACATCTAAAACACATTGTCATCAAAGGTGAAAAGCTCTTCTGTTCTAAACATCATTGATCTGAAGTACATCTAAAACAGCATTTAATTGGTGTTGATATTTATCTTAGTTCTAAACATCATTGATCTGAAGTACATCTAAAACCACCAACCATAGTAAAATTAATTTAAAACCGTTCTAAACATCATTGATCTGAAGTACATCTAAAACACCATTAATTTCTCATAATCCAAAAATGGCCTTATAGTTTCCAATCAACAAAGTCCTGATCTATAAACAATCCTTCGGCATTTTGATAAAAATCGCACTGCTTTAATTCTGTGAATTCTACTAATAAAAGTGGGAGATTCATAGCCTGAACTTCTACTAGCAAATCCCCAAATTCAGCCTTGCTTAAATAATTAGCGACGTTATTTAAGCAAACAACGCTTTTTAGATCACATTCTAAATGTATCTTTAGGTCATTAATAATTATATCATATGGTTTCATTGAGTTGTTAAATGCTAGCTTCATATGACAATAGCTCAAGAGCCTTTTTAATTCTCCATCGTACTGGATTTCGAGCGGAAGATCAGTCATAAACAGGGCTTCTTGCAGAACGGAGTATAGTTGCCTGATCTCATCATTTACTCGGTTCTGACTTTCCTCAGTCATACTCTTTACTACCGCATTAATCACATCTTTACTATATTTTTCCAGTAATTTGTGAGTTAACAGCGCTACTGAATCAAAGTCAATAAACTTTTTAATCTCCAGGCTTTGATACACATCATCCGTCAGTGTTAGCTCATCGTTAAAATCCTGCAAACCGTTTATCAGTTCCGTATAGATTTCTGGACTATTGGTCCCGATCACACTTATTTTTCCCGATTTAATTTCTATTGGTTGATGACTTTTATAGGAAAGAATCATAAGATCACCGTTCTTCCAGAATAGTTTCTGACATCTTCTTTTTCCTTTCCAAGGAGAAAATGCATATCGTTATACTGTTTTTCAGTAAGCATTAATGATTGAATGACTCCTGCTTCGGGCAAAAAATTGCTTACTTTTTTCTCAATAAACTCCGCCGATTTACGATTTACGCATACCCTCACGTACACAGAATATTGAATCATTGTAAAGCCCTGGTTGATTAAGTCCTTGCGGAAATGACGATAGGCTTTTCGCTGCTTACTTGTTTCTACTGGTAAATCAAACATGATTAATAAGCGCATTATTTGGTACCTCATGATTTAGCTCCATTTTTAGTTCAAGTTCCTTGCTCTGACCGCTTAAGTATTTTAAGCAGTCTCCGACATACTTGCTTATCGCATTTCTTAACAGCATATGATGCTCGCAATATGTGATTTCAATATTCAAAGCATCGATCAATCCGTACTTAACATCAGGGGTCAGCTCGGTAAAGTCCTGGTTTGCCACCCAATAATCAACTACCGGACGAAATGGTTCCATCAAGTCCGATCCCAGATTAAACTGGTTCTCATTGTTTCGGTGATGAATCCCTAAGTATGTAAGATAACCACGCTCAACAATTTCACGATCAAACATCGAAAGAAGAATTGAATAGCCATAGTTAAGTGCCGCATTGACCGCTGACCCACTTCGCCGCGAAAATTTTTCCTGTTCAAACAGTAATGGGAAATATTTTCGTGCGACCACGGCTTCTCGGTTGGTAAGATCATTAACCTCCAGCTTTTCCAGTTCGCCACTTAATTCTTCCGTTTCATGTTTGTAGATTTGCAAAACCTGAATCTGGTTCTTAATTTTCTCATGAACAATCTTTGTCCATAAAAGTTCCTTCCGCTTTTGCGACCAGTTGAACTGGTCAATAAGTAGGTCCACCGATCGATTATTAGGATAATTATTGACCAACTCACAGTTTGGTTGCATATTCCGGTCGACAAAAACCACCTTTGCATTTTGCTTTGCTAGCTCACTCAGCAGTGCCGTGGTGATCACGGCCTGAGTTGTTGAGACAAGTAGCAATTGAACATCCTCTATCGGCACCTGGTTAATGCCATCCCTTGTTTGGACAACCATTAAGTGTGATGCATACGATAGCTTGGCATGTTGACTGATAATGACTGAGCGCCACCCCATATTGTCATCCCCCTTTATTTTTGTTATAATTTAGTCGTTGGTTAGCTACCAACGCTTTAAACATCATTGATCTGAAGTACAGAGTTAAAATCAAACAGTACTTTTTAGTACATAAGTTTCTACTTTTGAGTCAGTTATCTGACCAAATACATAACAAAGGGAATCGTTCATTTGAGCGGTTCCCTTTCTCTTTAGCTTGTTATTTCATTAGCTTGCTTAAGCGAATTCTCCGTTCGAACAAACCGGTTGGTGATTGATAGATTATATCAGCTGTTTTCCCTATCAAAACACCTAAACCACCTGATTTCGTTTGCATCATACCGAAACGTGTTTTTATACCTATTGACTTCAAATCTCCCATTGAGGGGTCACAGTGAAGACCAAGAAGCATATTGTTAATAATGTCAACCTTTCCATCAGGCTTTTTAGAACTTCCATTATAAATAGGCAGTATCGGGAGTTCCTTAAATTTATCTCTTCCTTCGTTCAGCCCCTTTCTAAATTTGTTTTTATCATACAGCGGCAGATACCTATTCACCTTATCGAGAATATCGTCATAGACGAACATCAATTGCTCATTCTGTACATCCACGGAAGATGAATCTTTTGAAAAATCAGTGCTTAGAATTTTCATCGACTTTTCTGAAAGCACCAGCTGACGAGCATTGTACTGGTATGTTGAACTGCCTAATGTGTATTTGAGATCACCATCAATAATTAATTGTCGGTACATTACCTTTGGCACGACAATGTCGAAATCAATATATACCTTAGTCTTTTCTCCAGTCTTTCTGTTTGTTTTTTCTCTTGCTGTGCGTTCGGCAATCACCCGATGCAGTTCGCTGAGGTAAGCCGCATTGTCAGTTTTCTTTAGCCGCTCAAGCTTTGAAAGGCTACGGACCGGTATGCCAACAACCCTCAATTTGTCTTCTTTCCTGCTCGGAATACGAATGATCGCCATGTATGCATCCTTGTTTCCGCTGTAACCTCCATAAATGTTGGTAGGACGTCCCTGCTTAGTTTGAATCAGTTTCTTATCTGATTTAGCCGGATAGATAGTTTGGTTAAACATCGCACCAGAATTTGTATAGGTCTCTTGTGAAATCAGCATGTACTTAAAACCATAGACACGTTTAATCTGGCGGATTAAATCAGACTTCTTCCCAACAATTTCACCGGAGCTTTTGTCAACAATTCGCTCTTCATCGTTAGAAGTTAAATCATACAAGAAATTGAATCGGTTGAACTTAAACCGCTGTTTTGTGTCCTTTTTAAAGAACCGTTGATATTTCCCATAAATAAAGTAAGACTGCAAACCTGAGTAACGGTGATACAGATATTGACCGACAAATGCACTCAAGTATCCATCTACCGCATGGTGATAATCATTTACATCACGGTTCTTATATAACTTAAGTGCCTCACGCAACTGGTGGTTAAGTTCAGCCTTAACTTCAATAATCTGCGTATCGTCCTGCTCATAGCGACTCGCAAGAATATTGGCCGCTAATTTAATTACCTGACGTGTCTCAACCAGCTGCCGATTAATGAATCCATTAGCTTTATACTTATCGATTGAATCGGGATCAGTCATCAAATTGTTATACTTTTTCTTACTGATCAGCCGATGGTCGGCAAGTTTCTTCCAAAGAGGCTTCATTTTTGAGCCGAACATCCTTAATGGAACGTTATTCGATTTACCATTATTAACTGCCCGACTAACCAAGACTTTGTTATCTAAGGAGTCGTCTTTGAGGAACGCCTGCGGAAGAATATGATCCATATCGTATTTAGTTGAGATTTCGTCAATGTTGATTGGTTCTCCGGTGTACATATCACGACCTAACTGCGTAAAGTACAGGAAGAGACGATCATTCAGATCTTTAACATCCCCCAATTCTTGGCGAACCTTTTCATTAGCAACTAACTCTTTAGCGGTTGTTTCGTAAATGTCTTTTAGCTTTGCTAACCGCGATTGAGTACGGTGAGAACGCTGATCCTCCCGGGCAAACTCCAACGAGATGAACTTTGGTGCTTTGCCCGCAGCCCTGACAATGTCATCGACAACCTTAACCACTTGTCGAATTGCTTTCTTATTCTGCGGCGAAGTGTATGCATCAGCCAAAATCGACTCATAGTCTTCATCATTGATCTGATCCTGGTTGGCATTCTTAATTTGTTCAGCAAAGACGGGCTCGTTAACAATCTCCATAAAGGTGCGCTGCGTATTCCACATCAAATCCAGAATGGACTCGCCCTTCTCATTTTTCAGCCCACAAAGAAGCTTCTCGGAGAGTCGTCCCCATCCCTGATATCTTTTTGCAATTAAATCAGTGATCTGTTCTTTAGTTAGCCAATTTATCCCCTGGAGTTTGGTTTTTAAGATGTTTCTATCCTCAAAAACGGTAATCCATTCAATAATTTGTTCGAAATCATTCTGCAAATTTGGATCATCGATCTTTGCACCAAAAATCTTTTTAAAATCAATATAGGTACCAAAGGAGTTATTGAACTTCACCGGGTCAGATAACCCCGTTATTATTGGTCGATTTGCCATCCCTTTTGAAAGCAGGTTGGCCAATTGCGAAGCCTTCACGGTCTTTTTAGCCTTAAAGAGCTTTTCAAATGTCTCCTGTTTTTCGCCTACTTCTAGCTTACTGCCATTTACACGCACCATATTCAGCTCATTTAGCACTTTAAAACGCTCGTATAGAAGACTGTGGTCAGGTAAAACGTCCTCCCCAGTTAGGTAAGTATCCTTGGTCGTCATCCGCTTTATGAACTGGTTAGCCGATTCAGTGCGATCAACTTTTTCGTCAAAGTTCCATGGCGTAATCTTACCCGGCGCTTTTCTAATCATCCAGGCGAAGCTTTTGCCTGAAGACTTCTCCTGATCTTCTTTGGT
This sequence comes from Limosilactobacillus sp., assembly GCF_022482365.1. Classification (NCBI taxonomy): domain Bacteria; kingdom Bacillati; phylum Bacillota; class Bacilli; order Lactobacillales; family Lactobacillaceae; genus Limosilactobacillus; species Limosilactobacillus sp. The sequence continues at coordinate 517,947 of NZ_JAKVPE010000001.1, forward strand.
AATTAATGGACCAACATAGTATGGAATGCGGAAGGCAACCAGTTCACTTAACTTGTACTTAGCCCTTGTACGACGCTTTTCATTTGGATTCGGTTCAGTAAGCCAAGGATAATATTTGCTTTGATTTTCAATGATTCTCTCTAACTCTTTTAAATGCAGCTGGTAAGGGATGACACCATTCTGATTGGTCCGTTGCTTGGGCATAAACTGATTTTGATCAATCAGTATCTTAATCTCCTCAGCCAGTTGAGTATTATTTAAGGAGCGCTTTACAACTTTATAGAAGTCCTCTTGACTGGCTGTCCCTGATTTCTTCGTTGAATTGCCAATGTACTCTGCATATGCTTCCATCACTTCAGAATACGTTTTCCTATCTAAGGACTTGGCATACTTTTTGAGCATCTCCAAGTGCTTCTTGTGAGCATCATATTTTTTAATCATTGACTCACTGAGGATTTGCCCACTTGGCACGATATCGTTAAGAGTAATTTGAGAATATAATTTCGATAAGATCTTTAGTATGGTCAATTGTGGTTCGTTCAACTCACCAGTCAATTCTGCTAAAGTGTCGTCAATATTTTCATCGCTGAGCTGAATTTTCCACTTATTTTTATCTTCAGTAGTTATTTTTAAGACTTCAGCTAAGTCAAATTTGTAGCCTAAAATGGCCTTGCTTATTTGCTTGGCGATGCTTGAATTTAACTTGTCCAGTGCTTTATCACCCGAAACGATATAGAGAATCTTGGCAACCTCCTTTTGCTTATCTAAGGTAGCCACACTATTATCTAGCAACTTCTGGGCAATCACATCCGTCTTCTCAATATTAATTTGGAAGCGAGTTTCCGGGTCAATCTCATCAAAAGAATCGTTAATTGCCTTAAAATCTTCCTCAAAATTAATCTTATCAGTACTAAAATTAGAAACTGGCAAATTGTTTAAGAAGTTACCCCGATATTTCACAATATGGTGAATTGCCAGAAAAATCTCTCGAAGGTCAAACTGCCGATCGTCATTCATTAAATGATACCGCAAGTGGTAAATAGTTGGGTATTTATCATAAAATGCGCTGTCGGTTTCATCTGGGAATAACAGAGAACTTGAAAAGCGTTTTTTGCTATCCTGAGGTGATAAATTAGATTCTTTCAAGCGTGCAAAGAAGGTTGGGTCAACCTTGGCCATATACGGATCAAAGATTTCTTCAAGCAAAGAAAGACGCCACTTCCGTCGCTTGAGTCGCCGCCGGGTGGTTCTAAAGCCACGCCGTTCTGCAGCTGTTGTCCCTTCTTTAAATAAACGTGCCCCGATCACCGTTTTCCCTTTTAAGCGGATCGGCCGATATTTTTCATCAATTGCTGAAAAGCCGACTGAAGTTGCCCCGATATCGAGACCAATGGAATAATCGCCCTTGTACATGCAAAAAGCCTCCTTATATTTTATAAATATTTTCTTATTACTTTTATCATATCAAAAAGAAAGCGGATACACCATCCATTATCTTATTAAAATACTAGATTTTTCAGCATTCAAAAAACAACCTAAATTTCAAGAATAAGTTAGCCACTGGACTCAAATAAATAATACTGACCAATTGATTATTGGTTGATGGAGCTGTGATATCTCTTGGTAGAAGGCCTTACGATAGATATCCATTGACGAATGTCCATTAAACATAGCTCGTGGATAGTGATTCATCCAATCATTAGTCGCTATGATCTGAGCACTACTATAGTTATTTATAGCTTCACCTTTGGTAATCTCCTTGCGGAGAAACCGGTTATTGATCTCATTGGATCCACGTTCCCAAGGGGAATACGGATCAGCATAGAAAACATGATCGTGAACTTGTGTTAACTCACTAAATTCTGAACCGTTGTCAGAGGTTATTGTCTTAAAAATGCGATAGTAAGCATCTGTGCCCATTTTCTGGCGCAAATTTATAAAGAACTGATTTACTGCATGCGCAGTTTTACCAGCAATTTTACTCGTGATATTAACTCGTGAAAGGCGATCAGTCATTACTAGTACAACACTGTCATTACCGTTTTTCTGTCCCTGAACTGTATCCAGTTCCCAATGGCCAATTTCGGACCGTTGGTCCGCAGTTTGAGGTCGTTGAGCAATATTAGGCCCTAAGCACCTTTTAGCTTGCGGATGAGTTTGATGATGCTTACGTTTAGGTTTTTCAAAGAGGTCTAAATTGGACGTACGAAGCACACCCTCATTAATCCATTGATATAAAGTTACAACCGACTTTGGGATCAGGGTGCCATCATTCATTAAATCTCGAGCCTTATAAATAACCGCTTGTGGGGAGTAATGGTGGTCGTCAAACTCACCAAGCATTAGCTGATCAGCTAATCGTAAAAATTGCTTTGAAGAATAATATAAGCGACGACGACCAGAATGGCGGTGATGTTCAAGATATGTGGCCTGACCAGCTTCATAACTATAGATGTAGTAAGAATATTCGTAAATCTTACCATTAGATTTTTGACGACGAAGTTGGCGGACCGTACCACGGTTGAGCTCGTTATTAATTGTTTGATGATTAACTCCTAATTGGCGACCAATTGCGCGATTGGAAAGTCCTTGCGACTTTAAAGTCGCAATCATCACACGTTCTTCTTTAGTAAGATGAGCATTCTTTTTATGAGTAGTCAATAAAATAGTAGACATGGTATCATTTAAGTGCGTCATTTGACGGACATCCTTTCATATAGGTTTGGTTCACTTAATATGATACCTGATGTCACGCCGAATGGCGTTTTTTATTTACCACCAACTGGGTGGCTAACTTCATTCTATAATCTACCCATTCAAAAAACAATGGAATTTATTTACTCTTTTTTACTCTCTCAACAATTAATTTTCGAGGAATGATTAAAAAGCAAAATTTCTCCGATACCAAACATGCCCCACCCTCGTTCGATGACAGCCAAACGAAGGTGGGGCACTTATTTTCTATATTAATTTCAAAGCCGCACAATCAGATTAACCAGCAGCGACCAACAGATTGCCACCGCCATCACCATCCCAAAAGCCGCCAGCAAGACAATCAAAACGTGTTGAATCAATGCCGCCTTGCCCAGCAGGATCAGGACGAAGAGAATCACTCCCACCAGAATATACAGGGTGACCGCGGCCGGGAGTGCGTTTTTAAGGTCGGCATTGCTCAGGTCGAAGCCGCCGATCGTAATATTGATTGACAACAATGCCCAAATAATCACGGCTCCCCAGTGCAGCGGTGCGCTCGCGGGCGCGGTTGCAGCCAAGGGATAATCTAACACGCTTCCCAACGTTTGCAGGCCCCACCAGTAAATCGCCGGCACCAGCCACCTGGTCAGCAAAATCAGGACCGCAGCACAGCCGTAGACCGGCGCCGTCCCGATCAGTGCGTTGCCAATGAACTGGTAGTAATTGCCCTTGTCCCAAGAATGGTTCACGTAGCCTAACGCCCCACCGTCATCCGGAACGTTCGTGATCAGTAAACGGAAGTCATTGATCCGGTGACCAAAGAGCAGGGCCGTGATCAGGTGACTGAGCTCATGGATAATCACGCCGAGCCCGCCCAACCACACTACGGCCTGCGCTCCATACCGACTCGCCAAGCGCTCTTTAGAGTTGCGGTTGATAAAGGTTAGCCCGAGGACAACAATCAACGGGACTAAGACGAGCATCAGCAGGTAGCCTGCCGTAGTTTTTAAATCTGCTGCTAAATTCAAATCCTCACCGCCCCTTCTTGTTCCGGGTTTCTTCTCTAAGTCTGCACTCGTCATCTTTTGATTCTCCACATCTTGCAAACTTTTGGTCTATTTTACTATTCCCCAAAGCATCATCCATAATTAATAACGGTCAAGCTTTCACTGCCGGCCCAGACCCCATTTCCTGCTATAATAGGCACTAATAATTTTTCTAAGAAAGAAGCACCAAGATGGCTCTTACCCGTTACATTTATACCGTCCAGGAGATCGACCTGACCTTTGAGCAGCTGCCGAGCGTCAAGACCTTCGAGTATCAAAATGACGCCAGCGATTATTTTGACTCCCGGATCACCGCACTCCAAAAGCAGTTTCCCGAAGCCGACGAAACGGCCCTCAATGATTTTGATGCGGCCGGGGTTTATTGCGACAATCAGGGCGAAAGCAAGTACATGATCATCCTGCAGCGCCAGCAATTGCTCTCCTAAAATGCCGACTGGGACTCCCCAGCCCGTTAAAATCTGCTAAGATTAAAGAAGCATTAAATTTAGGAGGGAACTTTCATGATCGGAACCTACGCCAACACCTGCGCGATCCTGCTCGGCACCAGCATCGGCTGCCTGCTCAAGCGCGGCATCAGTAAGAAATACGAGGAGGCCCTCTTCACCGTGATGGGCCTGGCCGCCCTGGGCATCGGGCTAGAAAACGTCATCAACAACATGCCCAAGAGCCACTACCCCGTCCTCTTCATCGTCAGCCTCGCCATCGGGGCCCTGGTCGGCACCTGGTTGAACCTTGACGAACGCTTTGCCCGCCTGATTAAGCACTTCGGTGGCAAGTCCCAGCTGGTCAAGGGATTAGCAACCGGGATCCTGCTCTGCTGCATCGGCGCCCTTTCGATCGTCGGCCCCGTCATGGCGGCGGTCCGTCACGATTCCACAATGCTTTTCACCAACGCGACCCTCGACTTTGTTACCACGATGGTCTTCGGGGCCAGTTTCGGCTGGGGAATGCTCCTGGTCGCCCCGGTCCTCTTCTGCTGGCAGGGTGGGATCTATCTGGTCGCCAAGTACCTCTCGGCCGATTTCTTCACCGGTCCGCTGGTCACCGAGATCGCAATCGTCGGTGGCTTTTTGATCGCTACCACCGGGCTCTCCCTGCTGAAAATCAAGGAGATCAAGACGCTCAACATCCTGCCGTCCCTGCTTGTCCCGGTGATCTTCTTCATCATCAAGGATTTCACCGGCCTGTTTTAATCTGCCAATTCTGTGCTGCAAAATCCAGTTGACATTTCAGACAGATCTCCTAAAATAATGATAATTAAATTAAAATTAAATGAGATTGAGGAGACGGTATATTATGCGAATTCAAGCCGAAGATGAGCGTCAATTTTTACAAAATGTTTTTGAAAAACTGCATTTTTCGTCCGCGGACGGGGCACTGCTGGCCGATACCCTGGTCGACGCCGACCTACGGGGAATCTCTTCCCACGGGATCCAGCGTCTGGCCTGGTACCGCCGGATGATTAAGGACGGCACCATCGACCCGACCAAGCACGCCGAGGTCGTCCGTGAGCTGCCCGGCAGCGTTCTAATCGATGCCAACCAGAACATGGGCCAGCTGGCAGCCGTTTTGGGAATGAAGAAAATCATTGAAAAGGCCAAGAAGACCGGGGTCGCCGTGGCCGTGGTTCGCAACTCCAACCACTTCGGGATTGCCGGCTACTACAGCCGGATGGCCCTGGATGCCGGTCTGGTCGGGATTGCTCTGACCAACACCCGGCCGCTGGTGGTTCCGACTAACGCCACCCAGGCCTTTCTCGGCTCTAACGCCTTTGCCTTTGGCTTCCCGGCACAACCGCATCCGTTCATGTTCGATGGTGCCACCTGCGTCGTCTCCGGCGGAAAGATCCAAGTCCATTCCAAGAAGGGTGACGCCCTGCCCGGCGAATGGGTTGTCGACGGCAAGCGCGAGCTGGTAACCGACTCCGATGAAGCTGAGGACATCCTCGCCACTGCTGCCTTCACCGAGGGCGAGCAAAAGGGCGGCGGGGTCCTGACCCTTGGCGGCAAGGACGAGGTCAACGGCAACTACAAGGGGATGGGCAATTCGATCGTAATCGAACTGCTGACCGGGATCCTCGCCCAGGGTTCCATCTCCGCCGATACCGTCAGCGGCAAGCACGACTTCAGCCAGTTTCTCTTCGTCCTTGACCCATCCTTCTTTGGTGATCCGAAGGTACTGGAAAAGGACGCTACCAGCATGCTCGACCGCATTCGTCACCTTGACCACATCCCCGGCAAGAAGATCTGGATCCCTGGTGACCGTGAATACCGGCTCCTGGACGAAAATAAGCAGCGCGGTGTCAGCGTCGATGATAAGACCTACGATGAGATGAAGACGATCGGCGAAGAGCTGGACGTGACCGTTCCGGCCGAAGCCTGAATATTTTGTATTAATCATGACCCAAAAATGGTGCATTTATGCACCATTTTTTTGTTTATGTCCAAATTTAATTGACGTGAAATGAATATCTGTTAAACTAATGATAAGGATGTAAACGCTTTACACTGAAAAGGAGGTCGTGATTATTATGGCTGAAAACAGTTGGCTCGTCGATCTCTGGTTATCCGGTGATCGCCAAGGGGCACTGGCGGAGGGCCTGAACCTGGAGATGTTCCAGGAGGCCCTAGCGGACATGAATCTGACGCCGACACTTCAAGAGGAGCTGTTGGCGGAATTTGAAAGTGAAGTACTCTAATTTAAGTAGCTGTCAGCCTAGCTGACGGCTATTTTTTATTTTGGGCTTGACATCGACGACCAAGCTTTGTATGATAATGACAATTTAATTAGAGAACGCTGAGAAAAGATGAGTAGTAAGCGCGAAGCATTCCAGAGAGCCGGGATGGTGAGAACCGGTATGACGAACGCTTACGAAGATGGTCTTGGAGCAACTACGAATTGCGAGTCACTTTGACGAGCGGTTCCCGATCGGCACCCGTTACCGTGCCCGGGTTTACCCTTTTCGGGTGTACCTAGTAAGGGCTGGGCTGTGAGGCCTGGTCGAATCCGGGTGGTAACACGCTGCTAGCGTCCCGTGGAAGAACAATTTTGTTTTTCCACGGGATTTTTGTTTTCCAGGCCCACTGCTCAGCGCTCAAGCAAAGAAAGGATCTGCATACTATGACTGAATTTACTAAACGAACTACTTCCCCATTCCGCTACGATGTTGTCGGTAGTTTCCTCCGTCCGCAGCAATTAAAGGACGCCCGCGCCCAGTTTGCCCAGGGTCAAATTAGCCGGGACGACCTGACGCAAGTCGAAGACCAGTGCATCATCGACCTGATCAAAAAAGAAGAGGCGGTTGGCCTGCACGCCGTCACGGACGGTGAATTCCGCCGCAGCTGGTGGCACCTCGACTTCCTCTGGGGTCTGCAGGGAGTTGAAAAGGCCCAGGCAGAAGAAGGCTACGTTTTCCATGACGAGATTTCCCGGGCCGAGACCGCCAAGGTGGTTGTCAAGGTCAGCGGGGAAAATCATCCCTTCGTCCAGCACTTTAAGTTCACTCAGGCCCACGTCTCTGCCGGCACCCAGGTCAAGCAAACGATCCCGTCACCGGCACAGGCCCTAGCGGAGTTTGAACGTCCCGAAAACCTGGCTGGGATTAAGCAGTTCTATGTATCGCTAGACGACTTTTGCGCCGACTTGGTCAAGGCCTACAACCAGGTGATTGGTGATCTCTACCGAGCCGGCTGTCGAACCCTGCAGCTCGATGATTGTACCTGGGGTGCCCTTGCCGACTGGCATGAACACCCGGAACACATCCCGGCTTACGGAATCGATGCCGCCGCCCTTGACCGTAACAAGGAGGCCTTCGTTGAAATCAACAACGCCGTACTCCAAGGACTGCCAGCGGACCTGACCGTCAACACCCACGTCTGCCGCGGTAATTACCACTCCACCTGGTCCAACGCTGGTGGCTACGATTACGTCGCCGATCCCCTCTTCACTCGCGAACGGGTCAACGCCTTCTACCTCGAATACGACAGCGAGCGCGCCGGGGGCTTTGAACCGCTGGCCCAGGTTCCGGATGACAAGTACGTGGTCGTCGGCCTGGTCACTTCGAAGTCCGGCCGGCTGGAGGATAAGGCAGCGATCATCCGCCGGCTGGAAGAGGCGGCGAAGTTCCACCCGCTCGACAAGCTCTGCCTTAGTCCCCAGTGTGGCTTCTCTTCCACTGAAGAGGGCAACATCTTAACCGAGGAACAGCAGTGGAATAAGGTTCGCTTCATCAAGGAGATTGCCGAAGAAGTGTGGGGCTAAGTGTGATGACTCGCAAGTAAAAGCCGACCATGTTCACTAAAACTGAACAGCGGGTTCCAAAATGCTAAATTTCTTCCAGCCAGTTTTCGTGATACATTGAACATGTTGAAAGAATTCGAATTGGAGGTCTTTAGCATGAAACAATTAACCGATCAAGTTACTTTCCGTCATGGCGCAACCCTTAATAGTCGGCTTGTCCAAGCACCAATGTTAACTAATAGCGGCGACCACGAAGCCGTTTCTCAAGACACCTTGGATTATTATGGTGCTCGTTCACAGTCCGCCGCCATGGTAATTGTTGAATACACATCGGTTCGGAAAAACGGTGGTCCTTCCCGTTCCTGGGCTGATGATCGTGAGCAATTGGCAATCTATGATGATTCCTTCAAACCTGGTTTCACGAAACTTGCTAAAGCCCTTAAGAAGGACGGCAACAAGGCCATTCTGCAGCTTGTCCACTCCGGTCGTGAGGCCAACTATGCCCCGCAACTCGGCCGGACCGTTGAAGTACCTACCAAGATGGACTTCCCGTGGATTAGCTACCCAGTCCATGAACTGACCGACCAAGAAGTCCGTGACGTCATTCACGATTTCGGCACCGCCGCTAAGCGTGCCATTGACTGTGGCTTCGACGGGATCGAAATTCATGGTGCTAACCACTACCTAATTCAACAATTTTTCTCCGCCTACTCTAACCGGCGCACGGATCATTGGGGTGGCTCGCTTGAGAAGCGGATGAACTTCCCCTTAGCCGTGACCGAAGAAGTAATGCGCGTTGTCAAGGAGTATGCCCCAAAGGACTTCATCGTCGGCTACCGGATCAGTCCCGAAGAAGTCCACGAGACGGTTGGCTACACCTGGCACGAGTCGACCCAATTGATCAAAGCATTAATCGACCGCTTTGACCTTGACTACATTCACCTTTCCCTGCCCGCCTACAATGCCAAACCACAGGATTCGGATAAGACCTTTGCCGAACTGTTCCAACCAGCAATCGGCTCACAGGCTAAGGAGATCATTGTCGGAAACGTAATGTCGGAGGCGGACGCTAAGGATGCCCTCAAGCTAACCGACCTCGTCGCCATGGCGCGGGCAACGTTAATTGACCCACAAATCGGCTTAAAGATCAGCGAAGGGCGCGGGGACGAAATCGTTCACCAAATCTCACCGGAACAGGTCAAACGCTCCCACCTGACCCCAGGACTGATTAACCTCTTCTCCGATCCGAAAATGGAACCGCATCTGCCGGGTCGTGAATCGATCTACTATCTTCACGAAAAAGGCAGCTTAAACAAAGACGTCATGAAGAACGGCACTAGCTCATCATTCAACCTTAAGCATTTTAAGAAGTAAGCAACAGTGAAACAGCAGATCTGACAAGAGTCTTCCTGCCAGATCTGCTGTTTTTTTACTGCAGTTTTTGATTGATTTGTTTGATCAGCTGGAGGATAAATGTTGGCAGCGGATAGCGCGGATTGGTCACCCAACCCAGCTTGAACCGATCATTGATTAAATGGCTCAGATTAATTTTCGGCAGCGTCGCGAAATCCCTATCGGGCGAGTGGCGTGCCTGCCAATCGCGAGCGAGGCAAACCGCTCCGCACTCTTTAATCACCGTCCCCATCGCCCAGGAATCATCCAAGCGCACGATCTTTTTCAAGGGGCCGCACAGGTATTGCAGGTGTTCAAAGAGCTGGTCGTTGTACGGATCATTGAAGAGGGCAAATACCTGGCTTTGAAGATCAGTTAAATCGATCTGCTTTTTCCTTAGCAGTGGGCTGTCCGGACTAACGATCAGGCTAATGTGACCGTTATGAATATTTTGGAAATCGAGGCCCTGCAACTGGTTCTCATGTTCCGCATCGATTGCGATAAATCCCGCATCAAGGGTGTGCTGCCGGACCCGCTCAATTATCTGCCTGCTTGACTGTTGGCCAATGCTCAGGTAATGCTTTTCGTCGGCCAGTGCCAGATACTCGGTTAACATTGGCTTGAGCAGCGTGTTCGCGTAGGCAAGGCGAATGGTTTGCGTCCGGTGGCGTCCCGTTAAAGTCGTCGCAAAATTTTGCATTCGAAGATTCGCGTCCAGCATGTCCTTAAGATAAGGAAGCATTTCTTGACCTTGCGCCGTCAGCTGGGTTCCACGGTGAGAACGGGTAAAAAGGCAAACTCCCAATTCATTCTCTAACTGAGAAATTGCCTGGCTCAGACCGGATTTGGAAATGTGCAGGCTGCTCGCCGTTTCCTGAATGGTGCGGTGGTTTGCCAGCTCGATAGCATATAATAGTTGTTCAGACGTCACTGATATCATCACCTTCATTTTTTCCTATCTCTTATAGTAAACGAAAACCTGATGTCTGCCTACTTGAACGTTGCTAATTCCGCAACCCCGCGTCAACTTTTCCGCGCTAGTCAAATATCCCTTTGAGATTTACTATTATTTTGTAAGTAAAACAGAAGGGAGCCTTTTATCATGAAAAACGTTCTTATCATTGGTGCTAGCAGTCAGATTGCTAGCCACGCCGAACAAATGCTGGTTGGGGATCCAGAGATTAAGCTGACCCTCTTCCTTCGCCATCCCGCTCGACTCGCTGACAATCTGAAGGATGAGCGGATCATCACCGGCGACGCTACTAAGTTGGCCGATGTCCAGGAGGCAGTCAAGGGCCAGGACATCGTCTACGCCAGCCTCGCCGGTGAAGTCAAGGCAGCTGCCGAGACCATCGTCCAGGCAATGGATGCCGCCGGAGTCAAGCGCCTGATCTGGACCTCGTCGCTGGGAATTTACAACGAAATCCCCGGTGAGTTTGGCCGCTGGAATCAACAGGTCCTGGGCAGCTACTACCACCGCTACCGTCTCGCCGCCGATGTCATCGAGGCCAGTGACCTGGACTACACGATCATCCGACCGGCCTGGCTGACCAAACTGGACGAGGTCAATTACGAGACAACCCACCGCGACGATCCGTTCAAGGGGACCGAGGTTTCACGCAAAAGTGTCGCCGCCTACGTGGTCAGCGTGATCAAGGACCCGACCAAGGACGTTCGGGACTCAATCGGTGTCGACAAGCCCGGTACCGAGGCCGACCGTCCGCGCCCAGATGTCATGGCGGCCAACGGTGGTTACGAGCCCGCCGTCAAGGAAGACATTAAGGTGCGTTTCCCCTAATTAATCCATTAAATTCTTTCCAATCCAACAATCAATCATGTTGACAATTTCACAACAACTCGTCAACTTTTCGCCGATTTTTAATCCATTCTTTCCATGCTAAGATCAAGGCAAAAGCAATCAAGGAGGACAAAATTATGTCAAAGCTCAACCAACCCCTGACCTTCCGCCACGGCGCTACCGTTACGAACCGCTTCGTGCAGCCACCAATGCTGACCAACAGCGCTGAGGACGGTTTTGCCACTCAAGACACCATCAACTATTACCAAGCCCACGCCAAGTCCGGTGGCATGATCATCACCGAGTATATGTACGTCAGCGAAAACGGTGGCCCCGCCCTAACCTGGAAGCGCGGCCGCGAACAGCTGGCTGCCTACGACGATAAGTTCATCCCCCAGCTGACCAAGGTGGCAGCGGCAATGAAGAGCGCCGGTAACAAGGCCATCATGCAGATTGCCCACACTGGTCGGGAAGCCAACTTCCGCGCCATGGAGGGCAAGCCGGTCTACGCCCCAACTGCACTGGACTTCCCATTCCTGCCGTACAAGGTTCATGAGTTCACCGATGAACAGGTTCAACAGGTCGTTGCTGACTTCGGGGCAGCCGCCAAGCGGGCCATCGACGCCGGTTTTGACGGGGTCGAGATCCACGGGGCCAACCACTACCTGATCCAGCAGTTCTTCTCCGCCTACTCCAACCGTCGGACCGATCAGTGGGGCGGCTCCCTTGAGAAGCGGATGAACTTCCCACTGGCCGTCGTTAAATCCGTCATGGACACGGTCAAGAAGTACGCCCCGAAAGACTTCATCGTTGGCTACCGGATCTCACCGGAGGAAATCCACGGTAAGAACATCGGCTACACCTGGCATGAAGCCACTCAGCTCGTCGATCGGCTCACCACGGAATTCGACCTTGACTACATTCACCTGTCAATACCGCAGTTCGATGCCAAGGCGGGTGACGCAATGCTGCTCGACACCAGCAAGGCCGACCAGGAATTCAAGGATTCGGCTAAGCCACTGGCCACCCTCTTCCAGCCATACCTGAACGGGGCCAAGGAAATTATCGTTGGTGGTATCCGCAACCGGGCCCAGGCTGAAGCGGCTAGCGAATTGGCCGACCTGGTTGCCGTCGGCCGGGCAACGATTGTTGATCCACTCTTCGCCGAGAAGATCCTGAACGGTGAGGACGATCAGATCGTCAGTGAGGTCACCCCCGAACAGGTCAAGGTCAACCACATGACCCAGGGCCTGATTGACGTTTACTCAGGTCCCAAGGCCGCTATTCCACTGCCCGGCGCCGAAAACATCCAGTCCCTCCACCAGGGCTTTGGTGGCTGGGCCGAAATGAAGTACCCCAAGAACTCCGAAGTGAAGTAAATTCAAGTCAGTAAAGAAGCCGGTCAAGCCATCCCAGGTTTGACCGGCTTCTTTTACTATTTTTTGCGGAAGAACGGCAAGCTCTGCAAGTCAACCTGCATCATCGCACTGGCCAAGAGCAGAATAGCCCCGCCAAAGACCAGCTGCGGGGTTAACCTGTCGTAGCCGAGCACAACCGAGAAGACGCTGGCGAAAAATGATTCGAGGATCAGGATTAGCCCGGCCGAGGTCGCATCGGTGTGGGCCTGACCAATAATCTGCATCCCCTGCCCGAGAAAGGTGATGCCGACAGCTAGAATCACGATTGGCACCAATGCCTGCATCCAATGAATCTGACCAAAGGTGGCGCGTTCCGTTCCGAAAAAGGTCAGCCAGCCAAAAACGCCTTGCCAGAAGCCGACCATGAAGAGAACGACCCAGGAGCTGGAGGACTGGGGCGCAATTTTATTAAAGAAGATAATCTGCAACGCCCAGAAAACCGTCGACAGCAGGGTTAAGAAATCGCCGTACTGCAGGTGCAACCCATTCTGACCGACGTTGGTCAGGACCGCCATCCCAATCACGGCTAGGGTAATCGCAAAGTAGGTCTTGCGCCGCGGTCGTTCGTGCCAAAAGAGCCACAGAATTAGTGGCGCAATCGCGACGTAAAGGGCGGTGATAAAGGAGCTCTTCGCGGGCGTGGTGTAGCGGAGCCCCGCAGTCTGCAGGTAATAGCCGAGGTAATTGATGACGCCGATCTCCAGGCCCAGCTTGAGATCCTTCCTGGTAAGGCGGTTGATCTGCTTGAAGAATAGCAGATAACCGATCAGTGCGCAGATGGTTCCCCGGCAGGCATTGATGAGCCCAGAATGCATGCCGGCGTTCGTCGCGAGTTTCAGGAAAATGTAGCTGCTGCCCCAAAGGATCGTCGAGAAAAAGAGCAGCGCCGTTGCTTGTCTTTTGTTGATTTCCATGATCTCCCCCGCTTCCTAGCTCTCGGTCAAAATGTGCCGCAGCAGCGCCGCCGTTTGGAGGCCGAACTTGCGCTCCGACTGCGGCAAGGCAGCGGTTTGTTCAACCGCAACCTGGAGATCCGCCGTCGCTCTTTGAACAGCACTGGTAAGCGGCAGGCCCTTTAAATACCAGCCGGTCAGCAAAGCGCTGAAGGCATCCCCCGTTCCGAAGAAGTGGCCGGGATAGCAAGGACTGCTGGCAACCGTCAGCTTCTTTTCCCCTGTCGCAAGCAAATAGGTGTTGACGAGCTGCCCTTCCCTGACCCCGGTCAGGACAATTTCTGCCTCAAACATTTCCCCGGCCGCTGCCAGCAGGTCGTGGACACTCAGCTCATTTTCCCCGGTTAGAAGACGCAGCTCGGTTAGGTTAGGGGTAATAATATCGGCCTGCCGACACAGGTCTCGCATTGCCGGGATGATGGCCGATTTGATTCCGGGATAGAGCGATCCGGAATCGCCCATCACCGGATCAATCACGACCGGGCCGCGCTGCCCATTTCGTACCCATTCGGTAAGTTGTTTGATTCGATCGGCCGTGCCGAGGTAGCCAACCAGCACCCCGTTAAAGGCGAGCTGGTTTTCTTGCCAATGGCGAAACGAGCGGTCCAGCCAGGCGGTCGTGTCCAGTTCCACCGGTGTCCCGAAGCCTTCCGTCTGGGTCGACAAGAGAGTGCTGGGGGCCGTCGCGATCGGCAGGTCGAGCGCCTGAAAAATAGCAGTCGCCACCGTCAGCGAGATTTGACCGACCGCCGAGAGATCTTGAATGATTAGCGTTGGTTTTATCAAGAAATCCACCACCTTAATTTCCTCTTGCCCCATCTTCGATCCGCCGGCAGACCCGGTCAATGAAGTCCGCGGTCGGCTTGTCCAGGGGATGCTGGGGATTGCTGATCCAGCCATAGGTAAAGCGATCGTCGACCAGACTCGTCAGCGGGTGCTCCACCAGCTGATAGTCACGGTAGTTTTCGACCGCCCCATACAGCAGGAGCCCACAGGCAGGCAAAACCGCATCCAATTGACAGATCGCCTCGCAAGCAATCGCGTAGTCCTGAGTCTGCAATACGACCTCCAACGGCCCGCAGAGGCTCTGCAGGTGGTCAAAGACCGTCTGGTTGATCGGATCCTTGAGCATCACGTACTGCTGGGCCCGCAGTTTTTCAATCGTCAACGACTGCCCCACCAACGCATTTTGGGCACCAGTGAAAAGGCTCAAGCCACCCGTATGAATCGGGTGGAAATCCAGGTGGCTCAATCGTTGCTGGAGTTCCCGGTCCGCATCGATGAAGCCGGCGTCCAGCTCGCCACTTTCCACCTGGCGGACGATCTCGGCCGTCGGGTGCTGGCTGAGGTCCAGGTAGGAAAAGTGCGGATCCCGTTTCCTGGTCGCCAGGTATTCCCGGACCAGCGGACGCAGCAGCGTGTTGGCATAGCCGAAGCGGACAATCCGACCGGTCGCTGACTGTCGCAGGTTCGTGGCGCTCTGGTGAAGGCGGAAGTTGACCCGCAGTTCCTGCTGCATCAAGGGCAGCAGTTGTTTGCCCTGCTCGGTCAGTTGGGTTCCCGCACTCGTGCGCGAAAAGAGTTGCACGCCGAGCTCCTCTTCCAGCTGCTGGATGGCCCGGCTGAGTCCCGACTTGGTGATGTGGAGCACGTCGGCCGCCCTTTGCATGGTGTGGTAGTTGGCCAGTTCAATGGCGTAGCGTAGCTGTTCCGATGTCATGTCAATAATCCCCTTCCAATATTTTCATTATAAGGGGCGGACCGAGTGATTGCTATCTTTTTCACTTTGCCTTCCTCGCTGCGAGATAAAAGTGCTATGCTGGTAGCAAAAGTTTAGGAGACTTGATTATGCCCAAAGCATTACTGATTATCGACTACACCAATGATTTCGTTGCCGATGACGGCGCCCTGACCGTTGGCAAACCCGCGCAACAGCTTGATTCCTACCTTACGGAACTGGCAGAACGCTTCTACCAAAACGGCGACTATGTCATCTTCCCCACCGATGCTCATCACCTGCACGACCCCTTCCACTCGGAGTCGAAACTCTTCCCGCCACATAACATCATCGGAACGTCCGGACGCGACCTCTATGGCAAGGTTGGCAACTGGTTCCAGGCCCACCAGGACAGCGAACGGGTCTACCAGTTCGCCAAGAATCGCTACTCGTCCTTCCAAAACACCAACCTGGACAACTACCTGCGCGAACGGCACATCACCGACCTGTGGATTAGCGGGGTCTGCACCGATATCTGTGTCCTCCATACGGCCATTGGCGCCTACAACCTTGACTACCAGCTGACGATCCCGAAGCGCGGGGTCGCCACCTTTACGCCCCACGGCGACGAATGGGCCTTCAACCATTTCCAAGGCAGCCTTGGCGCCACCATTATTGAGTAAAAGCTAAAAGCCACGCGATTGTCATTTTTGACGGTTGCGTGGCTTAATTATTTAATTCTTACTTAATTCTGATTCCAAATTACGCTCCTAAAGCGGAACCCGCACCCGTGTCGACTGACCATTGAAGTGAACGATCACCGCCTGTTTGGGCTGCAGGTCAACCATCAGCGTCACTCCGTCTACCCGCAGGCTACGGGGGCCGGCATAGTAGACATCCAGCGGGCGCCGCCGTAAGCGTTCAATTGCTTTGAGCAGATCCGTGACGAACTGCTCTGCCGGTACGGTTAATTCGGTTTGTTCGAGCAACTCTTCAATCGTTGTTGCCTTGGTCATTTTCATCATCCTTTCGATGCGTTTGTTTACTTAACCTTTTCCTGCCCCCGAACATTCCAGGTAGCCAGAAAAATCAGACAGGCCAGGATGCTGGCGGCCAAGATCAGAATGAAGCCCATGTGCCAGCCGGCCATATCGACGACCCAGCCGATGACGGCGTTGGCGGAGAAGGAACCAAAGAAATAGCCGAAGAGGCCGGTCAAACCGGCAGCGGTTCCGGCGGCCTTTTTCGGAACGAGATCCAGGGCCTGAAGCCCAATCAGCATCACCGGTCCGTAGATTAGAAAGCCAATTGCCACCAGGGCGACATTGATCATTGCCAGCGAATTGGCCGACATGTAGATGACCAGGAAGACTGAAACCAGGACCATGTAGCAGAAGCTGGCTGGCCCCCGCCGACCGTGGAAGACGTGGTCCGAAATCCAGCCGGCCAGGAGCGTCCCAGGGATTCCAGCCAGTTCATACCAGAGATAGGAGGCCGAGGCCGTGCCCAGGGTGATCCCCTTAACCTCGGTCAGGTAGGTTGGTACCCAGTTCTCGACCCCGTAGCGGACTAAGTAGACGAAGATGTTGGCGACCGCAATCACCCAGATCCACTTGTTGTTGAGGACGTGCTTGAATAGCAGCTCCCTGGTCGAGTAATTCTGCTCACTCAGCTGATGGCTCTTGTTCGGATAGTCGTTGCGGTACTCTTCAATCGGCGGCAGGCCAACGCTCTCAGGGCTGTTACGCACCAAGATAAAGGCGAGCAAGGCGATAACGATCCCGACAATTGCCGGAACCACAAAGGCCCCGTTAAAGCTCTTAATGGCCAGGGGACTAGCGGCGACCAGCACGATCCCCCAGTTGGCCAGCGGTGCCATCAGCCCACCGCCGACATTGTGGGCGGTGTTCCACAGCGCCGTCTTGCCGCCCCGTTCATTCAGCGAGAACCAGTGCACCAGCACACGACCGCACGGCGGCCAGCCCATCCCCTGGAACCAGCCAATGACGAAGAGGACGATGAACATGATCGTGATGTTGCTGGTCAGGGCCGGGATCAGTCCAAATGCCAGGTTGACCAGTGAAACCAACAGGAGTCCCAGCGGCAGGAAGATCCGGGCGTCACTCTTGTCCGAGACGATTCCCATGACGAATTTGCTGATCCCGTAGGCGAGTGAGACCGCCGACAGCGCCAATCCCAGTTCTCCCTTGGAAAAGCCTTCCTTGATCAGGCCGGGGATGGCAATCGAGAAATTGTTGCGTAGCAGGTAGTAGCCCGCATAGCCGATGAAAATGCCGAGAAACACTTGCAGGCGCAAGCGATGATATTGTTGATCAACCTTTTGCTGATCCATAAATGATCCCTCACTTCTTAAAATCTACGGGATCTATTATAAGCCAAATTTTTTGATTGGAAGCGTTCACTTATCAAATCAAGTGTTGGCTAGGCCTGGAGTTCGTGCTGGTAGCTAACCTTGCTGCGCCCGTTGACCGAGCTGACCCGGAGCTGATCCGGAATCTGCTCCTCAAGTTCGGTGACGTGGCTGATGATTCCGATCATCCGGTGCCCCTCCAGCTCCTGAAGGGCACGCAGAGCGTCCGTTAGCGCCTGCTGGTCGAGCGAGCCGAAGCCCTCGTCGACGAAGAGCGCGTCAATGCTGATTCCACCGCTCTGCTCCTGAATGATTTGGCAAAGGGCCAAGGCCAAAGCCAGCGAGGCCATGAAGCTTTCCCCGCCGGAGAGGGTCCGGGCACTCCGCGTCTTGCCGGCATTGTCATCGTAGACGTTGACCTCCAGGCCCGTCCACTTGGCGCCCGGGCCATGGCTGGTCGTTGCCAGCTCGAATTGGTAGCGGCCATTGGTCAGGCGGGCCAGCTGAATGTTGGCAGCCGCCAGGACCTCCCGGAAGTAGGACTGGAGGACGTAGCGCTCGAGGCTGAGGTGGTTCTCAGTGTTCCCGGTCACCACGTCGGTTAGGGTTTGGAAAGAATTAAGTGCCTGCTGGGCATTGTCATTGGCGTGCACCAGGTCGTCAACCCGCTGAACGGCGGTCATCAACTGGGTGCGTTGCGCCTCGAGCTGACCAAGTTGGTGCTGATTTTGACCAAGCGCCTCCTGGGCGGTGGCCAGTCCCTGGCGAGCAGCCGCCAAATCCGGTGCCGGTCGATCCGCCACCTGCTTTCGCAGACGCGCCAATTGCGCCTGGTTATCGTGGACGGCCGTCCGGTACTCATCCACCTCGGCACGAAGCTGTGGCAACTGCATGCTGAGCGCCGAGGCCCATTTCCAGAAGGCCCAGGTTAAGTCGTCCCGGTATTCCGCCAGAGCCACGCTCAGTGCCTGCTTAGCATCCTTTTGCTCTGCTTGCCCCTTCTGAATATTAGCGGCATTTTCCTCCTGTTGATTCTGGGCAACCGCCAGTTGTTCCTGCAGCTCCTGGCGACGCTGGGTGATCGCAGTCAGGCGCTGGTCAAACTCCTGGGTCTCCTTCTCCCAAACGGCCAACTGCTGTTTGGCGGCCTGGGCATCCCCAATCTCCGTCGGCAGGTCCGCTTGCTTCTCCTTCAGCACCGCCGTCTGCTGAGCCAGGTGCTGCTCCAGCTGGTGCACATCTTCCACCGCTGCCTGGCTGGCCTGCTGGGCCGCGGTTAGCTGTTCCTGAATTGCTTGTTCCTGATCCCGCATTTGCTTCGCTGCCTGGTTTTGCTCGTCAAGCCGCTTTTCGCCACGGTGAAGCTGGGCGGCGCGGTTCGTTACCTGCGTGTCCCAATCCTCCGGCAGCTCCGTGGTCGCTAATTTTTCGGCAAGGGCCTGCTCGGCAGCCGTCACTTGCTCCGCCAGGGTCGTCAGCCGATTCTTCACGAGCTTGACCTGCTCCTGGGCCCGGCTCTGGGCATCCCACTGCTTTTTTGCTGCCTCTGACGCTGCATCTAATTCTGCATCGGTCACCAGTTTCGTGGCGTCCGTCAGCGTGGCCGGATGCGGATGGTCAACCGCTCCGCAAACCGGACAGGGGGTCCCCAGCTTTAATTCCCGGGCCAAGCGGGCAATCTGGTGGCGGGCATAGGCATCTTTCAGGTCGGTCAGCCGTGCCTGCCCCCGAGCGGCCCGCTCACTGGCACTGGCGAGCTCGGTCTGGCGCCGTTGCAGGTCTGCTTGCTCCTGGGATTGTTGTTCCAGCAGCTTTTGCAAGTCCGCAGCCGCCCGGGCCAGTTGATCGTACTGACGTTGCCGCTGGCCCAGCTGCTTTTCCTGAGCGGCCAGATCCCCCATTGCTTTTAGTTTGGTCGTCAACTCAGTGAGCTGCTTTTTTAGGCGATCAATCTTTTGCTGACGGGCCTGCTGATCAGCCCTTGCCGCATTGACTTGGGCCTGATCCCTCTTGACCTCTGCGGCCAGCTGTTCACATTCTGTAAAAAGCGGCAGCACTCGCCGTAGCTCCTTCAAGCGGTCGCGCAGTTTTTCAACTTGTGGTTGCTGGTCAAGGCACTCCTGGTACTGGGCCGTCGTCTTTTCCTGGTCCGCCCTTAGCTTCTTCACCTGGGCAGCCAGCTGCTCGGCCTGCGTCTGCCAAACTGACAACTGCTGTTCGCCGTCCCGCCAGCGCTGATAGGCAGCTTGGTGCTCCTGAAACCACTGCAGGTCCGCAATCTGGGCCTGGGCAGTGGCGATTTTCTGCCGGTGCTGTTCCAGTACAGTCGCCTGCTCGCGAGCCGCTGCCAAGGCGGTAATCGCCTCCTGCAGCTCTTCTTGAGCATGCAAGCTCTTCGTCAATTGATTAACTTTTTCCTGGGACCGGGAAGCTTTGTCTCGCAAGCCTTCCAGTTGCTTTTTGAGGTCCGCCTGCAAATCCGCGGCGGCGGCCCGCCAGTCCGTTAGCGGTAAGCCGGCATCCAGGTCTGGTACTGTCTCCTTGACCGACTGCAGCTTAGTTCCCGCGGCGGCCAAATCCTTCTTGCGGCTGCTCAGCTCGTCTTTAAGTTCTTGTGCCCAGCGAGCATACCGAGTCGTGTTAAAGAGGTCCCGAAGCAGGGCCTCCTTGGTACTGCTGTCCGAATCCAGGAACTGGCGAAACTTCCCCTGGGGCAGGAGAACAATCTGGCGGAACTGGTCCCGGGTTAGGTTGAGTAAGTCGGTGATGAAAGCGTCGGCCGTCTTAATCTTCGTGATTGACTGTGGTGTCTGGCTCTCGAGCGGGTAAACCAGCTCCACGGCCTGGTTGTGCTCGATCAGGCGCCCCTTCTTGTTTTCCAGGGTCTGCTTGGGCTTGCGCATGATCCGGTAGGTCTGGCCCTGGTGGGTAAAGGTAAAGGTGACGCTGGTTTCCGCGCTGGCGGGGGCAAAGTCGGAGCGCAGCGCGGCCGCCGACCGGTCCCGGTCGTTGGTCGTCTGACCGAAGAGGGCGTAGCTCATCGCGTCAAAGATCGTGGTCTTGCCGGCCCCCGTGTTCCCTGCCACCAGGAAGAGCTGGTTGAACTGGGTGAAGTCGACGGTCGCCTGGTCATAGGGACCGAAGTAGTGCATCTCAATTTTGACTGGTCGCATTACTAATCCTCCTCACTGATTTTCTCCAGGGACTGTTGGGCCCACTGCCGCTGCTGGGCGGAAAGGTCATCCCCCATCGTTTGTTGGTAAAAATCCGCCAGCAGGTCCATGGGGTCGGCCCGGCGCCGCTTTTGGTCGACAAGGGTCTCTACCTGCCGGGCCTGGTGAGTCCGGTGCAAGCTGACAATCTTAGGATAGTGTTCCCGCAGCTTACTGAGCACATCGGGGATCCGCTCGTGATCGGTCAGCTCGATGTCATAAAAATCAGCCGGGTCGTGCTTCCCTGCCGCCGCAACGAGATCAGCAAAGCTGCCCTTTAGCAGGTGGATGTCGTGAACCGGTGGCAACGGTACCCACTCCACCTTAAACGGATCCGTGTCGACGATCCAGACGCCCTTCTTCTGCTTGGCCTCGGAAACGGAAAATTTCATTGGCGAGCCACTGTAGCGGGCCCGCTCGTCGTGCAGGGCGTCCCGATTATGGAGGTGGCCGAGGGCAACGTAGTCAAAGGGGGCAAGAAGGCGGGTTGAGACGGCACTCAGCCCGCCGACCTCGACCAACGTTTCCGAATCAGCGGTGCGCTGGGCACCAGCCGCAAAGAAGTGGGCGACCAGGACGTGAGCCTTGTCCGGGGCAAACTTCTCCTTCATGGCTTTTACGATTCGCTCCATCGCCTGGTTGACGTTCCGAATGGCGTCGTCATGAAAATAGTTGCGGACCTCCTGAATGCCGAAGAACGGTAAGAGGAAGAATTGGGTGTTCTTAATTATGACCGGTTCAAAGGCATTCACCAGGGTTGTATTGAGGTAGAGCGACTTGAGGGCAAACCAATCCGCCCCCGTGCCCAGGCGGGTTGCCGAGTCGTGATTGCCGCTGATCGCCAGCACTGGGAAGTGGTCCTGGAGGTTGAGCCGGCCCAGCATGCTGTTGAGGGTACGGACCGCGGCCTCGCTGGGGATGCTGCGGTCGTACAGGTCGCCGGCGATCACCACCGCATCGACCTGTTTTTCCTGGGCAATCCGCTCGATCCGGTGAAAGGTTGCCACCTGATCGTCCAGGAGGTCATAACCGTTCAGGTTCTTACCAATGTGCCAGTCGGCCGTATGGAGAAATCGCATTGTTAATCGTCCTTTCTATCTGTCGACTATTTCCTTCTACTTAATATATACGTAAAAAAAGCGTTTGGAAACTTTTTTGCTAAAAATAAATTTTCCTTTGTAAAACGTTTTAAATTGTGTTACTATACTTATGTGCTCATTATGTAAGCGCTTAATGAGTACGCTAACTCAATTAGTGACCTGCTATATTAGGATCGGGACCGCCATTCAAAAACCTTTCGTTCTAGAAATTTCCCTCTCAATCCAATTTCTTCGAATAATGCATTGATCCCGATCGAAAATGCTCGTTGCAGAAAACACTAATATATCATTATATCTCCGCTTATCTAAGCAAATTTTAACGTAAAAATCCCCATCGCCAAAAAAGACGATGGGGATTTTGCGTTTCTCATTATTTTACGGAGGCAAAATTATGCTTAATTGCCTGGGCAGACTTTTCGAAGAGTTCCTTCTCTTCTGCCGTCAGATCTAGGCCCGGTTGATCGACAACTCCGGCCGCTCCAACGGTGGTTGGCTGGCCGATGTAGGTGTCCAACTGCTGGTTAAGTGAGCTGGCCGGGAAGGTGCGCTGCTCGTCGTTCAAGACGGACTTGAGAATCGTCAGTGCCGTCATTCCGATCCCGTAGCAGGTGTAACCCTTGCCCAGGCCGACGACATGACCACCCAGCCGAGCTTGCTTCTGCAGATCATCGAGGTCAAGCCCCTGCTCCTTAGCAATCTTGGTCATTGCGCGGCCGTTGACGGTCACGGAACTCCAAGCCGTGAACTGGGTTTCACCGTGTTCACCGATCACGTAACCGGCAACGTCGGTCATCGACTTGCCCAGCGTCTGGGCCACAGCCCGGTGCAACCGCGCAGTGTCCAGCGAGGTGCCCGTCCCCAGCACTTGCTGAGCCGGCAGGCCGCTCTCCTGTTGCATTAGCTGCGCAATCACGTCGCAGGAGTTGGAGATGCAAATCATGACGCCGTGAAAGCCGCTCTGCTTAATGCGGGGTCCAACCTCCTTGACGATGCGGGCGGAGTTAGAAAGTTCCCCAACCCGGTTATTTGAATGATCGTTGGGGTTCCCAAGGACAATCTTGATGTTGCCGGCTGAAAAGACAATCGCGTCCGCGTCAGCAAGGGTTGACCAGTCATCTTCATAGGGCACAAAGGAAACCTTGGTCGTGGTAGCCAGGTAGGCTTGTTGGTCCGTTAAATCGTAAGCTTCTGCACGCGCAACTTTGTCTTTTTCATCAATCAGTACCAGTTCACTGGCAATCCCGGCCGTCACAATATTGGTTGCAACGGTGGAGCCGACGTGACCGACACCGATCACAGCAACTTTATTTCCCATAGTAAAATCCCCCTTGATTAATAAATTGTTCTCATTATAGTCTCATTATTTTTTAATTCAAGAGGGATAATTAATAATTAATAACGGAAAAAGCACTGTGACAGCTTGGAGTCCGTCGTACTAAATTGCCTGGATGTATTTTTTGTACAGGACCACCGCGATCCAGGCCGAAATAAAGGAGGGCAGGACGATTACGACGAATAGGTTCGGATCGAGGAACTTCCCAACCTTAATAAAGTGACCAATCTCCTGAACCTTCTTAGCGTTTGCAAAGATCGCCTGGTAAACCGTCACGTAGATCAGGCTCCACTGAATATAATATTCGACCATGGTGAGGACGGTGCTGGTAAAGCGGATAATTCCCCGCAGCATCCGCATCCCCGCGTAAAGCAGCATCCCTGACAGGACAACGAAGATCGCTAGCAAAAGGAAGAGGTTGCCGAGCTCAACCACCCGCACCCGACGCAGAAGCCCGGAAGCCAGCTCAAAGAACAACATAAAATTCAGGGTGCTAAAGACCAGTTCGCTTAAAAATAGCACGGCCGCCGCGATAAAGGGCCGTCGATCCCCCTCTCGCAGCAGTAAAACAACAATTGCTAGAATGATAATAGGGATAAAAATGTCAGTAACTTTCATGCGCGTGGCCTCCAAATTTGGATACAAAAAAAGCGACCAGAATCGCAATTCTCGTCGCACAAGGGCGGTAAGTGGGATTTGAACCCACGCGTGCCGGACCCACAAACCGGTGTGTTAACCAAACTTCACCATTACCGCCAACATATTCAATTAGGCAAATACTGCCAATGGAGAATAACGGAATCGAACCGATGACCTCCTGCTTGCAAAGCAGGTGCTCTCCCAGCTGAGCTAATTCCCCATAAATGACCCGTGCGGGATTTGAACCCACGATACCAGCGTGAAAGGCTGGTGTCTTAACCACTTGACTAACGGGTCATGATGTGAAGCGGAAGACGGGATTCGAACCCGCGACCCCCACCATGGCAAGGTGATGTTCTACCACTGAACTACTTCCGCATGTCGCACATGACAACGTCAATTATAATATCAAGAACCGGCACTAAAGGCAAGTCTTTTTTGCAAAAAAGTTTAGATTTTTAAGTGGCTTGGGGAAATCCGTTCCAGTACCTTGCATCGGCGAGCTAATTCTGCGAGGATAGTCTACGTGACTATTTTTATTGGAGAAAATTATGAACAAAAAAATCTTATCCGGTGCCTTCTGGCTTTCCGCCGGCAGCATCGTCTCCCGAATCCTGGGAGTAATCTACCTCATTCCCTGGCTGATGATGATGGGTTCCAGCCAGCACATCGCCACCGCCCAGGCGCTCTTCAACAGTGCCTACACTCCCTACGCTCTCTTCATCTCACTGGGGACGGCTGGCTTTCCGTCTGCCATCGCACGCCGGGTCGCTTACTACAACGGTCGCGAGGAATATGGAAAAAGTCGGGAGCTCTTTCGTTCCGGCGCCATCCTGATGGGGATCTCGGGGCTGGTCTGCGGGGCCCTGCTCTTCCTCTTGGCACCGCTGATCGCCCGTAACAGCCCAGTGGTTTCTATTCCAGCTGCCACCCGCGCAATCCGCATGGTGTCTCCAGCGCTCGTCCTGATTCCATTAATGAGCGTCATGCGGGGCTGGTTCCAGGGTAACCAGGATCTGAAGCCCTTTGGCGTCTCCCAGGTGATTGAGCAGTTCGTCCGGGTCATCTTCATCCTGGTAGCCAGCTACATTGTCATCTTCACCCTCCACCGGCCCTTTCAGCTGGCGGTCCAGCTGAGTGTCTTCGCCGCCTTCATCGGTGCAATCGCCGGTTTTGCTTACTTGGGCGGCTATTACCGGCGCCATCCCTACTGTACCGACGCACCGGCCGCACCACTGGATCTCGGACGAACCACCCACCTGATGGCCCTGACCTTCTACGAATCGGTTCCCTTTCTCTTCGTCGGTTCCGGGATCACCCTCGTTCAACTGGTCGACCAGATTTTCTACAAGCAGATCATGCGTCAGGCCCACTATTCTGCCAGCGCGATCCAGTACATCTACACGCTCTTCTCGGCTAACCCGGCCAAGATTACAGCGATCGTGATTGCCCTGGCAACTGCTGTTTCCGAAACCAGTCTGCCACTGCTGGCGGCCGAAAAGGATCACCTGGCCAAGGTTCAAAAGCTGATCAGCCAAAACCTGGCCTACCTGCTGCTGGTCCTCTTACCAATCGTCATCATCCTCGCCGCCCTGGCCTACGAGGTCAACCTGGTCTTCTATACCCAGAGCATCCTCGGTGGAAACTACCTGCGTCTCAACCTGACCCAGAGTCTGCTGATGGCTCTAGGCGTCAACGGGCTGACGATTCTGCAGGCCCTGCGCTATAGCAAAAAGGCAATGCTGTACATGGGTCTTGGCCTGGTCACCAAGATTGCCCTCCAGTACCCGCTGGTTATGCTAGCCAACGGGCGGGGCGCCATCATGGCCACCAACATCGCCTACATCGTCATCTGTCTGCTGGCGTACGGTAAAATCGTCCGCCAGTTCAAGGTCGGCTTGACTAAGTACTGGCGGATCATCGCTGTCAACCTGGTCTTCTTGGCGATCGTCGCCCCGCTCTCGCTGCTCGTCAGCCACTTCTACCTGCCGATGGGCAAGGTCAGTGCCTTCATCTTTGCTGCCGTAGCCGGCCTCATCATGCTCGGCATCTACCTGGTCCTGATTGACCTGACCAGTCTGAGCTACCGACACTTTGGCCGTTACTTCATCTTGAAACGTCACTAAGACTAAACGGTGATCACCGAGAAATTCCCGATGATCACCGTTTTCTTATTTTTTGCGGCTCTTAATGTAGAGGCCCAGCGGCCAGGCAAGTGCGCCTATGATTAGTGTTGCCAAGGTTGTCTTCTGATTACGTGCGAGCTTCATTTTGAACCCTCCCCCTTGTGGATTATTTACATCTCGTCCTTTTCACTGTCGGCAATGAATTCTTTCATCATTTGTTTGTCCTTCATCAAGATCTTTAAAAGGCGATTGTTGGCTTTCGTTGGAACAGCCCCCGCTTCATACAGGGCAACAGTCGACGGACTCCAGCCAAGAACATGTGCTAGCTTACGCTGACTGAGGTGCCAACTAGCCCGGAAGTTTTTAATTTCTGCCGGCGAAACGACCTTATAACGCTTTCGAAACTTTTCCAAAGCCATTTGAGCAGCTTGGTCATCGAGCCGTTTATCCGCAATGATTTCATGTGACTGGTCATCAAAACGCGCCGGAGCGGTAATGGTAATTTCGTGGCCACGAATATCGTAAATATTTGTATAGTCCGCAATGTATGACATTTTTAATCATCTTTTCTTTAATAGGTGCCAACGCTGAATTCATCTTCTTTGCTTCCATTTTACCCCATCTTGTTATGAATTCATATCATTGTTACCTCCTCATATATTTAATACGTAAAAAAGCCATCTTTCACTCAACAAGAATGAAAGATGGCCTTCAAAACAAGGATATTTTCAATTAGTCTTCTGGTTCGTAAACCAGGTGTTCGTTAACGAATTCGGTGAAGCCGATCTCGCTCAGCTCACGACCGTATCCGGAGTGCTTAACCCCACCAAATGGCAGTTCCGGCAGCGAGCCCCAGCCGGAGTTGATCCAGGTCATCCCCGATTCAATCTGGCTGGCAACCTGCCGGGCTTGGTGAATGTTTTCGCCGAAGATGGTGTTGCCCAGGCCAAAACTCGAATCGTTGGCCAGGTCGATGGCTTCCTGGACATCATGGTACTTGTAGACGGACATTACTGGCCCAAACATTTCCTGATCAAAAATCGGGTTGTCCTTAGTGATATCGGTCAGGATTGTTGGCATGAAGAACTGTCCTGGCAGGTCAACCGGCTTGTTGCCGTAGTAAACCTTGGCACCGTTCTCGACGGCGGTATCAACCTGCTTTTGAAGCTTCTCCTTGGCCTTCTTGGAATTCATTGGTGCCAGTGTGGTCGTCCGGTCAAGGGGATCACCCATCTTGACGGAACTAAAGACTTCCTTAGCACGCTTCAGGAATTCGTCATAAAGGTTGTCCGGCACGATGAAACGCTTGGATGAGGTGCAGACCTGCCCCGCGTTGTACAGCCGGGCAAAGAAGATCACCTTGGCCAGCTTGTCAATGTCGGCATCAGGCAGGACGATGAAGGCATCATTGCCGCCCAGTTCCATGGTGTTCTTCTTCAGATTCTTGGCTGCCTCCGTGGCGACGGCCTGGCCACCCCGCTCGGAACCGGTCAGGCAGACGCCCTGAACCCGGGGATCGGCGATAATTTGGCCAACCTGGTCATAGCTGATGAAGAGGTTGGTCAGGCTGCCGGTCGGTGCCCCGGCCTCCTTGACCAGGTCGGCGAAGGCCTGGGCCGAGGTTGGACAATTGGAGGCATCCTTTAAGATCATCGGGTTGCCGACCAGAAAGTTCGGGATGAAGACCCGGGCGATCTGGTAGAACGGGAAGTTCCATGGCTCCACCGCCATCAAGATCCCGGTTGCCTGACGCAGAACATAGGCGTTGCCGGATTCCGTGTAAATCGGCTTCGGCGCCAGGAACTGGTCAGCACGCTGAACGTAGTAATCGCAGAAGGAAGCACAGAGCTCGACTTCCCCCTCAGCCTCGCCAATCAGCTTGCCCATATCACGAGTCATGATCTCGGCCAGGGCCGTCTTACGTTCCCGAAGCAGCTGACCGAGCTTTTCGATCACCTGCTTGCGTTCAGCGAGGCCCGAACCGTCCCGCCACTGCTTGTAGAGCTCATGTCCAGCCTGCAGAGCTGCCTCCACCTGCGCGTCCGTGGCGTTCTCGTATTCATGCTCGACTTCGTTTGTATATGGATTAACTGTCTTGTAAGCCATTAATAAAAACCACCTTTCGCTTATACGTCAATTGTAACCGTTCTCATAAATTTCACAAGCAATTTTGCTTGGCGTGCAAAAACGCACAAGTGACATAGGTTAGCATTGCACGGTTGTTTTGTGAAATTTCCTGAACTTGTTCAGAATTCGACAAGCCGCTTTCCTCGTTTAAAAGAAAAAATGGTCCGCCCAAAAGCGAACCACCTAATTGATTCTATTCAAACTGCATCCCGCCGTCACAAAGAATCGTCTGCCCGGTGATGTAATCCGATTTGTCACTGGCTAGGAACTCCACGACCTTGGCAACGTCATCTGGATCGGACAGCTTGTCTAAGGCAATCAGGGATTCATAGTCGCGCATCTTCAGGCCTTGATCCTCCGCAATCTTGCGCATCATCGGCGTGTCAACGATTCCGGGTGCGTAGGCATTAACCGTGATTCCCTGCTTGGCGAGGTCCCGGGCAGCCACCTGGGTTAATCCCCGAACGGCAAACTTGCTGCTGGAATAGAGGAGCTCATTCTTGTTGCCCCGCACACCGGCCTGGGAAGTAGCGTTGATGATCTTGCCGACGACTTCCTTACCCTGCCGCGGCTTCTTTTCAAACTGCTCCAGTGCCGCCTGGATCCCCCACATGTCACCGGCAACGTTGACGTGCATTACGGAATCGAACATCTCTGGGGTCACGTCCTTGATCGGTGTAACCGGGCCCAAGCCGGCATTGTTGACCAGGACGTCAAAACCGCCAAAGTGTTCCGCCGTCTGTTCAACCGCCGAGAACATCTGGTCACGGAAGGCCACGTTGACTTCAATGGCGAGCGACTGCCCACCGGCGTCCCGGATCTCCTTGGCAACCCGCTGGGCATTGTCGCAGCTAAGGTCAGCCACCGAAACCGCAAAGCCAGCCTTTGCCAGCCGCTTAGCGATCGCTTCACCGATTCCTTGACCGGCACCCGTTACCATTGCAACCTTTGTCATATTGATTACTTCCCTTCAGAGAAATAGATAGAATTCTTCAACATGTCCATTATATAGTTGCTCCGGTAAAATGTAAACGCTTTCGGCGATTGGCAAGACAATTTTACTAAATCGCCCCGTCATTTCAAATCCATAATTCGCAAGCAAGCCTGCCACTGAGCGGCAAAATTCGGTCGCTCCCACTCGTCGATCCGTTTGTTGCGCACACCGACCGCCTGGTTGAAATTAGGTAACTCCACCCCGCCTCAACGCCGGGTGCTGACCATGGAGATGACCATAGAAAACGTAACGGACCGCTGAATCCTGTTCGAGCAGCTCGCCGAGTCGATCACTGCCCATCATCGCGTTAATCATCTGGTAAAACCGCTCCCGGCGCGGGGTCGTCACCGCCGCCGGCTTGGGGGCGAGCAACTCGTGCCGCGGTGCAAAGTGGGTCAGGAAAAGGACCCGCTTGTGATCCCGCCGCGCGCGTAAAAGCTGGTCGTGAACCTGGTGGAGCACCATTGCCATTTGCTCCTGGTCATCCCCGGGCAGCTCAATGGCCGAATCCAGCCAGTAAACCTTCTTCCACTGGGCCACCTCCTTGGGCCGGTCGCGGTAGGTCGAAAAGCTATAGTCGTACCAACCGTTGTTCCCGATCATCCGCCAGTCGGTTCTGGCCAGGTCAACAAAACGGTTGTGGAGGTAGGAATGATCCGCCAGCGTTTCGACCAGCCTGTAGGGAGCGTGTTGCAAGAGGTCGTGATTGCCGGCAATGTAATAGACGCTGACCCGGCCCGCCAGCCGGTCGCGCATTTTTTCCATGTAGTGGCGTGTGCGGGCAAAGTCGTTAAAGAGGTCACCGCCATAAAAGTAGTACTGGACCCCCTGCTTTTCTAAGTAACGGGCCTGCATCTCCAGCGCCCAGATTGGATCGATCCGGTTAACGTCCAGGTGGTTGTCGCTGCTCACCGCAATGCGTACCATGATTATTTTCCTCCCTTTTTTATCTAAAAAGCGCCACCTCTAACGGCGACGCTTTTGCTTATATTTAGTAATGCTTGGTTAAAAACTGCATCCGGGCACCGATGATCTTGTTGAAGGCCGGCACCCCGTTGGCGACGTGCAGCGCCTTGAACGGGAAGGTCGCCCGGTAGGTTACCACTCCCGGATCGACGGCCTGCTTAAGGGAATCCATGACCGCCCCAGCCGCCATGTTGCCGGTCAGCAGCTGCGTATAAACTCCCGGCAGGCTGATTTGCAGGACCTTCGACAGGAAGGCAACCTCCGGCAGGGGCAGGGGTTGGATCCCCAGCTGGTGATATTCGTCATCCGTTGCAACAAAGATCACCTGGTAAAGGCCAGGGTGATCCTGCTTCATCACCGTGTCGCTGGCCTCATCGCTGACCTTCTGGAAGAGGTAGTTGGGAACCTCGGCCGGGTAACGCAGTGCCGTTGACTGGTAATTAAGCTGCTCAGGTGACAAAAGATTGGTCATCGTCCCCAGCGGGTAGGCGTAATCGCCGTCGTAGACGTAGTTAAAGGCCACCATCTTCGTCGCCCGGCCGTCCATCCGCGGCAGGCGATCGTCAGGAAGCACAATCAACCGACAGCCCAGGTCGATCTTTGCCAGGTCCGCTAGCAGCTGATCATAGGACGCCGGGACAAACAGCAGCTGGGGCTGTTCGACCTTTAAGAGCTGGACGATGTTTTCCAGGGTCGGCGGCTCAATGTAGCGCTTGTCGCTTAAGTCGTGACAAAGACTGATCGAACTTGGATTGGTGTTAACGATGACGGTGTGATAGCCCTCGCGCCGCAGTTCCTGCATCATCTGGGCCACGAAATAGTCACCGGCGTTGCTCAAGCCCAGGCGCAGGCCACCAGTCCCGACGATCAGGGCACTTGGCTGAGCCGTCTTGGTCCCCTCGTTTTCGTCCTCGAAGGCCGAATAGAAGATGTTGGTGTGTTGGTCGAACTCTCCGGCCGAGGGTTCCACCTCCTTGTACTTGGTGGTCAGGCCATGGTCGACCAGCATTTGATAAATGCGGTGCGGCGTCGTCTTCCACAGGCGGGCAATCAGGAGGTTGCTCAGCCCGTAGCCCTTGGCCTTGAGCAGGACCGGTTCCTTGTTCGGATTTTCGGCGATCTCCCTAATCAGCAAACGCATCTGGTTGATCTGAACAAAGTAATACGGGTCGATCTTGGTCATCTCGGACAGTTCCTCAACGGAATAGCCGCGGTCCATCGCCTCAATCAGGACAAACAGGCGCCCGGCCTCGGGGTGGACTAGCTTAACGATCAACTCATCATCGGTCAGCTTCTTTTGGGCGGCCAGGTGAAAGTCGGTTGGCTCCTGGTAGCGGGATTCGATGGCCTTAAAGAGGGCCTCAATCGTGCTCCGACCAATCCCGAAGACGGTCCCAATCGACTTTTTTTCCGTCCCCAGGACCCGGCTGGCACTTGGAATTGCGCTGAAGCCCCAGACCGGCACCCGGGCGGCAATGTGGTCCATCGCCGGTTCAATCAGGGCCGCGTGGGGGGCGTAGTTTGGCCCCAGGTCGATGTCACGCAGCAGTTTGCCGGCGTACAGCTGGGCCGAAACGTCCGCAATCGGGTAACCGGTCGACTGGGCAACGAAGGAAACGATCCGGTCAAAGTAGGGGCTGTTCTTGATCACGTAAAACTTGCCACTCTCGGGATCGAGGGCAAATTGGACGTGGTTGATCCCCACAATCCGCAGCTTGCGGGTGATCGCAAAGGCCGTGTCCCGCATATCCTGAATTTGCCGATCAAGCAGGGTCTGCGGCGGGTTAAAGGCGATCGAATCACCGGCGTGAATCCCGATCGGGTCCATGTCCTCGACCATCGACAGCATCATCATCGTCCCGGACGAATCCCGCTGGACAACCGCCTCGATTTCCTTAAACCCGGCCAGGCTCTGCTGAACCAGGACTTGCTCCGCGCGGGACTGGCTCAGACAGCTCTGGACGGCCGGGGCCAGTTCACGCTCATCGTGGACAATCCGCCGGGTACTGCTGCTTTTTGGCAGGACCGACCGGATAATCACCGGGTAACCCAGCTTGCGGGCTTCAGTCAGGGCGTCCGGGTAATTGCTGACGGTCACCACGGACTTCATCGGCGCATCCATCTTGTGGAGGGTCCGACTAAGCAGGACCGGGTTGTTGATCTGGCGAATGGTGGCTTCCGGAATACCGAGGAGCTTCAGATCGCATTCCTGGAGAATCCCCTTTTCCAATAGTTCCTGGGTCAGTTCAAAGGCCCGGCGATTTCCCAGAGTCGGTAAGATGGCGTGCGGGTGGTAGTGCTTGATCAGGTCGACGAGGGTCTCGACATTGAGGGGGCCGATGCAGGCGTGGTCAATCACCGACCGATTGTCAAGACTAAAGGAAAACGGATTGTCATCGGCCAGAATCGTCCGAATGCCAAGGCGCTTAAAGGTTAGTGCCATCTGGTAGGTGGCCGCGTCGAGTTCGTCACCATGCTGGACGTCGTTGGCCCCGGGACCAATGATTAAAACTGACTTGATTGCTGAATTAGCCATCAGTGCCGGGCCTCCTTTCGTCTAATCATATCCAAGAATTCATCAAAGAGGCCATCCGTCTCGTCCGGACCCGGCGCCCCGTCCGGGAAGAACTGAACGGAGAAGGCCGGGTACTGGCGGTGACGCAGACCCTGAATGGTGTTATCGATCATGTCGATGTAGGTGATGAAGAGCTTGCTGCGGTCGACCGTCTGCGGATCGATCGCGTAGCCCCCACCCTGGTTGGCGTAAACAATGTGGTCGGTGATGACCTCCTTGAGCGGGTGGTTCATCCCGTGATGCTCGACAGCATACCGTGTCACCTTAGCACCGTTGGCGATCCCAAAAAGCTCGTGACCCAGGCCAATCGCAAACAACGGCACCTTGGTCTGGACGGTCCGGATCATCTCCAGAACCGATTTCTTAATGCTGTTGGGATTGCCGGGGCCGCTCGACAGGACCACCCCGTCCGGGTCCAGGCGAAGAATCTCGTCGGCCGTCGCGTTGTACGGCAAGACCGTGACGTTGCACTTCCGCCGACTCAGTTCCCGCAGGATTCCATTTTTGAGGCCGAAATCGACCACGACGATGCTGAGGCCGATCCCCGGGTTCGGGTAGGGCTTGGGCGTGGCCACCTGGGCAACCTGCTGATTGGTCAGAACGGTGGCGTGCAGCTGGTCAAAGGCGTGGTCGTCCGGAACCGGAACGATGCTGCCTTTGAGTGGCTTGTCGGCGTTGCGAAGCTTATGGATGACCGCCCGGGTGTCGATGTTGGTGATCCCCGGAATGTTCATCTGCTTGAGGTACTGGTCGAGGGTCAGCCGCCGCACGTTGTTAGTCGCCACATTGGAAAGCGAACGCACCACCACGCCCTTAATCGTCGGCACAATTGTCTCATAGTTGTTGCGCTGAATGCCGTAGCTGCCGATGTTGGGTTGGGCAAACACCAGGATCTGATTGTCATAGATCTGGTTGGTGATGATTTCCTGATAGCCGGTCATGCTGGTGTTGAAGACCACCTCACCAAAGGTCACCGCGGGCGCACCAAAGCCCTCCCCGGCAAAGACCGTGCCATCTTCAAATATTAGGTATCGTGCTGTCAATTTTCACTCACCCCTACGTAATACTCACTTCTATTATCCAATTAATTGGGCGAAACTCAAGCAACTTACTGATCGATTTTGTCTAATTTGTCGAGCATTTGCTGAAAATAAGCCGGCAAGGGCGCCGTAAAGGTCAGCTGCTTGCCCGTTCGCGGGTGCTTGAAGCCCAGCAGGCGGGCATGGAGATACTGCCCCTTGCCCGGGAGAGTCTTGCGGGGCCCGTAGAGCGGATCGCCGGCCAATGGATGACCGATGTACTTCATGTGCACCCGGATCTGGTGGGTCCGCCCGGTCTCCAGGCGACAGGACACTAGGGTATAGTGACGGTAACGCTTGAGTACCTTGAAGTGGGTCACCGCATGGCGGCCGTCAGCGACCACCGCCTGCTTCTTCCGATCCTTGGGTGAACGACCCAGCGGCGCATCAATTGTGCCGGCGTCCTCCTTGATCACCCCGTGAACCAGGGCCACGTATTCCCGCTCGTTGGTCTTGGCCTTGAGCTGGGCCGCCAGTGACCGGTGAGCCATGTCGTTTTTGGCCACCATCAATAGGCCCGAGGTGTCCTTGTCGATCCGGTGAACGATGCCCGGCCGAAACTCCCCGTTGATCGTTGAGAGCGGTGAGTGATAAAGGAGCGCGTTGACCAGGGTGTGGTCGGGATGTCCCGGCGCCGGGTGAACCACCATCCCCTGGGGCTTGTTGACCACGATCACGTCGTCGTCCTCATAAACGATGTCCAGGGGAATGTTTTCGGGTTCCAAGTCAATCTTTTGTGGCTGTTCCGGTTCAATCGTCACCCGGTCACCGACAACCAGCTTGTACTTGGGCTTGACCTGCTCGCCATTGACCTTCACGTGCCCGTCCTCAATCCAGCGCTGCAGCTGGGAGCGTGAGAATTGGCTGAGGTGGTGGGCAAGCTGCTTGTCGATCCGCCCCGTCATCGTTGCGTCAACCGTTAATTCTAATGGTTCTTCCAAACTAATCGTCCTCTCGCAAAATTGCTATAATCAAGATGATTACCCCGATCGTCAGGCAGCTGTCCGCGACATTGAAGACCGGGAAGCTGACAAAGAGAGTCTCAAACATGTCAACCACGTAGCCGTGAGCGAGGCGGTCGATGAAGTTTCCCAGGGTCCCAGCGAGAATCAGGGCCAGGCCGATCATCAATGCCCGTTGGTGCCGCCAGCGAACCATCAAGTAGCCGATGATTGCCAGGGCTACAACAGTGATCAGCACGAAGAAGCCCTGCTGGCCGGACAGCATGCTCCAGGCGGCTCCGGTATTGTGAAGGTTGGTCAGGGTCAAAACGCCGGGAAGCACGGTCTTGCTGGCCCCGAGGCTAATCGTTGTAACCACCCAGTGCTTAACCAGCTGGTCAACGACCACTAAAGCGACTGCCAGTAGAAGGCTAATTACAATACTCACTATTCGATCCCCGCTTGCTTCAGATCCAGCTGCAGGCGGCGAATGCCCTTATTTGTGAAGGTAAAGTTGAGGACTTCGCCGTTCACGGTCATCGAGACAGTGTGCTTGGTAAAGCGGGGCTGACGAATGTCCTTGAGGGGGATGGTCAGGTAGTCCTTTTGCAGCAGCCGGCTAAAGACCAGTCGCGTCGGCGTGATCAATACCGTCCGGCGCTTGATCCCGAAAAATGTTAGAATGGCAAAAGCGGCAAAGAAGCTCGCGGAGATCCACTGAAAATGGGTGATCTCCAGCCAAATGATCAGGCCGGCGAGGAACAGCATAAAGGTCCAGCACCAGTCGATGATCGTGCCCGTCAGATCGGGCTGATAGAAATAGCGGGTTTCTTCTTCCATAGAATTGACTCTTCCTTTCAAAGTGAGGTAATTTTTAATGATAAAGCTCTACACGGACGCGGCCAGCAAGGGCAATCCCGGTCCTACCGGTCTAGGCGTCCTGGTAATCGCCAACCACCATCAGTACCAGGTCACCGATACCCTCCAGCTGGCCGACAATCACCACGGGGAATTTGCGGCCGCCCGGCTCGGCTTTTCCTACCTGCTGGAGCACTTTGGCCCCCAGCAAACAGTGCTATTCTACACCGATAGCCGGGTCCTCAGCGATGCGATCGGCAAAAATTATACAAAACATTACCAGGAGGAACTGGCGGCGCTCAACCAGCTCATCGGCCAGTTCACGACGGTCGTGACCCAGTGGATCCCGGACCGGGAAAATCATGGTGCCCACCACCTGGCTAACCAGGCGCTGAAGACGCTCGAATAGCTCCCCTATATAATTAATACGTAATAATTTGATTTTACTATGTTTTAATTTGTGATTCCACGATTGCGGGCGGTTTTTATCGCTTAGTGGGGATAAAAGCTTGGATAGTTTGGTTGATTGCTTTTCATAAAATTTCCGGTCAATGAATCTGTTTTACAGCTTACTAAGCAAATAAATATAAATCATCTAGGAGTAATAAAATGAAAAAACAAATTCTTTCTACACTTGCCATTTCATGTCTATTATCATTAAGTCCAATTGCTTCAATAAGCAGAAGACACAATCTGCTTAAGCCACAAGTGGTTTATGCTAAAATTAATAACACTGAATCCCATCAAAGCATGGTCAATATAGCTAATTCACTAGCTGATAAAAATGATCTTCAATCACGTGAAAATAACCTTATTCAAGCAGCTCAAACTGATGTAAATGATACAGCCACAGCCCGAAATACCGATAATAGTAAGACAACACAAAAAGATCTTAAAAATTATCAGAAACAATCTGGGCAATTAACCAAGATTGCTGTTCAAGCCGATAAAAAGGTAAAAAAAGAAAAGTCCTTACTTAATCCTTCAGATTATAAAAAGCTAAGAAATTACAACAAAGCTCTTGATAGGTACATTAATGATCTTGAAGATTATGCCTCTACACTCGAATCTGAAGGCGCTGTTTCGAGTGATCCAGATGCTTCAAAAGATGATAAAAAAGATGCACAAAATGATATCACCAAGACACAAAACAAATTTAATAGGTCAAAAACTAACTGGCTTAATCAATATTCAGTGATAAATGATACACAGAACTAATTTAGTACGCCCTTTCAAGTATCAGTTGTTAAGGAGTATCTCCTTAAAAGTTTTTCCTAAAGAAAGGACGTTAAATTATGGTAGGAAAAATTAGCTTAAAATAAAGATGGTGATTTAAATGCGAATATCCGACTACTGTCAAATTATTACTGCTCTTGTTGCTAGCTTATCCTTTTTAATCGATGCGTATCTTAGACACAAAGACAATAAATATAAATATGCTAAAGACGTTGCAGTATGGCCCAATAACTCTGAATTATATATAAGTGGTAGATTATAGAATGAAGTTAGCCACCCAGTTGGTGGTAAATAAAAAACGCCATTCGGCGTGACATCAGGTATCATATTAAGTGAACCAAACCTATATGAAAGGATGTCCGTCAAATGACGCACTTAAATGATACCATGTCTACTATTTTATTGACTACTCATAAAAAGAATGCTCATCTTACTAAAGAAGAACGTGTGATGATTGCGACTTTAAAGTCGCAAGGACTTTCCAATCGCGCAATTGGTCGCCAATTAGGAGTTAATCATCAAACAATTAATAACGAGCTCAACCGTGGTACGGTCCGCCAACTTCGTCGTCAAAAATCTAATGGTAAGATTTACGAATATTCTTACTACATCTATAGTTATGAAGCTGGTCAGGCCACATATCTTGAACATCACCGCCATTCTGGTCGTCGTCGCTTATATTATTCTTCAAAGCAATTTTTACGATTAGCTGATCAGCTAATGCTTGGTGAGTTTGACGACCACCATTACTCCCCACAAGCGGTTATTTATAAGGCTCGAGATTTAATGAATGATGGCACCCTGATCCCAAAGTCGGTTGTAACTTTATATCAATGGATTAATGAGGGTGTGCTTCGTACGTCCAATTTAGACCTCTTTGAAAAACCTAAACGTAAGCATCATCAAACTCATCCGCAAGCTAAAAGGTGCTTAGGGCCTAATATTGCTCAACGACCTCAAACTGCGGACCAACGGTCCGAAATTGGCCATTGGGAACTGGATACAGTTCAGGGACAGAAAAACGGTAATGACAGTGTTGTACTAGTAATGACTGATCGCCTTTCACGAGTTAATATCACGAGTAAAATTGCTGGTAAAACTGCGCATGCAGTAAATCAGTTCTTTATAAATTTGCGCCAGAAAATGGGCACAGATGCTTACTATCGCATTTTTAAGACAATAACCTCTGACAACGGTTCAGAATTTAGTGAGTTAACACAAGTTCACGATCATGTTTTCTATGCTGATCCGTATTCCCCTTGGGAACGTGGATCCAATGAGATCAATAACCGGTTTCTCCGCAAGGAGATTACCAAAGGTGAAGCTATAAATAACTATAGTAGTGCTCAGATCATAGCGACTAATGATTGGATGAATCACTATCCACGAGCTATGTTTAATGGACATTCGTCAATGGATATCTATCGTAAGGCCTTCTACCAAGAGATATCACAGCTCCATCAACCAATAATCAATTGGTCAGTATTATTTATTTGAGTCCAGTGGCTAACTTATTCTTGAAATTTAGGATTATATATAAGTAATCAAACAGATACTGTTTTATATAACGTTTTTGTTTTTGTAGATTTAAATACCGCAAACTATTCTTTGATTGATCACTTAAACAACATTGATACCTCATTGGCAACTACTTTTTACTTTGAAATTTTTCCAGCCAAAAAAATTAAACATGTTAAATATGATTCAAATGCTTCTTCTGGTGGACATCATTTGATTCCAGCAATCTTATTTACAGATACCAATGGCAACTATTGGTATAGAGACCCTTCTGGAAAATTACATAATCTATGCTATTCTTATACTGATGAACTAGTTAAAAGAGGTTATGTTTTAGGTCACGTAGAAATATAGAAGAAAATAAAAATGGCCGCCATAGACTGGCAACCACGCGAGAAGTATATCTACACGTCACATAACAAGCTCGAAAAAAGTACGATAACTTGCTAAATAAATTGTAATTTTCCCCTTTTGTGCCCCTTTTAGGTTTCACAAGGGGCTTTTTATTACCTGCTATGCCTATGTTTACACCACCTTTTAACAATCAGCGGGACTTTTTGCCCCAGAATTGGAAGAGGTCCGTCCGCAAGGCACCATTGTAAAGCTTGCGCCGCTTAGTTGCCTGAGCGCCGTAGTACTTCTCAAACTCCATGTCGGCGGTCAAAATGTACTTGCTCCAGGTCGTCAGTGGCCGGTAGAGCTCGCCCATCTGCCGGTAAAGCTCATGGACGGCGGCGTGGTCGCTCAGCCGCTCCCCGTACGGTGGATTGGCGACAATGACTCCATTGATCTTGTCGGTATGCCAGTCCTTGACCG
Source organism: Limosilactobacillus sp. (assembly GCF_022482365.1). Classification (NCBI taxonomy): domain Bacteria; kingdom Bacillati; phylum Bacillota; class Bacilli; order Lactobacillales; family Lactobacillaceae; genus Limosilactobacillus; species Limosilactobacillus sp. Next base: position 557,116 of record NZ_JAKVPE010000001.1, read on the forward strand.
CTAACTGTTTAAAGGTGATGTCGTGGGTCAGGCCCGCCGCCCGGCAGTTCTCCTCGGCAATGTCGATCATGTTCTGGTCGATATCATAGCCGTGGATATCCAGCTCGACGTCGTAGTCGGCCTGGGCATCGGCCTCGTCGCGAACCTCATCGGAAAGGCCATCCGGCGTCAAATTGACCCACTGCTCACAGATAAAGGAGCGGTTGATTCCCGGCGCAATGTTGTGGCCGTACAGGGCCGCCTCAATCGGGATCGTTCCAGAACCACAGACCGGGTCCATGAAGGGATTGTCCGGGAACCAGTGCGCCAGCATGACCAAGGCCGCGGCCATGTTTTCCTTCAGTGGTGCGCCACCCTTGTTTTTACGGTAGCCCCGCTTGAAGAGCCCCTCACCGGTCGTATCCAGCGTCAGCAGGACGTGATCCTTGTTGATGGCCACCTCCAGCGGGTAGAGCGCCCCCGTTTCCGGCAGGCGCGTCCGCCGGTGGTAGACCCGGCTGAGCCGCTGAACGATTGCCTTCTTGACGATTGCCTGCACGCTCGGCGTATTATGCAGCTGGGAGTGGTGGCTCTTCCCCTCCACCGGGAAGCAGGCGTCCACCGGCAGATAGTCCTCCCAGGGCAGCTCATTGGTCTGATCGAAGAGATCTTCAAAGGTTCGGGCATCGAACTCACCGACGATGATCTTGACCCGGTCGGCCGTCCGCAGCCAGAGGTTCGTCTTCAGGATGTCCTTCATGTCCCCCTGATAACGCACCCGGCCGTTTTCTACTTGGGTTTCGTAGCCCAGGCGCCGTAGCTCCTTGCCGACCAGGGCCTCGATCCCCGCCGCCGCGGTCGCCATCAAATGATACTTTTGCAAAACGTTGCACTCCTTCGCTTGATTAAAATTGCTACCTGTATTCTACCATAAGAAAGAACGCCCACCAGCCATTTTCAGAGCTGATGGGCATTTTCGTTGGGTTTACTTGATCTGAACACGGTAGCGATCCGTTCGTGGCTCCGGGGCCGGCTGCTCGGCCACCTTGCCAACGGGAACGATCGTCGTAACCTCAAAGCCGGCGGGAACTCCCAACGACTGAAGAACCCCTGGATAGTTGTTGAGCTTGATTGCGCCGCCCATGACGTAAACAGAACCCAGGCCGAGTTCCGTTGCCTGGATCATGACGTTTTCGGCACCAACGGAGGCGTCCCGCTCACCAAACGGGCTGCCCTTCTTCGTCAAAATCACAAACAACAACGGTGCCCCGTAGCAGGCATCCCTGGTAGCATCCTCGACCTGTTGGCAAAGCTGGGCATCGGTGACCACGACGGCCTGCATAACATCCGCCTGGTGCATCCCACATGGGGCGCTCTGGAAGGCGTCGACCAGCTTTTGAACCGTCTCAGTGCTCAGCCCCGCCGTGAGAAACTTGCGAACCGATTGTCGTTTTGTAATTGCATTAACCATAAATGTGGACTTCCCTTCTAAGTATCCGTCAACGGCATTACACTTTCATTATAAGCGTTTTCATAGCAAATTGGTGACAAATTATTTTGTAATATCGTCGGCCACAATGGCTAAAACCCCAAAAAGCGGTTGCCGATCAAGCAACCGCCTCTACAAATAATATTAAATTTTATAGGCAGTGACCATTGGCATCAAAATAGTATTCCCGGTCGTTACCATTCCACGGTGCATAGTACCAACCGTTCGAAACCATGTCTCCGCTGCCATCAAAGTAATACCAGGAGCCATTAATCCACAGCCATTCGTCTTTTGCCCGGGTACCATCTGCCTTAGAATAGGACCAAGTATAAGGAATTGACGCTGCTTGACCATTCCATACTGAGTGCCAGCAGTTCGTTTCGTAGTGGCCGTTGGCGTCAAAATAGTATTCATTGTCCTGACCATACCACGGTGCACTCCACCAACCGTTCGAAACCATGTCCCCACTGCCATCAAAGTAGTACCACGAGCCATTGATCCACAGCCATTCGTCTTTTGCCCGGGTACCATCTGCCTTGGAATAGGACCAAGTATACGGAATTGATGCTGCCTGACCATTCCACACCGAGTGCCAGCAGTTCGTTTCGTAGTGGCCGTTGGCATCAAAATAATATTCATTGTCCTGACCATACCACGGTGCACTCCACCAGCCGTTCGAAACCATATCGCCACTGCCATCAAAGTAATACCACGAGCCATTGATCCACAGCCATTCGTCTTTTGCCCGGGTGCCGTCCGCCTTGGAATAGGACCAAGTATACGGGATTGACGCTGACTGACCGTTCCACACCGAGTGCCAGCAGTTCGTTTCGTAGTGGCCGTTGGCGTCAAAATAGTATTCATCGTCCTGACCATGCCACGGTGCACTCCACCAACCATTCGAAACCATGTCGCCACTGCCATCAAAGTAGTACCACGAACCATTGTCTTGCAGCCATTCACTGTTGGCCTTGGTGCCATCACTCTTTACATAGGTCCAGGTATATGGGATCTCCGCATCCTGTCCATTCCAGGTTGAGTGCCAACCATACGAATAATCGCTTGCCTTTGCCTGGCTTGTCGTTACGGCAATCTGCTGATCACTGCTGGTTTGTTGCTCCTCGTTTACCGCATTAACTTGCTGTCCAGCATTATCAGTTGTTGAAGCAACTGTTTCCTGACTCGTTTCCCCCTGGCTTGAATCATTGTTTGCAACTAGATTAGTTGCGGTAGTCGTACTTGAATTGGTCGTGCTGTCGGCATTTGCGCCGCCAATCCCCAAGGTCAACCCCAGTAGAGCAGCAGTTGAAAATAGCAAAAGCTTTTTTGTCTTCAATTTGAATTTCCTCCTCCATGAATTAATGATTTGCTACGTCCGAAATTGGCTTTAACTCATTGACATAGCCGTTAACCTCATCCTTTTGTGACTGATTAGTATAGTAGTCCCTGATTAAGCCGGAGACCGTAACATGTTTGGTAACCATCGAGGCATCAGCAACTGACTGGTTCCCCTTAGGGACGACTTGTTTAATCGTCACATCATTACCCGAACGTTTGAAGTAGACATAGCTGGTTGGATCACCGTATGCAGTAATATAGTCATAGCCTTCTGGGCCGACCTGCATATCCTGCTGCGTCCCATAGTACATACCATCGTCAACAAATTCCTTGAACCAGTCAGGGGATTGGTATAAAGCCACCAATACCCCTAACTGCTGTGGCGATAGGTCCTGACTATTCTTAGCCGTTGATTCGGATGAGGAGTTCTGTCCCCGCAAATCAACTACCTTCATCCCCTTGGCGACGTTTAGTACCCGATCAACTCCGCCGTGCGATTTAGCATAGTCAACCATCTCAGCTGAGGTAACGCCGTTGGTACTAATCCCGGCATCGGCATCTTCGTAGTAAACCTTATCGCCAGCAATCGTATAATAGGTCGAGTCGAAATGCTTACCATCATTGCCGTGGTTGTTCTGCAGCTTAACGGAGTACAGCAGTTGCGCTCCGTCAGGGTAACTCTTGTAAAGTGGACCCACTCCCTTAGGAACACTATCCTTGTCATAAATCTTCACCGTGGCTGTTTGCCCTGCCAACTTCATATCTGCCGAATAATCATGCTTAGACGCGCCAGGCATCTGGGCATTGCGGTAGTACATCACTAATGCCGCGTTCTGCTGCGGCGTCAGGTGGTCCGCATCCAGCGAGGCAGAATCAGTCCTGCTCGAGGATGACGACTGGGTCTTACTTACAGCCGAAGATGAAGACGTAGCTGCCGTCTTGTGGCTGTTCTGACCGCACCCGGAAAGTGTAAGCACCGCCATTGATAAGCAAACTGCCAGTGTTAGCTTTTTCATCTATTTTCCTCCCAATTAACACTAATGATATTCTTGTTAATCATTTTCAGTATACTCGTCTTCTAGTGAATCATTACGAGGCAGAGCTAAACTTTCAACATTTCCCCTGCTTTCGCTGAAAAACGAGCAAAGCTTTTCAGCAAAAGGAAAAATTTAAAAATAAAAAAGCCCGGCGAACCGGGCACCTGATTGCAAGCATCTGTAGGCCATGTTTTGTCGTAGAACAGTCACCAGGCAATGGCTGTCCCGAGGTAATCATCTATCTCAGAGCAAATGCTCTCCCCTGGAATCGCTTCAATTCGCTATCCAAAGCTCCCCTACCGTAGTTTGGGTTTACCGCTTGAGGGGTTTACCGCGTTCCACCAACTCAGTTTCCCAAGTTGTATCGTCACTGTGGCACTTTTCAGGAATACTCGGGCATTGCCGAAGCATTAGCCGTTTTTTCCGCCGTCACCGAAGAATCGGTGCCCCGCCTTATTTTTTCAGCGAGCACAAACACTACGGGCATCGCAGCCCGTGCGAGCATGGACCTTCCTAACACAACAAAAGCTGTGCTCAATTACCCAAAGCTTGCAAAATATCCAATTTTAAAAGACGCATTCTAAAGCAGGTGCGAATCGTCCTGGCCCTCGTTCCCGTTAATTTGGGAACCAAAGACCCGCCGTTCCAGGTTGGACAAACGCTTCAAAATATCCATGTTCGTCGCGTTGGAAACCGGCTGTTGGTTGTTAACGTGAGCGTTCATTGTTGAGCCCACTTCAACCTGGCGATTCAGTTCGTCAACCTTAGCCCGCAGGCGTTCGTTCTCACTGTTGAGACGGTTAACTTCCTTGTTGAAAGTGTCATAGTCCTTGATAACATCATCAAGGAAGGCATCGACATCGGCCTCATCGTAGCCCTTGCCAATGTTCTTTTCCTTAAATTGCTTATGCAAAATGTCTTGCGGAGTAAACTTTATGCTATCCAACTTAAACACCTCAATTGTTTAGTACGCGTGATACATAAACTACTATATCAGACTCTCCAGCGATTTCAAGGGTCAATTTTGATTTTGCCGTTCGCGCTCCGCCTCGCTCCACTCCACGGCAGCCTCCTGGAGCTCGTCGAAGTCAACCAGGGAGAGCGGGTAGTCGTGTTCCTCCTCGAATTGCTGGGCCCGGCGATAGTCGTACTTCGGCTTGCCCTCGTATTCGGGATCGTAAAGCATCAGCATCCGGTCGGTGTGGGTTAGCATGAACTGCTGGTAGGTCCGCAGCTGCTGGGGTGACTGGTAGGGGTGGTCGGTCACCGGTGCCGTAAAGTCAACCTTGTTCTTGATCACCGCCAGCTTTTCCTGGTTGGCCTCGTTCCAGCGCTGGGCAAAGTCGGTGTACGGTTCCATTAGGGCGAGCTTGAGCTGCGGGTAGTCGTGTTGCAATTCCAGGCCGCACTCCAGCCCCCAGCGTTCGGTCCCCATCTGCGGTCCCGTGATCAGCCAGTACTCGTCCGCAGCGGTCTCCAGCTCCCCTCGCAGGCGTTCGGTCAGCACTTTTTTGATCACCTTTACCTTCGGGTCGTCGTCTTTGAACACGTTCAATTCATAACTGCGGTAGCCCGTCAGCCACAAGCGGCGCATCTTCCCCACCTCCGTAACAATTCTGTATCATTATCGTCCCCAGATATCTGGTATAATATAAGGCTAGTTAGGAGAGTGATTTTTCATGACGATTCACTATCCCAATGGTCAACATCCCATGCAATCATACCATGTGAACCATGATTTGCCGACCCCCCACCAGTCGATCTACGCCAAGCGGGGGATGTCGCTTGAGGATGAAATCAACCACAGCAATCAGTACTATCTGGCCAACCACATCGCGGTGATTCACAAGAAGCCCACCCCGATCCAGCTGGTCAAGGTCGACTACCCGAAGCGCAGCGCCGCGGTGATCCGCGAGGCCTACTTCCGGCGACCGTCGACGACTGATTACAACGGAATCTACAAGGGGCACTACATCGATTTTGATGCCAAGGAAACGCGCAACCGCCGTTCCTTCCCCTTGAAGAACTTTCATCCCCACCAGATCAATCACATGCGGGAATGTGTTAACCAGGGTGGGATTTGCTTTGCCTTCATTAAATTTACCGAGCTCGATCTCGTTTACCTGCTGCCCGCAACAATTTTATTCCATTATTGGGATCAGCAGGAACAAGGCGGTCGCAAATCAATCCGGTTGACCGATATTCAGCAAGCAGGCTTTCAGATTGAATACCGGCTCAACCCCCGCCTACCATATTTAGAGGCAGTCGACCAGATCATCGCTGCCAAGCGCAAAGGAGTTTATCATGGACAATAATGATCAACCGACTCGCAGCTCCCGCCATGAGCAGGACTACGACGAACAACCGGAGAGGGGCAGTCTCGTCAAACGGATCCTCCTGTGGATTCTTGGCCTCATTGTTCTATTATTCATTGCGGGAACGGCCCTCTTCTTCTACTACGCCTCCAGTGCTCCAACCATCAGTCGTAATGAATTGGCCGGCCAGAACACGACCACCATTTATGATGACCAAAACCGGGTTATTTCACGCCTGGGGACGCAGAAGCGCGAGTATGCCAAGGACAGTGAGATTCCGACGACCTTAAAGCACGCCGTTGTCTCAATCGAAGACCGGCGCTTCTACAAGCACCACGGGGTCGACCCGATTCGGATCGTCGGAGCGGCCACTTCGAACATCTTTGGCCGCTCTTCGGGGATGCAGGGTGGTTCGACCCTGACCCAGCAGCTGGTGAAGCTGTCGGTCTTCTCGACCGCGGCTTCGGACCGGACCTTCAAGCGCAAGGCCCAAGAAGCCTGGCTGGCGATTAACGTCGAACGCCACTTCTCCAAGAATCAAATTCTTGACTTCTACATTAATAAGGTCTACATGGGTAATGGGGTCTACGGAATGAAGACGGCGGCCCAGTATTACTACGGCAAGGACCTGGACGAACTGAGTCTCTCACAGATGGCCCTGCTCGCCGGGATGCCGCAGTCGCCGTCCTACTACAACCCACTCGCCGACAACACCAAGTACGCCACCCAGCGGCGCAACGAGGTGCTCAACGCGATGGTTCGCAGCAAGTACATTTCCCAGTCCCAGGCTAACCAGGCCGCCAGCGAAAGCATCACGGAGGGCCTCGATCCCGACCACGGGAACACGTCGAACAACGGTACCGGAGTCAAGGAAAAGGTTATCGATGCCTACGTCAAGCAGGTCCTGGCAGTCCTGGAGGCGAAGGGCTACAATCCATACACCGATGGGTTGAAGGTCCACACCAACCTGGACCTGGACGCCCAAAAGCACCTTTACAACGCGGCAAACAATACCGTCGCCTTCCAGAGCAATAAGATGCAGACCGGGGTCGCCGTTACCGACCCGCACAACGGTCAAATTGTTGCCATGTTAGGGGGCCGGCACACCGGCAACGTCATCTATGGTCTGAACCGGGCCGTCCAGACCAACCGGAGTTCCGGTTCGACGGCCAAGCCACTGATGGACTATGGTCCGGCCATCGAATACCTGCAATGGCCAACCTTCAAGAAGGTTTCCGATACCAAGTTCGTTTACCCTGGTACCAACAAGGTCTTAAAGGACTTCGATAACCAGTACAAGGGTTCGATGACGATGCGTGAAGCCCTCGTCCAATCCCGGAACGTTCCGGCCATCCGGACGCTGCAGCGGGTCGGCATTAAGCGGGCCACCGACTTCTTGAGCGGCCTTGGTATTTCGCAAAAACAGCCGTACACCCTGCAAAACGGGATTGCCCTCTACATCTCACCGCTCCAGGTTTCGGCTGCCTACGCGGCCTTTGCTAACGGTGGGACCTACTACAAGCCGTACTACATCAGTTCCATCACGACTCAGGACGGCAACACCAAGCAATTCAGCCCTCACGGCAAGCGGGCGATGACCAAGGCAACGGCCTACATGATCACCGACATGCTCAAGGGCGTCTTCAACAGCTCGGAACAAGGTAGTGCCACGGAGGCTAAGCTCGACGGTGTCTACCAGGCCGGAAAGACCGGGACAACCAACTACCCATCTGGCTCTAGCCAGTCCGGTTCGATGGATTCCTGGATGGCCGGCTATACCAAGAACTACTCAATCGCCGTTTGGACCGGGTACGACCACCCAATGCAGGAAAGTGGGATCACCGATCAGTACACCAAGTCTGCAATCTTGCTCTACCGGGATCTGATGGAATACCTCGATGGGCAGAACCACGCCTCCAACTGGTCGATGCCAAGTACGGTCGAGGCCGTTAAGGTTAGCGGCAAACGGCAGCTAGTGATCAAGGATTCCAAGTGGGCCCTGGAATATTCAGCCTATGACGATGATGATGACGATAGTGATTCCAGTTCGCTCTTCTCTTCCTCTAGTTCCGAAAAGAAGAGCTCTGATTCCAGCTCGAGTTCTAGTTCCAGCAGTACCGAAAGCCACAGCAGCTCGGCAAGCAGTGCTTCTTCATCCGCACCCGCAGCCAGCTCGGCTAGTGCTTCCTCGGCAACAACTACCGCGCCAACGGAAAACACCGGCAATGGCAATCAATAAGCTTTAACGTAGGAAACCCTCCGCTGCAATTTGTGGCGGAGGGTTTTTAGATTGCTTATAGTAAGCCGCAGATGACAAAACACAAAAACTCTCCCATGGGTCAGGCATGAGACTTGGAATCGTCCCTGCATTAACTCATGGGAGAGTTTACTTTTTTAATCAACTTTTGGATCCGTCAATATCAGTGCTGGTCTTAAATTCCCTTTAATTTCCGCCGACGGCCTTCTTGCAGGATGTAGATGGCCAGAATGACCAGGATGATCCCGAGAATTTCAACCCAGTTGAGGACCAGGTGGAAGAAGATCACGCTTAAAATGGCGGTTACAATCGGCTGCAGGGCGTCCATGATGCTGACCACGTCGGACGGTGCAAACTTGGTGGCTTCCATCAAGAGGCCAAAGGGCAGGATCGTCCCGAACAGGACCACCGTCCCGACCGAGGCCACGAGGGTCGTCGAGATCTGCGGCGGGTTGACCCAGAATGGCCGGTAAAGGTTGAAGAGGATTCCGGCGATCATCGTCCCCCAGCCCAGGACAACGATTGGCGGGTTCTTTTCCGCCGCCCGCTGTGGCAGAACCACGTACAGGGCCGCCGTGATTCCGGAACCGATCCCCCACAAAAGGGAGTCGAACGGAATCGCCAGCCGGGTGATGTTGCCCCGGGTGATGCTCAGCACGACCCCAATCAGGGCCACCACGAAGGCGATGATGTCACTCCGGAATGGCCGCCGGTGGAGGAAAATCACCCCACCCAAGACAATGAAGAGTGGCGACAGGTACTGCAGAATCGTGGCGGCCGAGGCATTCCCCCGCTGAATGGCGTAGTAGAAGGTCAACAGGTTCGCCATCAGACCGAAGATGGCGTAGGTCACCACGGAAATGGCGGAGCCGCGTTCCTTAAAGACGTTGAAGATTCGCTTCCCGTAAACGAAGCTGCTGATCACCAGCAGGATAACCCCGGTGACCAGGGTCCGGGTCGAAAGCATCCAGGTGGCTGGAATTGCCAGGTTCTGCGAAATCAGCTGCAACACCGTTCCCGAGATTCCCCACATGGTGGAGGCCAGGGCCGCGATCGCGATCCCCTTCATAACGTGGTGTGACGACGAAGACTTATCCATTACATACTCATCCCTTCTGATTAATTATTCCCCAAGCTTGTAGATCGGGATTTGCGGGCCAGCCGAATGCTTTCCCTGACCGCTTGCGGGCTGACCCTTGGCCGCCCGTTGATTTTCAAATTGGCGCTCGTGTTCGGTGATATCGTGCTCGGTCCGCAGGTTCTGCCGCGCCCAGCTCTGCAGGATCCGCTCCATGTACTGAAGATTGCGGGCGCTGTTCATGACCGCCTGACGCAGGGCCAGCTTGATCATCGCCGGCGTATAGTTGTCCTTATCCTGCCAGTCGTTGACGATCTGCAGCTCCATCGCCGACAGGGGCCGCCCAAACTCGCTCTCCAGCATGGCAAAAATCTGCTGGCGGGTATTCTGCTGCTCCTTTTGTTCTTCCTGGTTTACCGTCTGCAGGTCCAGGGTCGCCAATTTAGCCAGCAGCGGTGTGAAGTCGTAGATGGCGTCTTCCTTGCCATCGGCCAGCTGCCGCATCTTTTGTTCGACCAAGTGGTTGGTCATCATTTGATGCAGCTGGTTGAAGACCTGGGTCTCATCGGTGCCCAGGTTTTTGGCAATCAGGCGGATATCGGGATTCATCGTCCCGCGGTCCTGATAGGACTTAAACTGCAAATACAAGACCAGCTGCGCAGTCGTGAGCCCCAGCTGCTTGTAATGACGCAGCAAAAGGTTGCTCACCGTCGTTTCCCCGGCCTGCAAATAGCGTTGCAATACCGTCTCTTCAGTCAACTCAATCACCCTTTCTCTTAATGTGATCCAAACGAAAAGAGAAATCGTAACTGCGAGTTACAACTCCTCTAATTAATTACAGGTTATTAATGTTTTGCACGTACCGGCCGGTCTTAAAGTTGATCAGGTCGTACGACAACTTGCCCTTCTTGCTCCGGTAGGTTACTTCCCAAACCACCTTGTCGTTGAAGATCCCCGGTGCCACCTTTAGGATCTCAGCCGACTTATGGTTAGCCTTGGTCTGGGCGCGCACCTGCTTTTCCGTGACGCCGCTGCTCTGCTTAACCACCCGGATGTTGCCCCCGTGCTGGGGAACGATTACCAGGATCGGTTGATTCGACTGGTTGCGGCCCGTGATCGTGTAGTAGGTACTCTCGCGGTTAAAGATGTAGAAGTGCCCCGGCGAATGCAGGTGGGCATACTTTTCGGCCATCGTGATCGTCTGCCGCCGGGCCGCGGCCCGTGGTTGATTGGCAACCGCGTAGACACTCCAGCCCACCAGCAGCAGAATTAAAATTGTTAGTAAAATGTTGCGAATCGTGCGCAGCGCGGAACCACGGTTCTGTTCGCGCTGGACCTCACGTCGACTTTGCATGCGATTATTCCCTTCCTACGTCTGGCGTCGAAACGTCAGTAGTCATGTTAATCTTAGCAATTATACCAAAAAAGCTCAGGCTTGTGGGGGCTGGTGGTTCTTTTTTAAGAAATTATTTGCCGTTAGGATCAGCTGATCGGTCGGCAGGACCTGAATCGGCAGTTCCTCGGGGAAGCTCTTCAGGATCGTCGCGCCGTACCGCCGCTGGTGCAGCCGCGAATCCAGCACCACGGCCACCCCGTAGTCGTCCGGCGTCCGGATCAGTCGCCCAACCCCCTGACGCAGCCGCATCGTCGCCTTTGGCAGGGCCGACTGGTAGAATGGATTTTTCCCCTGGCGCTTCAAGAGATCGTTGTGGGCCCGGGTCATCACCTCATTGGGCGCATCAAATGGCAACCGGGTCACGATCAAAAGCTCTAGGGCGGTCTTCGGCAGGTCAACCCCCTCCCAGAAGCTCGTCGCCCCCAGAAGAATGGCGTTATGACCGTTGGCAAACTGCTTTAAGAGCTTTTCCCGACCACCGGTGATCCCCTGGGCCAGGATATCACGCTGGTCGAAGAGGTCGGTGTCGCGCAGCTGACCATAGACCTGCTCGATCATCACCAGGGAATTGAAGAGAATCATCGTCTGGCAGTCGGTCTTCTTGGTCAGGTGGTAGATGGTCCGGCTGAGGTAGCGAACATAGTCGGCGTTGGTCCGGGCACTCGGCACCGGCGCATCCTGGGCCACCAGGAGCCGAGCGTGGGACTGGTAGTCAAATGGCGAGGCAAAGCGCTTGGCCAGGGTTGCCTTGCGGTCCAGGTCCAACTGCGAATAGAGGTAGTGCGAGCGTGCCGAGGAGAAGAGGGTCGCCCCGGTGAAGAGCGGCTGGGCAAAGTACGGGTAGACGTTCTCGGTCAGGTAGTGATTGGCCTCGAGCAGGCCCCCGTTCAATTGCATGGCACTATACTCGCTGGACTGGCGAATCCGCAGCCAAAAGGCAGCACTATCGCCTCGCTGCTGGAGAATCTCATTGTACTTGTTCAGGGTCGCATCGGCGGCACTCAGCTTGGCCATCTGACTCTGGAATTGGCTCATCAGGTAGCGATCACTGGGCAGCCAGCGGTCGGCCTGCTGGGTAAAGATATGCTGGAGGGCCGAAAAATGCAGCTGAACGCTGCCCAGGGCCTGCTCCAGATTCATCATCAACGGCCCGCCCACGTCCAGCAGCTGCTCCAGCTGGTCATTGTCCAGGGCGGTTTCGATCAGCTCGTTCTCCCCGTTGACGTTCGACTGCTGCATAAACTGCCGGTAGAGCGCCTGCTGGAACTGGTTGACCGCCTCCTCAATATTGGTCAGGTCGCCACGGAGGAGCTCAACGTTGTAGCTGGCCAGGGCGTGGTCGGCAAAGATGTCCGTCAGGTTGCGTTCACTGCCGTTGCTGACCAGGCCGCTGAGCACGTGGATGGCCGAGCGCAGGTGGGGAAAGTCAAACTGCCGCCGCGACCGGCGGAGGATGTTGTCGCTGAGGTGCTGGGCCTCGTCGACCACCAGGTACGGCCGCCGGGTGCCATCGCCCAGTTCCTGGGCATGGGCAACCAGGTAGGCGTGGTTGGTGATGATGATATTGGCCTGCTTGAGCCGCTTATTGCGCCGCACCAGGAAGTCGTCGTTGTACAATTCACCATCTGGGTTCAGGCTAGTGATCCCGTGGTGGCGGATCTCGGTGAAGTACGGCGACTGCTGGGTCGTCAGGTTCAGCTCATCGAGGTCCCCGCTGGTCGTCTCCAGGAGCCAGACCAGGATCCGGGCCTTTAGAAGTTGGACCAGCTTGGACTCCTCAATCACGCTGAGCGACCGGGCAAACTTGGCCAGGTCGAGGTAGTGGTCGTTTCCCTTGATCACCACGGCGTTCATTTGAAATGGCAGGACGGCGTTGAGCTGACGGACCGCCTGCTGGGCAATCTGCTGCTGGAGGAGGTTGGTGGCCGTGCTGACCACGATCTGCTTGTCCGGATAGGCCACGTAGCTAAGTGGCAGAAGGTAGCCCAGGGTCTTCCCACTCCCCGTTCCGGCCTCGACGATCATGCTCTTCGGCTCGTCGTGGGTGTAGTTATTGTAGATGCTGTTCATCATCTTGGCCTGAACCGGCCGGACGTCCAGCTGGTCACCAAAGAGCTTGGCCTTGGCCCGCTTGGTCGATGGGTACCGCGGCGTCTGCGCAGGCTTAGCAACCGTCAGCGGCCGTTGTTTGTGCAGGGCCAGGCCATGGCTGACGTAGAGGTCCTCGCTTAGCGGCAGCGGGTGGTCCACCCGGCGTGCCAACTCATCCTCAAAGACCGCCGCCGTCTGCTGGGGCAGGGCCAAGTGTAATTCGACGATCCGTTCCAAAGTCAGCGTTGGCAGCTGATGGACCCGCTTCAAGAGATCAATCAGGAGCTGAGCCGTCGCTTCGGCATCGGAAACCGCACTGTGGGGATGATCATGCTCAATGTGCAGTGAGCTGGTCAAATCCCGCAGACGAAAGCTCTGAGCGGTCGGCAAAAGAATTTGGCTGAGCGTAACCGTGTCGATGGCCCGAATTGGCAGGGTCGGGTAACCCGCCCGTTCCAGCTCCGCATTGAGAAATGGGAAATCAAAATTGACGTTATGGGCCACGAAGATCGTGCCCGTCAAAAGGCTGTAGATGGTGCCGGCCACGTCCTCAAACAGTGGAGCCTGCCGAACGTCCCGATCGTGAATACCCGTCAGCTGGACGATTGAGTGGGGGATCTTTTCCCGCGGATTAACCTTCGTTTCAAATTGGTTAATCACCTGGCCATCCTGGACCAGGACGCAACCGATCTGAATAATCCGGTCGCCATGATTGACGCTGGTGCCGGTGGTCTCCAGGTCGACTACCGAATAAATTGGCGCCTTCTTGTCGCGCTTAGGGCGTCGTTGTTTTTGTTTATTCACACTTATCACCGAATCTCTTCAATATTAATTGTTAATTCTGTCTTCAATGATACACCATTCCCAATTCGTTTGTCCCCTAATTCCACCATCGACTTGTCCGGAAAAATTATTTAGATTTAGTAACGACTCCTGCCCGCCCCCTTTTCTAAAAACGAATTATAAGTTATGATGAAGAATGGAATTTTTTAGAAGAAAGTAGGTTACGATGGTGAAACAACAGGGGATTGGTCACAGTTGCGCGAAAATCATTTTGATGGGGGATCACAGCGTTGTCTATGGGCAGCCGGCAATTGCCCTCCCCCTCCCCAGCGTCGGACTAACCGTCACGATTACCAGCACCACAGCTGGGCAGACAGTCGAGAGCCGTTATTACACGGGCGACTGGGATGCTCTGCCGGAGGAAATGGCGGGAGTTAGCAAGCTGATCGCAACCCTGGTCGACCGCTTCGGTGGCCAAAATGATCACTGGCACCTGACAATCGAAAGCCAACTGCCGGCCGAACGGGGAATGGGTTCTTCGGCGGCGACCGCCATCGCCATTGTCCGGGCCTTTTTTGATTACTACGAACAGCCCCTCGACCGGCCGACATTACTGCAGCTCGCCGACGTTGAGGAACAGATCACTCACCGCAGTCCGTCGGGGCTCGATGCGGCCACGGCTAGTTCTAAAACGCCCCTTTACTACATCAAGGGGCAGGCCGGCACGTCCATCCCGCTTAACCTGCAGGCCACGATGGTGATTGCCGACACCGGAATCAAGGGCGCCACCAAGGAGGCAATTCTGGGGGTTCAGGAACTCCTCAAGAATGATCCGGCCAACGCCCAGGCTCACATTGAACACCTGGGTGAACTGGTCAAGGCCACCCGCGGCTTCCTCGCCAACAACGAAGTCAACAAGCTGGGGACGGCACTAAATGCCGCCCAGGAAGATCTACGCGCCCTGCAGGTCAGCGACGATCACCTGGATCACCTGATCGAGGTGGCAATCGCCAACGGCGCCCTGGGGGCCAAGCTGACTGGTGGGGGCCGGGGCGGCTGCATGTTTGCGATAACCCGGACTGCGCTGGGCGCTCGCAAGCTGGCCAGCATCCTCAAGGAGAACGGGGCCCGGCAGACCTGGATTCAACCACTGGATACACGAGGTGAACAGTAATGGCGACCGCCAAAGCACATACAAACATTGCCCTGGTCAAGTACTGGGGTAAGAAGGATCAGGAATTGATCATTCCGCAGACGGACAGCCTGTCACTAACCCTGAACGAGTTCTACACGACGACCCGGGTCAACTTTGATCCGAACCTGGCTGCAGATCAGGTCACCATCAATCATGAGCTGCTCTCGCCGGCAGCGGCTAAGCGCACCAGCGCCTTCTTGGACCTGGTTCGCCAGCGCTCTGGTCGGCAGCAGTTTGCCCGGGTTGATTCCATCAACCACGTGCCCACGGCGGCGGGCCTAGCCTCGTCTGCCTCGGCCTTCGCCGCCCTGGCCGGCGCCGCCAGTGCTGCGGCCGGCCTTTCGCTTGACCGGCGGGAACTATCCCGGCTGGCCCGCCGTGGTTCCGGCTCGGCCACCCGCTCGATCTTCGGGGGCCTGGTGGAATGGCACCGTGGCCACGACGACTCGACCTCCTTTGCCGAACCGATTATGGAAAAGCTGGACTTCGGTCTCGAAATGCTGGCCATCATGATCAACACCAAGAAGAAAAAGGTCACCAGTCGCCAGGGGATGCAGGCCAGCGTCACCACCTCACCCTACTACGCCAGCTGGCGCGAGGTCGTGGCAACCGACATGCAGGCAATGAAGGACGCGATCAACCGTCGCGACATTCCGGCTATCGGTCACATCGCCGAGGAGAATGCCCTGCGGATGCACGCCCTCACCCTTTCCGCCGATCCGGGTTACACCTACTTCAATAGTGCCACCCTGACGGCGATCCAGACCGTACGGGCACTGCGTGAAAATGGGATTGACTGCTACTTTACAATGGATGCCGGGCCCAACGTCAAGGTCATTTACGACCGACAGGATCGGGACCGGGTTATCAGTGGCCTGACTCAAACATTTGACCGGGATCAGTTGGTGGTTTCGCCGGCCGGACCGGGAATTCAGATTTGGAATGAAGACAACAATCAAGCGTTACTATAATAGGGGGATTTGGAAACTTTGATTACTGAAAAAGCACCGGGCAAGTTATACATTGCCGGGGAATACGCCGTCGTCGAGAATGGTTATCCGGCCATTCTGGTCGCACTCGATCAATTTGTCACCTGCACCATCACGGAAAGTGCCCGTGAGGTGGGACAAATTATCAGTAAGCAGTACACCAACGACCAGTTGAGCTGGCGGCGGATGGGCGACCGGATGGTGGTCGACAAGCGGGACAACCCCTTCTCTTACATTCTTTCCGCCATTCGCGTCACCGAGGAATACGCCCGCAGCTTCGAGCGGCACTTGCGGATCTACGACATGCACATCGACAGTCAGCTCGATAGTGCCAGTGGCCGCAAATACGGTCTTGGTTCTTCCGCTGCCGTGACCGTGGCGACCGTCAAGGCGCTCTGCCACTTCTACCACCTGCCCGTTAATAAGGACCAGATCTTTAAGCTCGCGGCCATCGCCCACTTCGCTGTTCAGGGCAACGGCTCTTTGGGTGACGTCGCAGCCTCCGTTTACGGTGGCTGGATCTCCTACCACTCCTTCGACCGCCAGTGGCTGGCCCAGCAGCGCCAATACCTAGATCTCAAGACCCTGGTTGACCTGCCCTGGCCAGACCTGAAGATTGAACCGCTCGTGGCACCGGAGGACCTGGAGCTTTTGATCGGCTGGACCGGAAAGCCGGCCTCGACCTCCCAACTGGTTGACAAGATCTCCCTCTTCAAGGCCCGCCAGCAGGACGAGTATCACCGTTTCCTGGAGGACAGCAAGGCCTGCATTCAACGAATGGTCGAAGGTTTTCACCAGCAGGACCTCGAAGTCATCAAGCGCGAAATTCGCTACAATCGCGACCTGCTCAAGCGCTTGGGGACACGCTCGGGTGTCGACATCGAGACCCCCGTCCTGAATCGGCTCTGCCAGATTGCCGAGAAGTTCGGCGGTGCGGCCAAGACGTCCGGTGCCGGTGGCGGTGACTGCGGGATCGTCGCGATCGACCGGCACGCCAATTTCCACGGGGTCCTGAAGTCCTGGGCCAAGGAAAAGATCGAGCAGCTGCCACTGTCGGTTCACTTCATCGATGACATCAAGTACAGCGTTCAACAACGATTACCGCTGTAAAAGCATAGAAAATAAAGGGTGATGACAAATGCCTTGCCATCACCCTTTTTAGGAGATAATTAACCATGGAATCACAACAAGCACATCGTAAAGACGAACACCTTTCCCTGGCACTCGCCACCTACCAGCAAACCCACGACCAAGACTACTTCAATCAGGTGCGACTGATTCATGACGCCCTGCCGGAAACTGCCCTAGCCGAGGTGGATCCACGAGTTCAACTTGGTCAGTCACTGACCCTCGACTGGCCCTTCTACCTCGAGGCGATGACCGGCGGCAGCAAGCGGGCAGCAACGATCAATGCCAGCCTGGCCAGGCAGGCTGCTAAGCACCACCTGGCCATGGCCACCGGTTCGCTAAGCGTTGCCCTTCGTGAGCCTGCCACCCGTGACTCCTTTACCGTCGTTCGGGAGCTGAATCCTGATGGTAAAGTCTTCGCTAATTTAAGCGCCGGGGCCAGTCTCGAAGCCGCCAGGAAGGCAATTGATCTTCTCCAGGCCGATGCCCTCGAGCTACACCTGAACGCCGCCCAGGAGCTAATCATGCCCGAGGGGGACCGGGCCTTCCACTGGCTGGACAACATTGGGCACCTGGTTGAGGAATTGCCGGTACCCGTAATCGTCAAAGAGGTCGGTTTCGGCATGAGCAAACGGACGATTTCCCGCCTGATCAAGGCCGGGGTTTCCTATATCAACGTCAGCGGTCGGGGCGGTACTAATTTTGCCGCGATTGAAAACCGGCGCAACCACCAGCTGGACCTGGCCGACCTCGAGGATTGGGGCCAGACCACCCCGGAAGCCCTCCTCGAGGCCCGGGCCGTCCAGCCCACGGTCAACCTAATTGCCTCCGGTGGCATCGTTAGTCCCCTAGACCTGGTCAAGGCCGGCGTCCTCGGTGCCCAAGCGGCTGGGGTGGCGGGCTACTTCCTGCGCGTCCTCGTTCGCCAGGGTGAGGACGCCCTGGATGAGGAACTCAGCCGGTGGCAGGAGGAGCTTAAGCGGCTCCTCACCCTGCTCGGCTGCCAACGCTTCACCGACCTCCCGCGACAGATAGACTTCGTCTTGACTGGAGATCTTTACACTTACGCTCAGCAGCGCGCCCTGCTCTAAACTGATTTTAATTTTACCTACTAAAAAAGCCCGCTAGCATTGCTAGCGAGCTTTTTGACTACCAGAGATAGTTAACTAAGCCAACCTTAGTCATCCCATCAGTAGCGGTCTTCTTTAATGTTTTTGCTGACTTGGCCATTGCGGCTTGTTCACGTTCATCCAATTGAACTTCGATGATCTTCGCAATTCCATTTGCGTTGACCACTGCCGGAGTACCAAGATAGATATCCTTGACCCCGTATTCGCCATTTACATAGGCCCCAACGGGTAAGACAGCATTTTCGTCACGCAGAATAGCTTTCGTGATCCGCATCAAGCAGGTCGCCACACCGTAGTAGGTGGCACCCTTGCGATTGATGATTTCGTAAGCCTTGTTCCGGACGTTGTCTTCGATTTGAAGCAGTTCGTCCATGGAAACATGCTCTTGCTTGGCCAGCTCCAGCCGTGGTAAGCCCCCAATTGAGGCACTGGAGTAAGCAGCAAACTCGGAATCACCATGTTCAGCCATAACGTTGATGTTAACGTCGCGCGGATCACCACCGAAGCGGTTGGCCAGAACCACCCGCAGACGGGCGGAATCCAGTGACGTTCCGGAACTGATTACCTTGCTGCTTGGGAAACCGGAGATCTTTTGAACCGCGTAGGTCAAAATATCAACTGGGTTTGCGGCTACCAGGAAGACTCCGTTGAATCCACTGGCAACGATTGGCTGGACGATTTCCTTCATAATCTTCAGGTTCTTACCAACCAATTCCAAGCGCGTCTCACCGGGCTTCTGGGCAGCACCGGCACAGATAACAACCAGGTCCGCGTCTTTGCACGTGTCATAGTCCGCAGCGTAAACCTTCTTAGGAGCCGTGAAGACGGTGGCATCTTCTAAGTCGAAGACATCCCCCTCCGCACGCTTCTTGGTCAGGTCAACGATGGCCAGCTCTTCGGCTAACCCCTGCTGAACCATTGCGTAGGCGTAGGCTGAACCAACAGCACCATCACCGACAAGGACGACTTTTTGATGATTTTTGGTCATAAACAGTTATCCTCCAACGACTATTACATGAACAGGTTAGCGTAAATTGGTACCAAGATGTCCATTGCCAGAGAAATGATCAGAACAGAAACACCGGCCATAGCACCTTGAACTTCACCAAGGGACAGAGCCTTAACGGAACCAACCGTGTGCCCTGCAGAACCTAAACCTAAACCAGTAGCAACGGCTGAGATCTTGTTGAGGCGCAGAACCTTGATAAGGAATTCGGCCAAGGCGTAAATAACAACGGCGTTAAGGATACATGCCATAGCAGTAACAGCTGGAACACCATGAACACCGGCAGCGATAGGCATAGCAACGGCGGTAGTAGCAGCTTGTGGCAGCATAGAAGCAGTTGAAGCAGCGGAAAGACCGAACAGCTTACATACAAGTTGAATCAGGAACAGTGAAATGAATCCACCGACGAAACAAATAACAATGATATCGAACCAGTACTTCTTGAAAATGTCGTTAACCTTGTAAATCGGAATAGCGAAGGCCATGGTAGCTGGGTTCAGGAACCAGAAGATAATGTTACCACCTGGCAGGTAGTACTTGGTGTAAACGGCAGCAGTCGTAGAACCAGTGCTCTTAGCCCAAATAGCCAGGATAACAATCCCTAATACCATCCCGACAAGCAGTGGGTTGAAAAGGAAGAACCCATTACTAATCTTGGATAACCACATACCAATAAGGTAAACAAGCAGTGAAATGAAAATACCAGTGAATGGTAAAGCTAGATTCGTAGCAATTGTAGCTGACATGATAATTGGCCCCCTTAGTCTTTGTCCTTGTTGCCAGTGATCTTGTGGTGAATACCCATAACCAGAGCACCAGTGTAGGCAATGACGATCAGCAGGATGATGGTAGCGATAACGATAACGCAGACATCCTGGATACCTTCACGACGCATGATGTCGAGGTGGGCAGCCAACTGGATTCCTGATGGAACGAACAGGAATGCAATAAGACCGATCATAAAGGTACCAAACTTTTCAACTTGGTGCAGCTTTACGATGTGAGTAGCCAACAGAATGTACAGCAGAACCATACCAATCAAAGGAGTTGGTACGACGAAGCTTGCTGGAAACAGATCAGAGATCAGTTGAGAAACAAACAGAATAGCAGCGAAGATTCCCATTTGAACATAAATGTTGGAAGCTTCTGGCTTTTTATCCTTCTTGTCCATAATATATTCCCTCCCACAGAAATAATACATAGAAATAATTGCTAGACATTGCGATTGCAATATCATTACAACTGTAATGATACAGCAACATTTCCACTTTGTGCGGGTTTTAACAATGAAATGGCCCAAATCCAGGATAAGTTGCCCTCACCGTGCCCTGAAATGCCCTCAATTTTGTTCAGTTGCCAACAAATTGTCTTTTATGTCGACCTAACAATTAAGCAAAAAAGAAAAGCGCCCATTTCCCCTTGCGGATATAATGAACGCTCTCAATAGAAAATTATTGCAATCCGAGTGCTTTTTTTACGTCGGCAACGTAGGACCGGCTGACCGGCACCTTGCTGCCATCCTTTAAGGTTAACTCGTAGGTGTGATTAAAGCTGGGTTCGAACTCGCTGACCATGTTGAGATTGACCGCGAAGCTCCGGTGAACTCGGATAAACTGGGCCGGGTTGAGCTGCTTCAACAGGTTCGTCAGCGTCTGCTTGCTGGCGATCTGGTGACCCCCAACCGCGTAAACCACGGTTTCACCACCCTGGGCCTGGATGTATAGGATCGCGGTCTTCTGAACAATGATCGTCCGCTCATCGTTAGTCAGGGACAGGCGCGGGTTCTCCTGGATGCTCGATGCCTGGGTCGTCTGGCGCGGCACCGCAGTGATAATCTTTTGGACCCGCTTGATGGCGTCATTGACCCGGTCCTGGGAGAAGGGCTTCAGCAGGTAGTCGATGGCATCGGCATCAAAGGCGTCGAGAGCGTACTGGTCATAGGCGGTTGCGAAGACGATGTAGGGGCGGTTAGGCAGGTCCTTGAGGCTTTCTGCCAGTGCCATCCCACTGCCATCTGTCAGTTGGATGTCCAAGAACATCAGCTGGGGGTGTTGACTGGCGACGATCTTGCGCGCCGCGTCGACCCCCTCCGCCTCATAGATCGCGTCGACCTGCGGGTTCTGTTCCACCAGGTAATGCAGCTCCTCGCGTGCCAGTGGCTCATCATCGACAATTAACACCTTCATGATTGTGACTCCCCTTTCGTTGTGAGCGGAATAGAAATAGTAACCGTTGTGCCGTTTTTGCCGGTCGCAAAGTCCAGCTGGCTGCTCTTATCGTACAGACCGATCAGCCGCTGGTTGAGGTTCTGTAGAGCGGTCCCGGTGCCGTGGGCGGACGGAACGGCGGTCTGACCGAGCTTGGCCAAAATATTGGGGTCAATCCCCGTCCCGTTATCGGCCACCGCGATCAGCAACCGGTCTCCCTTCTGCTTAAGATTGACGTTGACGACGTTACCGTGTCGCCGCTGACCAAAGGCGTGCTTCAGGGCGTTTTCCACCAGCACTTGGATGGTGAAAGGCGGCAGGAGGACGTTGTCGTCGACCTCACTGTTGAAGTTCACCAGGTAACGGCCGGGAAAACGGGTCTGTTCCAGCGTTAGGTAAGCATTCACCTGTTCACGTTCCTGGGCCAGGGTGATCTGGGTCGACCGGGCCCCCACCAGGTTGGACCGGAAATAGGTCGAGAGCTGGAGCAGGAGCTGGCGAGCCTTTTCGGCATCGATCCGCATCATAGCGCTGATCGTGTTGATCGCATTGAAGAAGAAATGCGGATTGACCTGGGCCTGCAGCGATTTGATTTCGGCATCTCGAACCAGCTTAGCCTGTATTTCGGCCTGGCCGAGGGCGATCTGGTTGGCAAAGATTTCACCTAGTCCGGTCCCCAATTGAATTTCAACCGGGGTCAGGCGCCAGGACTGGGTATAGTACATCTTAAGCGTTCCGATGACCCGATCCTTGATCCGCAACGGGACCACGACCGCCGCCTCCAGCGGGCAGTCCGGATGGGTGCAGCCAATCTCTTCCTTCGTTCGGGCAACGTGAACCTGGCCGCTCTTGATGACGATCTCCGACAAGTTGGTCAGCATCATTTTGCCCGGAACATGGTGATCGCTGCCAGCGCCGACGTGGGCCAGGATCGTCTGGCGGTCGGTAATGCTGACGGCGTCAAAGTTCGTGTACCGCCGGATTGCTTCGACCACCTGCTGGGCCGAGGTCATGTTAAGGCCGTTGCGCAGGAAGGGCAGGGTCTCCTTGGTCAATTGAAGGACCGAGTGAGTCTGCGTCGCCCGGGTGTCCTCCTCCTGGCGCAGGTACATGGCAATGATCGACAGGAAGATCGAGGTCCCGATTGAGTTGATCAGAATCATCGGCAGGGCAATGTAGTGCACCAGGGTCCAGCCGGTCGGGCTAAAGAGGAAGACAAAGATCATCTGAATCGTTTCCATGATCAGGCCGACCAGAAAACCGTGCCAGGGCGTCATCACCGTCATCGGGTTGCGCCGGTCGTTATAGAGGTAGCCGGACAAAAGACCGATCAGGGCCGAACTGGGAACGTAGAACCAGGCCTCGGGTGCCATGCCCCCGAGGATCACCCGGTGCATCCCGGCAATCAGGCCGACGCTACCCCCGACCCAGGGCCCGCCGATAATCCCAGCAACCGAGACGGCCAGAATCCGGGCGTTGACGATGGAGTAGTCCGGGGCAATCGCCGTCAGGAAAATCTTATTGTGCACCTGGTTGGATGGATCAATTTCGATCCCGGTGAAATTAGCAATCAGGGCGAAGATCGCGAAGATAAAGGTCAGCTGCACCTTGGCCAGCCAGGAATCGGAAAAGAGCAGGCGGCGGAAGGCCCGAATGTTAACCAGCAAGAAGGCCAGCATGACGATGAAGCCGACCCGCTCGATCATTAGAATTGTCAGGTAAAACATTGGCGAATCCCTATTGCTGCGTTCCGGTGTTGATGACCGGCTGGGTGCCCCGCTCGCTGATGATCGCCACCATGATGTTGTTGATGATCTGCAGACGCTGCTCGTCGGTCAGGTCGAGCTTGGCCTCCTTGGCCAGACGGTCGATCGCATCTTCGGTAATCGAGACGGCCCCCTCAACGATGATCTTCCGGGCCGAGAGGATGGCCGCGGACTGCTGCTTTTGAAGCATCGCACTGGCAATTTCGGTGGCGTAGGCCAGGTGGGTCAGCCGGGTCTCAATGATCTTGACTCCGGCGACGTTCAACCGGGCCTGGAGTTCCGCCGTCAGCTTGTCGGAAACCTCGGTCGGGTTGGAGCGTAGGGTCAGGGCCTGCTCGTCCTCAAAGGTATCGTACGGGTATTCGCTGGCCACGTGCCGGACCGCCGACTCGCTCTGAATCTGAACGAACTGCTCGTAGTCGTCGACCGAGAAGAGAGCCTTAGCGGTGTCGACAACCTTGTAGACGATCACGGCCGCGATCTCCACCGGGTTCCCCTTGGAATCGTTAACCTTCAGGATCTGGCTGTTGAAGTTGCTGACCCGCAGTGAAACCCGCTGCTTGTCGGTGAAGGGCACCGTCATGAAGAGACCGGCGTCGCGGATGGTCCCGATGTAGTTACCAAAGAAGGTCAGCACCTTGGCCTCGTTGGGCTGGATGATCGTCAGTGAGGTTGCAAAGATGATCACGACAACCAGGACGATGGCCCCGAGCAGGAGCGTACCGACGTGGCCACCGCGGTAGCCCAGGTAGACCAGCCAGCAGCCAACCAGGGCCCCGGCAATCGCCAGCAGCAATCCGAGGTAGCCGTTAACGTGAAACGCATTCTTTTCCTTCATTAAATATTCCCCCTAGAAACGTAATCCCTTCGGATAGAAATTCTTAATCGTGGTGCCGACCCGCTTGCCAAAGCCAGTGGCGTGGCCCGCACAGGTCAGCAGGTACCAGCCGTTTTTCCCTGGCTGATCGATTGTTATCACGTCACCATGAACGTACTGGCGCCATTGCTCTTCCGTCAGTTCCAACACGTGTGAACACTTGGCAGGATCAAGCACCAGGGCCCAGGCCAAGGCCGGCTCAAAGCGGTTCTTCTTGAAGACTCCCAGGTGCAGTCCCGGACGCAGGACCGTCATGCCGGTCACGTCCGGCATCCCCTCCGGCAAGCTGTAGAGCTGATCTCCAAAGGTTAGCAGATGTGTGGCCGCCTCCTTTGGCGCCAACCAATCGCGCACCGCGGCGAACTCAGCTTGGGCCTGCTTATCCAGCTTCCCCTGCCGACGAGTTCCCTTCTTCTTCCGGCGCTTAGGGCTTGACTGAACGATGTCACCGTCCGCAGCGGGCGCACCGTTCTGCAGTTTGGCGATGAAGTGCCCCTCCCCCTGAATGTGATGAGGGAAAAGCCGGACCGCATGCTTCAAGTCCGGATTGCCATCAGCCCATTCCGGTCGGCCGTCATCCATTCCTGGGTACTTCTTAATTGGCACCATTCGCAGCTCCGGATAGTTGTCCAGGAGCCAGGCAATGTTTTGCTCGTCTTCCTCCGGTGCGAAGGTGCAGGTCGAGTAGACGAGGATCCCACCCGGCTTCAGCATCTTCAGTGCCGAGGCCAGGATCTTCTTCTGCCGGTTGGCGCACTCGCTTGGGTAGTCGGGATTCCAGTATTCAATCCCGGCCGGCTCCTTGCGAAACATCCCCTCACCCGAGCAGGGGGCGTCGACCAGGATCCGATCGAAGAAGTGGGGAAACTGCTCCTCCAGTTCGGCCGGGCTCTCGTTGGTCACCACGGCACTGCGGGTCCCCCACCGTTCCAGGTTTTCGGCCAGCACCTTGGCCCGCTTACGAAAGATCTCGTTGGCCACTAGGAGCCCCTGATCACGCATCTTGGCGATCAGATGGGTGGTCTTACCGCCCGGGGCCGCGCAGAGATCTAAGACCCGCTCACCCGGCTGGGGATCGACGACCTCGCCGACATACATGGCCGACGGTTCTTGGCTATAGATCGCCCCAGTCACGTGATCCAGGGACTTGCCGGAAACAGTGCCGTAGTAGCCATCCGGAACGTAGGGCACCTTGCCCGTCGCCGTTTTTATGGTTGCTCTCGGTGCCGGCTTGAGGGGGTTAACCCGAAAGCCGCTCTGGCTGGGCTGATCAAAGGTCGCCAAAAAGGCTGGCGCTTCGTCCCCGAGCAAGCGCTGATACTTTGTAACAAATTCCGCTGGTAATTGCAAAATTTCTCCTCCACTCTTTCTAGTTATTTCCTATTGTACCCTATTTTTATAGGAAGAAAAACTGCCCATTGCCGGCAGAATTACAAACTAATTTAGTTAACTTTTGGCCCCGATTTGCGTATAATGATAACTTAATAAGCTCTTTTAGGAAGTGAATACCGATTGAATCAACACTTAATTGCCATTGATCTCGATGGAACAACCCTTAACAACCAGTCACAGTTAACGACCGAAACCATCCGGACGCTGCGGGCCGCGGCTCACGAAGGCCACATCGTCAGCATCATCACCGGCCGGCCCTACCGAATTGCCCAACGGATCTATGATGAAATCGGCATCCGAACGCCGATGGTCAACTTCAACGGCGCCCTCACCCATATCCCCCACCAACACTGGGACAAGGAATACGACGTTGAATTGACCCGCGAGATCGCCCTCGACCTGCTCGCCCAGCACGAACGGCTCGGCATCGACACGATCACAGTCGAAAATAAGTTCCGCGTCTGGGCCAACCACGCTAGCAACCACCTGCCGGAATTTCTGCCCAACCGGCTGCAGCCCAATCAGGTGCTGACCGCCGACAACCTCGACGGCAACCCGATCGCACTGACGATCGAGTACCAGCCGGAGCACGAGCAGGACATTATCAAGGCGGTCAACGAAAAATACGGGGACTTCGTCGAACCGCGAATCTGGGGTGGCCCTTATAACATTTTGGAGCTGATCCACCGTGGCACCCATAAGGAATCGGGGATGTTCTACATCGCCAAGCAATACAACATCAGCAAATCCAACATCATTGCCTTCGGGGACGAGCACAACGACCAGGAGATGCTCGATGCCGCGGGGCGCGGTGTCGCCATGCAAAACGCCATCCCGGCAATCAAAAAAATTGCCGACGATGTCACCAGCGTCGACAATGATCACAATGGCTTGGCTAAGTATCTCCAGGCCTACTTCAAACTAGAAGCCTAGTTAAACATTAACATTTTGGCCAGATAACCGACCACGACGATCACGAAAAGGACCATGATCATCGTGGTCGTTGTTTTATGCTGCTCGGCGGCCCGGCTGTTGGTGATGAGAATCAGGCAGCCACCACAGGCGAGGATGACCCCAAGCGTAATCGTGGCCAGCCGCGCCGTGCCGGTCAGGGCAAAGGCCGCGGCGATGACAATAATTCCGATAATTGCTAGTAAGATTGATGCTTTTTGACGCATTAATAATTCCCTTCTTTAATTAATAAAAAATATAACATTAAACATTACCAATTAACGATCACATTTGTTATAATAAAAGGCGAAGGCAATCCTGCAATTGCTTTCGCCAATATACTTCTACCACAGGTTCCTCTGATCTACCCATCAGGGGACCTGTTTTATTTTAGCACGATTTGGGACCGGTGATAAAGTCCTAACCAACATTTTTACATTTGCCGACGCTTATCCATCTCCTTGACTGCCCAGAGCACCGGCAGGCCGAGGATGGTAATGCCGACGAAGAGGACCACGCCCCACGGATCATTGACGACCTCGCTGGCCAGGACGAAGAGCGCCCCGGCGATGGAGATCAGCGGAATAATCGGGTAGAGCGGTGTCGAGAACGGCCGCGGCTTCCCCTGGTTGCGCCGCCGCAGGATGAAGATCCCGATGAAGGCCAGCGTGTAGAAACAGTAAACCGTAAAGACGCAGAGGTCCGACAGGTGGTCGGGATCAAAGAAGCACATCATGACCGTCGCCAGTGCGATGATGAAACCGATCGCCACCACCGATTCCTTGGCCTTAGGAGTGACGTAAGACAGGTAACGGGAGAACGGCAGGTCGTGACGCTTGGCCATCGCGTAGACAATCCGCGGGAAGGTCATGATCTTCCCGTTGATCGTCCCCATCATTGAAATGATGATCCCGATCGAAAGCAGGCGGCCGCCAATCTTCCCGAAGGCCTTCATCGCCAGGTAGCTGGTCGTCCCTTCGCCGAGCTGGTGAATCTTGGCCGCCGGCAGGAAGCGGAAGACACCGAAGGTAATCAGGGTGTAGATGACCAGGACCGAGCTGACCCCGATGATGATCGCCTTGGGCAGCAGCTTTTGCGGGTTCTTCATTTCACCACCCAGGTTAGCAATCAGAATCCAGCCGTCGTAGCCGAACAGGGTCGCCAAGACGGCCACCCCGAAGTTGCCGCTGGCCTGGTGAACCTGGCCGACCGTCTGGCCAAGGGCGTTTTCGTGACCGAAGAAGATCCCGAAGATGATGATCGCGGCGATTGGGATCAGCTTCCCGATGGTGGTCAGGATCGCAAATCCGGCCCCGACCCGGTTGTCGAGCAGGTTCATCGCTCCGATTGCCAAGATGGTAATCACCGCCAGTGGAACCCGCCAGGAAGCGGACAGGCCAAAGAGCTCGGTCATCAGAATGCTCATGAAACCGGCGACCGAAGCAATGATTGCCGGTCCGTAGACAATTGCCTGCATCCAGCCGGAGAGAAAGCCGGTCAAGCGCCCGTAGATGGTTTCAATGTAGACGTAGAGTCCACCGGTGTAGGGCATCTGCGAACCGATTTCGGCAACCGTCAGCCCCGAGGTCAGGGTGATCAGCCCACCGACGACCCAGGCCAGCAAGGCCAAAGTGGAGGAACCGGCACTATCCAAAACTGAAGCTTGCTTAAAGAAGATTCCGGAACCAATGATCGTCCCGATTACGATTGATAGTGCAGACCACAGGCCGAGGGAACGGTTGAGCTCCTCGTTCGTGTTTTGTGGTTTCTCCATGCGCACATCACTCCTTTTGTTCTTGCTTTCTTTTTAATTGATTGTTTTCTATTCTAGCAAAGTTATTACATTAATAAAAGGTAGATTATAGAATGAAGTTAGCCACCCAGTTGGTGGTAAATAAAAAACGCCATTCGGCGTGACATCAGGTATCATATTAAGTGAACCAAACCTATATGAAAGGATGTCCGTCAAATGACGCACTTAAATGATACCATGTCTACTATTTTATTGACTACTCATAAAAAGAATGCTCATCTTACTAAAGAAGAACGTGTGATGATTGCGACTTTAAAGTCGCAAGGACTTTCCAATCGCGCAATTGGTCGCCAATTAGGAGTTAATCATCAAACAATTAATAACGAGCTCAACCGTGGTACGGTCCGCCAACTTCGTCGTCAAAAATCTAATGGTAAGATTTACGAATATTCTTACTACATCTATAGTTATGAAGCTGGTCAGGCCACATATCTTGAACATCACCGCCATTCTGGTCGTCGTCGCTTATATTATTCTTCAAAGCAATTTTTACGATTAGCTGATCAGCTAATGCTTGGTGAGTTTGACGACCACCATTACTCCCCACAAGCGGTTATTTATAAGGCTCGAGATTTAATGAATGATGGCACCCTGATCCCAAAGTCGGTTGTAACTTTATATCAATGGATTAATGAGGGTGTGCTTCGTACGTCCAATTTAGACCTCTTTGAAAAACCTAAACGTAAGCATCATCAAACTCATCCGCAAGCTAAAAGGTGCTTAGGGCCTAATATTGCTCAACGACCTCAAACTGCGGACCAACGGTCCGAAATTGGCCATTGGGAACTGGATACAGTTCAGGGACAGAAAAACGGTAATGACAGTGTTGTACTAGTAATGACTGATCGCCTTTCACGAGTTAATATCACGAGTAAAATTGCTGGTAAAACTGCGCATGCAGTAAATCAGTTCTTTATAAATTTGCGCCAGAAAATGGGCACAGATGCTTACTATCGCATTTTTAAGACAATAACCTCTGACAACGGTTCAGAATTTAGTGAGTTAACACAAGTTCACGATCATGTTTTCTATGCTGATCCGTATTCCCCTTGGGAACGTGGATCCAATGAGATCAATAACCGGTTTCTCCGCAAGGAGATTACCAAAGGTGAAGCTATAAATAACTATAGTAGTGCTCAGATCATAGCGACTAATGATTGGATGAATCACTATCCACGAGCTATGTTTAATGGACATTCGTCAATGGATATCTATCGTAAGGCCTTCTACCAAGAGATATCACAGCTCCATCAACCAATAATCAATTGGTCAGTATTATTTATTTGAGTCCAGTGGCTAACTTATTCTTGAAATTTAGGTACATTAATAAAAGCTTAAAAACTAATTAAGTTTTAAAAACGGCGAACATTGATTAAAAATCAACGTTCGCCGTTTGTGTTTTACTATTCAAACGCTCCCGCCAGGATCTTGGCTTGAGCAGTTTCCAATTGGTCCGCCGTCTCGCTGATGTGGTGGTTGACGACCCGTTCGTTAGCGTGAATATCATCGACCAGGAAATCGTGGATGGTGGTGATCGCAACCCCCGCATGGCGCAGGTGCAAAATGGTCATCGCGATCGCCAGCTCCTCCACCTTGGCCGCCGACAGTGAGGCGGGCGCAACCTCGACTACGCCCTGATAATAACCGGTCATGAATGCTTTGTTCATCCTGCTCATCTCCCTTTGTCTTCATTATAAGTCTTTTTGCGAAAGCGGTTAATCAAACTGCCAGCCCATAATCGCCATTTCGGTCATCGCGTCCCCGACCAGGGTCGAATAGAGGGTCATCTCGCTCTGCGGCACGCCACCGAGCGCCGGCAGATAGAAGTTGACGATCGCCCGGTAACCCGTTCCCGGCCGCGTTTGACTATCCCGTTCGATCCAGAGTGGGCTATAGGCGTCGAGTTCGTTATCGTGGTAGAAATTATAGTTCATGATCTCCTGTTGAAGAAGCTGGCGCACCCGCCGATAATCACAGCTCAAGCGCAGCTGATTCAGATCGTCGATCACCTCACCGGTATCACTGTTGAAGGGCGGGTAATCCTGAAAGTAGGCATTGATGCGCAGGAGAACACTCAGACTGAGGCTGGTAACGAAGGTGTTGCCCCGGTGAACGTCAAGAAGTTCTGCCGGGTCCGCGTGGATATCGTTGGCCAGTGTTCCCAGGTAGGGCTCCTCCATGGAGATTAATTCTGATTCGATTAGCTGTAAGTCACTCTTGTTGAGCATGATTCATCATTCCCTTTAATTGGCAATTCGAACCGGAAAGGCTGCTCCCAATTCAAATTGTCTATTTCTTCTAAGACGATTATACTATAATACCGAAAGAATTATTAACGATGGGGTGCCGGCGTCATGAAGAACAAAAGAATTATTTACCTAAGCTACCAGGTGTTCATTGCCATCCTGGCGATCATTACCATCGTCATGCTGCTGGCATACTACGCCGGCGATCTCAACCTCGACGCCTACCCTTATAACCTGATCGACAGCGGCATCTGGGCGGTCTTCGTGGTCGACTATCTCGTTCGCTTCGCCCGGGCCAAGGACAAGAAATACTTCTTCACCCACAACCTCTTCGACCTGCTCTCGATCATCCCCGCTTCCAGCATCTTCGCCTTCTTCCGAGTCGCCCAGATTGGCCGGACCTTTCGGATGCTCAAACTGCTGCGGATCGCCCGCCTGGTCGGCTTGACCGGCCGGCTCGCCAGCCTGTTCAAGCGCAGCGAATTTCTCTACTACCTCTACATCAGCATCGCCGTAATCCTGGTGGCCGCTGCCATGTTCCGGATCTCCGAAAAGTTTTCCTTCAACGAGGCCCTCTGGTGGGCGATTACGACCGCGACAACGATCGGCTACGGGGACATCACCCCCAAGACCGGCCTGGGCCGGGGCGCCGCAATCATCCTGATGTTTCTGGGAATCGGCTTCATCGGGATGTTGACCAGCACGATCACCGAATACTTCGCCAAGGAGGACGAGGAGAAGGTCGGCCGTCAGCTGGATCGTTTGGAAAATGAGAATCGGCAGCTAAAGCACGAGCTCGATGAGGTCAAGGCACTGCTGATCAAGCAGTCCAACGATTCCAACCATCATCAATCCGCTTAATCACTCCGCCCCGCCTGATTGCCGGGCGGATTTTTTATGCGCAGCCACTTTGAATAATGATAGAATAGTTGAGTATTACGTTAAACTTAAGGAGCACATCATGGATTTTTCGTTTCAACGCCGGACGGGACTGAAACGGCTGTACCTGGAATACAGCCTAATGTTCCTCTTTCTGGCCGCCTGCATCTTCGGGACCTACCTGGCCACCGGTCACACCTTTATTCTCAGCAAGGATGCCCTAAACCAGCACCTGCCACTGATGGTCAAGTACCGCCAGGCCCTGATCCACTTCTTCCACCACCCGGGCCAGCTGAATTTCTGGTCCTGGCAGATGGGACTGGGGACCGACACCTTCCAGGTCTACTCCTACTACACGATTGGGGACGTCTTTGCCTACCTGGCCCTGCTCTTCCCGGCAGCCAAGATGACGATGGCCTACCAGCTGATCGGGATGCTGCGGATGTACTGCGTCGGACTGGCCTTCGTCTACTTTGCCCAGCACTTTGATTTCCGGCACTCGGTCATCCTGATCGGGACGGTCGCCTACACGGTCAACGCCTTTCTCTTATACGCCTGCGTGGCCCAACCGTTCTTCACGACCCCCTTCATCATCTTCCCCCTGATCGTCGTCCAGATTGAGCGAATCCTCCAGGGAGGCTCGGCCTGGCCGCTGACCGGCGTCTTCATCTGGATGCTGATCAGCAACTACTACCTGGCCTTTGTTCTCGGCATCGGTGCGCTGGCCTACCTCGTGCTCCGGGTGGCCACCAAGTACCGCAAGCAGCTTAACTACTGGCAAGCGCTGGGCAAGCTGGCCTTTGCGACGGTTACCAGCCTGTTGGTTGCCAGCGTCATGTTGGTACCGGAGATCATTGCGATCATGAACTCCACCCGGACCGGGGCCGAGTTCGCTAACGGGCTCAAAGTCTACCCGCTCTACTACTATCTTTTCTTGCCCAAGCAATTGATCAACGGGGGCCAGTGGTACTTCATGTACTGGACGGCCCTCGGGGTGGTCTCAATCGGCTTCTTGGCCCTGGTATACATCTATTCGCGGCCCCGTCGCTACCCATTGTTGACAATCAGCCTGGGAATTTCCTTTATTATGCTGCTGATCCCGGCGGTCGGTGCCTTCTTCAACGGGATGATGTCGGCCTCTAACCGGTGGACGCTTTTAATCTACCTGCCGTTAGCGTTTGCGGTCTGCGTGATCGCCGAAAACGCCCCCAGCTTTGATCGCCACACCCTTTGGATCCTCAGCATCGCCACGACCATCTACTTGGCCATTTTGATTGCAACCTTCTACTTTGCCAACAACGACGACATCTTTATGCCGGTGCTCTTCCTGGTTCTCTCACTGATGGCGCTCTGGATGGTCAACTTCCACAAGACGCGCTTTCCGGATCGCTGGCTGCTGGCGATCGTCCTGCTCAACGCCGGCTTCAACGCCATCTACGCCGCCTTTCCCTACAAGGGGGACTTCTCCGACCAGATGCTCAGCCGGGGCGAATACCAGTCGATTACGGCCAATCGCTACGGCGGGCTCGATGCCGGGCTCAGCCGGACGCCGGCCTACCGGATTTCGACCATCAGCCAAAACCAGATCATCGACGGGCCGAACCTCGATAACGACCTGACCTCGGGCCTGCATAACATCGACTCCTACTACTCCCTGCAGAACAAGTACCTCGGTCAGTTCAACACCAGCCTGCAGAACAACCAGTACCAGGCCAACATCCCGATTCGCCAGGCCGATGATCGGACGATCATGAATAACTTCTTCGGTGTTCGTTACCTCTTTGTTCAGAGTAACAGCCTCAACGCCACCAAGCTGCCAGCCGGCTACTTCTTGGATCAGGCCAGCCAGCCGGTCATCAACTACGACGTCGGCCAGCCCAGCACCGCTACCAGCAAGGATCAGCTGATCCCGATCCAGACGCTACGCTACAAGACTAAGAACGCCTTCCCGCTGATCTACTGGCAGGATCACTACATCAGTCACCACCAGTACCGCAAGCTCTCGCCGAGCGAAAAGGAACGGGCCCTGGCGTCCGGGGTCCTGGTGGAAGGTCGAACCACGGGGATGAAGGCGGCTACGGTGACCCGGTCGATCCCGTTGAAGAGCGTCCTGGTTTCCAACCGTTTCAACAAGATCAACCCGACCAAGCTCAAGTACACCGACAGCGACGAGAAATACCAGCTCCAGTTCCCGCAGATGCAGAACAAGTCTTTCCGTAAACGGGTCCGGGGCAGCGAGCTCCATATCGAATTTTCCAAGATCAAATACACGCCCTTCTCGATGAAGGAGCAGATCAAGTACGACATGAAGCACCGCCTGGCAATGAGCAACCATCCCGGAACGGTCTTCAACCAACGCTTCAACAAGTACCGCTACTGGCGCTACCACGTCCTCAACGGCTCACCGGACATCTCGTTCCAGCTCAACTACACGAGCAAATTCGGCACCGCCAGCGTGGTCCAGGCCAAGCAGAACGTCCTCTCGCTCTTCAAGCTGGTCAAGAACGGCACGCTCAACATCGGTTACTACAGCGGTAACCTGCCACAAAAGCTGACCTTCAAGCCATCGAAGCTCGGCCGCTACGAACTGCGGTACCGGGTCGTGGCCACGAAGCTCGGCGGCAGCTACACCCGGCAGGTGCGGACCATCCAGCACCACGCCCTAACCAAGCTGAGGTTCAGCCGCAACCAGGTCAGCGGCCGGATCACGACGCCGCGCGCCGGGGTCCTGACCTCCTCGATCCCGTACTCGTCCGGTTGGCGGGTAACGGTCAACGGTCGCCCGGCCAAGACCGTTCGCACTAACCAGGCCTTCCTGGGGGTCTGGCTGCCGCGGGGCCGGCATAACGTCCGCTTCACCTACCAGACGCCGGGGCTAAAACAGGGAGCAATCATTTCCCTGATCGGCCTGGTCTGGCTTGCACTGGCGGGAATCGTCAGCCTGGTCATCCGACACCAAAAGCAAAATTAATGAAAAAAGGATCCCGTCCGCAACCGGTTTTCGGTTGTGAACGGGATTTTGTTACTTGATCAATAGGTCCAGGAAATTAACGATGTAATACAGCAACAGAGCGGCAATTCCTAATTGGCACAGTTCCCACAGCATGTGTAGGGCTTTCTTTTTATCCATTTCGATCCATCCCCATCCTGAAGTAATAATCTTATTATAACACCAAGTTAATTTTCTGGGCGATGGCCTAGGCAACTAGTCGTCGACCGCCCAGCCCGGATGAAGCCGAATCAAGCGTTGGTAGGCTGTCTGGAGCTGGTGACCAAAGCGTTGAGCCGCTTCGCCCGAGTAGTTGGGCAGGCAATCAATATCCTTTTCGACGGTGAAGCTCCCGTACTTGAGGTCCTCCATGATCGCCGCAGCGTTCTTCTCCGAGATTATTAGGAAATAACCGTTATCGTACTTCTCCAGGTCCCCATAGCCAGGCACGTACTCGTCGGGCGTGTATTGATCGAAGAGTTCCATCGCCAGCAGTTCCTTTATCAGTTGTTTTTTCATTTTTGTCCCCCCTCTACTCTATATAGACGGAAGAACTTTGCTTTTGTTCGAAAAAACTTTTAAATCTTTTTTCGTCAAAATCCGGCTTTTTTACGTATTTATTATATAGGGGCCCGAAGCCACCTAATATATCAAAGGAGCTGTTGCTGAATGGCAAAATCAACCACTGATTACAAAGATGCCATCGTCAAGTGGAAAAATCTGACGCTGTTGGATGACCGAATGTTTGGAATGGTGATGCAGGACGACCAGCTTTGCCTGGCGCTGCTGCAGAGGATCTTTCCGCAGCTTGGAATCAAACAGGTCAAAAAGATTCCACTGCCCAATATTGCCGATGATGTGCGAGATTCGGGAGGGCCGCACTATGACGTCTACGTTCGCGATGACCAAAAACGAACCTTCATTCTGGAGTCGTTTTCTGCGGAGAAGAGCAATTACCCTTTAGAGGCGCGGATGCGATACTATTTAAGTACTATGGATCCGGACATGCAAAATTTATGCGAAGCCAATAGTGAGCCGCATATTCACCCCCTTTACATCGTCTTTTTTTGCGACTTCGATTATTTTGGCAACAATTCTCCAGTATACAAATTTGAATTGCGGTGCATCGAAGATCCCTCCTTACTAGCAGGAGACGAAAACCATTTCCGGTTCTTTAATGCTCAAGCAACGAATTTAAGCGATCACCCAGAGTTAAAGGGACTTTTTAAGCTAATGCACAATCAAACTCAACCCGGGGATGCACTCGCGGAACAAATTATCCAAAAGATGGCACAAATCAAGCAGGATCCAGAAAGGCGGCAACAATTTATGAAATATGAAGCAGATTTAGCAGATGCCGAAAGAAAAGGTAAAGAAATCGGCTTGGAGAAGGGCATTCGCCTAGCAACCAAAATGCTGATTAACCTCCAGCTTAATGACGGAATCATCATTCGTCAGCTCATGGAAACCTACGACATTTCAGGCACTGACGCGCACCACCATTTGGAAGAGGCACGAAAATAAGAGTTAAGGCAGCCGTGATTTAATTCATAGCTGCCTTTTATATCCCCTAAAATAAAGCATCATCAATATAAAAATCTAGGCTAAATCAATTAGCGCTTTGTTAACGTTAATTGTTGGCATAACGTAGCCTGGGTACTCGTTTGATCCGGCGGTCAGCATCGTAATGATCGTCCGCACGTATGGAAACAGAATAGCAAGGGCATTGCTATTAACAAGTGTATCTAAATTGGTTTTAGCCTTATCTTGAGCAGCAAGATAGGTAAAACTGCCCGTAACCGAACATCGTGCTTCAAAGGGCACCCGCTTGTCTGTCAGCGATCCGACAGTCACCGATAAAGTCAGTTCAATTTTATTTTCCTTAATCTGAACACTGGTTTTCAATCGTGGCTTAATTACTACCTGTTCACTGGAATCCGTAAAGTTCTCATTTCGATTGTATTCCATCGCGTTTACCCGGTACGTATTAAATTGTAAAGCTGTCATTTTATGCGAATCCTCCTCGTTTTTCATTTGGCCGAAACTCTTGTAAATTTTCTGTGCTGTCGTAGGCATAGAGGTGATTATTAACATCATAATCACCACTTGGTTCTAACGTCGATTGGGTGTCCTTCAAAGAAGCAAGGAAGGCATGCGGATCGTGGCGAACCATTCGGAAAAGGACATCCTGATACTTGGTTTGGACCCGATGATTATTCTCGATCTGGGTCAACGCTGAAGAACTGATGCCCAACGCATCCGCAAATTTTCTAATTGGCAATCCTAATTGTTTACGCAGTTGCCGAATTTCGTCCGGCAACAAATACCCCTTCCTAACACGATAGACATTGAATCCCCTGCGAACATTTTCCATCGGATCATTAAAATCACCCCAAAGTTCACCCCGCGGATCTTCCCAGTAGTGGTTAACAACCAGAACATCCTTTTCATCTTTAATATCAATCTTTTCCGGGAGCCATTTCTCTTCATAAAGTTCGGTAGCTCCTAACTCCGGGTTATAAAGATTTACCGTAGTCATGTTTAATCACCCCTTCTTATTTTGGCGATACGGTCACAGTTTTCACATCCAAACTCTTTCAAGAATTATGATATCATCTTTGTGTCTCGTGAGATACAAATATGATTTAGAAGACAAATTAATCCCCTATCATATATAGACGGAAGAATTTGAATTTTGTATTAAAAAAGCCAGCGCAATTTTCAACCGCGCTGGTTTTTCTTCTAGTTAATTCTGATCATCACTACTGCTTTCGGCATTCTTAATCGAGCTCATGTAAGCCTCTTCGGGCTGCAGCTGGCTGACGTAGCCATCAACCTCGTTCTTCTGGTCCTGCGTGACATAGTAATCTTTCTCCAGCCGGGCCAGACTAATCGTCCGCGTCCGCATGTGACCCTCAGCAACGCTCTCGCCCGGGATCCACTGCTTATAGGTCACCTGGTCACCGTTGACTTTGTAGTAGAGATAGCTGGTTGGGTCACCGTTGGCCGTCAGGAAACTGTAGCCAGCCAGACTGCCTTTCGAGCTTCCCGAGCCATACTTGCCGGCGTCCTCACCATAGTACATCTCGTTGTCCTGGATGCCGCCCTTGAACCAGTCCGGACTGGCCAGCAGAGCAACAAGGACTCCCGCCGTCTTGTTGTCTACCTGGGTTGCTTGCGACGAATTCTTCGCCTGAGCAGAACTGGCCGAAGCAGCGGCCATGGAACTGCTCTCCTTGGCGACCTTGCCTGATTTGGTGGCCGAACCGTGCTGGCCGCTCTGCGCCTGACTGCCACATCCCGCCAGGCTCAGCACTGCCATCAGGGCAGCCATCCCCGTTATCATTTTCTTCAATGAACTCACCTACTATTTTACAAATTTCCAATTTGATTTTACCGCAAATTTTCCCGGGCTCGTGGCTGAATTAAAATTTTAAACCTTCGCTGAAAGTTGTGGCCGCTAGCTGAAATCTAGGCCATAGCAACAAACAAAAGAAGTATAATAAGAGCCGTAACGACACTATCTTAGGGGGAGATTTGAAAATGTCTAAGGAACACAAGAAGCTCTATAAGGCCGGTAAAAACTGGCTGACGGCGACAATCACGGTTGCTGCGATGATGCTGGCCGGGGGGATGGCCACGCAAAGCGTCAAGGCTGACACGACGACTACAAGCGCTGACACCCAACTAGTTCAGGCTCAACAGCCGACCGCTAGTCAGGATGATGCAGATGGCAACCAAAGCGCTGACACGCAGAGCACGCAGCAGGATCAAACGACGACCACCAGCCAAACTGTCACTGACCAAAAGACGAGCACCAGCGATCTGACGGTTTCCCAGGCGAAGGCCAACGCCGGCAACCAATGGACCCATTTTGACCAGGGCTGGTCTTACACCGATGGTCAGGGTAACTGGGTCTACAACCAGTGGCAACGGATCAATAATAATTGGTACTACTTCAATGACGGTGGCTACGCCCAAACCGGCTGGTACAAGTCCGGTGCCGGCAACTGGTACCACTTCGATGACCAGAATGCCTGGGCCAATACCGGTTGGCAAAACATCAACAATAACTGGTACTACTTTGACAACCAAAATGCCTGGGCACTGACTGGCTGGCAAAAGATTAACAACCACTGGTACTACTTCGACCCGACCAACGCCTGGGCCGATCGCGGCTGGTTCCAATCGGGTGCCGGCAATTGGTTCTACTTTGATAACCAAAACGCCTGGGCCCTGACCGGCTGGCAAAAGATTAACAATCGCTGGTACTACTTCGACCCGACGAATGCCTGGGCTGACCGTGGCTGGTTCAAGTCCGGCACCAACTGGTATTACTTCGACAACCAGAATGCCTGGGCCCTGACCGGCTGGCAAAGGATTAATAATCGCTGGTACTACTTCGACCAAACCAACGCCTGGGCGCTCAAGGGCTGGCAGAAGATTAATAACCAGTGGTACTACTTTGACAATGACAACGTCTGGATGGTAACCGGTACGCAGGCGATCGGTGACAAGACTTACACCTTCAATGACAATGGGCAGTGGACCGGTGAGTCTTGGGACAACAGCGATCAGTCGGACCAGAATACTTCGTCCGATAATAACCAATCGAACAATGATCAACAAAACCAAGATAATAATCAGGACAGCTCTCAGCAAAATCAAGGCAATAACGACCAGGACAACACTAACCAAGATCAAAACGATGATCAGGCTGCCAAAATCGCTGCGGCACAGAAGCAGGTTGATGCAGCGGAAGCCAAATACCAAGCCGCTAGTGACCGGGTTGATGCTGACTGGGGTAAAGTAAACGACGCCCAAAGCCAAGTTTCTACTGACCAAGATGCATTTGATCAGGCTAAGGAGGACCTTGAAGGCATTCAAACCGAAAACAAGCTAACGGCACCGCAAGAGTGGATCAATGCTTGGAAGGGCATCCTAAGTAAGGAAAAGAACGT
Organism: Limosilactobacillus sp.; assembly: GCF_022482365.1. Classification (NCBI taxonomy): domain Bacteria; kingdom Bacillati; phylum Bacillota; class Bacilli; order Lactobacillales; family Lactobacillaceae; genus Limosilactobacillus; species Limosilactobacillus sp. Next base: position 596,408 of record NZ_JAKVPE010000001.1, read on the forward strand.
TTCATTCCTTTCCAACAAAGATCAGACAATTGCTTCTGAGTACCAAGCCCTGTTGAGCACCAATCAAAAGGGGCGCGATATGAACTTTAATTCATGGAAAGACAATCCAAATGATAAAAAGATCCCGGTCACGTTTAATGCTGACAGTACTTTATCAGAGCATGACGCAACAATTGCCACCCAGTATGCCGCCCACTTACTCAACCAGATGCGTGCTCAACTGGGTACGCCACTGTATCAAATTACTAAGGGGTCGGTGGCAATTTCACAGGAAACCGCTAAGCTTTATCTGAAGGATAACTGGAGCATTTGGAATAAACATAATCATGATTTTAATGAACTAAATACTGTCCTGCCTAAGGAATGGGGCGTCAACTATGTGTGCGAGTCGCTCTATGGAGGTTACGAGAAAGTAAATAATCTTAACGATCTCAAACGACTGGTCTATGATGCTGTAGTTTATCTGCTCTTTGAAGGTGACCACTCGGATTCACAGTTTGGCCATGCTACGGACCTCCTCGGAATTCGGTTAAACAGTGACTTGAATTACTTAGTCCAAGGTGAAGTTTTAGGTGTCTCCGTTGATTCCAAGAATGGACTCGAGGTTCACTTTAATTCCATCGCCAATCCAAATGGCAGCCGGGTCAAGCAACAGGTCCAGATGGGAATTGTGCCTGAGGAGGCTAACCCATCGAGCAAGATCAACCAGTCTCCATACAACGAAGAGATTTCGATCCCTGATTATAAAACTAATCCGGCAGATATCCCATCGTACAAGCAGGCCTTTACAGACGCGCAAAATAAGCTAACTGCTTCGCAAAACAGCTTAAAGGCCGCAAAGGACCAACTCCAAAAGGATCAGGACAGTTACTCTGCTACTGAGGACGAGCTCAATCATTACATCTCCGTCTGGAACTCACTGCAATGAGTAAGCTGAATCTCAACATATACTAAAAGCACCGGAATTTTCCGATGCTTTTTTTGATTTCTGTCTCTTCACCAATCGACAAGCATTTTCAGCCTTTAATACCCGATAAACCTATAGATTTCTGCAACTCTTACGTAAATTTACGGATTTATCGGGTATGTTTTTTGTTAAATTGCCATAAAATAAGTCGGCTAATGAATCGAAATCCATTGGCCGACTTGTTTAGTTGCAAAAGGTAAAACAGCATTTTGACTAGTGAGCAGTATCAGTTCGCAAAATGCATTCCCTTCGTCTATTCATTTACAAACACATTATTATTTTTCATAATATCATCAAACCCTGAAACATCAGCAGTACCAGCTTTTAAGCCTTCAAGTGCCGTGTTGATGGTTTGATTCTTCAGCTTAACTTTATGAGTAACATCGTTTAACACGTAATAAAATCTAGCATTGTCTCTTACCGGTGACGTTACCCGGACATCAAAATTAAAGGCCTTTGCATAGTTGAGATCATTTGGTCGCGCTGAAGTCTTAATCAGCCGTTCCATCCCCGATTTGCTTGGAATTGAAAAGTCAAAGTGGGATGATATTCCGTTTTCAGTGGCAATTTCGACATTGGGAGTATACAAGATTTCTTTCTTTAATAAGAAATCTTCAATAATATCGTTAAATGCTTCTTTAACATTCCCCTTACTCAGATAAGAAATATCATTGATCCGCATAATTGCCTGCAACAGGCGATTCTTCGCTACGGGAAATTTATCCAGCGAAGTTTTAATTAGTAAAGTCTCGTCTTCTCTACTAACTCCAAAATCATTTAGAGCATTAGTGTAGACTCGCCAAGCAACTTTAGAGCGGCGATCAAGACGGATTCCCGTATCCTCGAGGTTGGCAATTGTGTAACCAAAATCTGATACCTCTATTTTATCTTTCGACAAAAAACGAGCATACAAATTGATATTATCGAAATTGGTATCGATAAAGGGAGTGCTGATGGAAACATAATTGTCTTCAATATTCTTAAACACTAAATCGTCTTTTAACCACTTATAATAACTATTTTCGAGTAAAGAAGCGTTGTCCAAAGCACTCACCTCCTGGCTTTCTTTATATTTGTATAGCTGATAAACTCATCAAGTCCATCTTTTATCTTTTTAATGTTCTTAAATTCATTAATACTGCCAATAGGAATGACATTCTTTGAAACATATTTCCCTGCTGGCGAATTAATATGAGCATGTGAACCTAAGATAACAACTTCATTTTTAGTACCGTAATTATTAGTATGCCGCAGATCATCCCCAAAATCTATTCTTATCAAGTGCACCTTGTTTTCTACAAACATAAGGCCAACTGAAAATTTAGTGATAATGGGCGTAGAATGAACTTGAAACTGATATATTATCCCTCGTTTATTATCTTTTACCGAACATCGATAGGTATGGGAAGACAGTACTAGCGTCTGCTGTATCTGGTTAATAATATCTTGATACTTTAAAGTATTTATCGGATTCTTCTCAGCGTCAATCAATAAGTTAATTTCGTTTTCGTTAAGATTATTTATATCCATTTTACCCTTTATGCTTTCGTATAGTTCATTATACATTAAGACGCTTACCCTTGATTAAATTATGAATCCCCGAATTTTCTTCTAAGATTACTTAATTATCAAACTGGTAAGAAGGCCTATTTTACCCTTCACCCTTTAAATACGTAAAAAGTAGCAAATTTAACTTTTAAAATTAATATTATTGAGATAACTTATCGACTCATTCACCATCCTGATGATGTTTCTTTCCGAATGGCAGGAAGGCCAGCAAGGCGCCAAGTGCGAGGGCTACTAACGCAAAGGCCGACAAATGCTGCGGGCGATTGCCGGTTTGGGGCAGCTTATTCTGGTCAGTCGAAAGCTTGCCATCGATCGAACTACTGGTCGAACTAACTGTTGAGCTGTCAGTTACGGTTAAAGAAGGCGTGCCGCTGACTGGGCTGACGGCAAAAGCGTTGGTTGAAGATGAGGACAAGGAAGAGAATGGAAGTACCAAACTCTCTGATTGACTCTGCGAACTTTCAATCGAATGCGAATAACTGATTGAAGTTGAAGCCGATGCATTTACGGAGTTGCTGGTTAACGTTGACGTGCTTTGTGTTGGCGAAGCAGCTGCGTTGCTGTAGTGACCTGATAGCGACGGCGGTAATGCGCTCTCGCTATCTAGCGACCCGCTGTTGGAATCACTGGCAGAGAATGAGGCGCTGGCTGATTCACTCACCGAAGTCGGAGCATGGTCGCTACTCGATGCTGAGATGCTTACGGAGCCGCTCTCCGATGCCGGCTGGCTTTCAGAAGTGCTGTCAGATGTGCTGACTGGCTGGGAAGTGCTACTACTGGTCGAAAGCGATTCACTCTGAGAGGCGCTCTCAGATGTTGGCAAGCTTTCAGAATCACTGGCAGAGAACGAGTTGCTGCCAGATTCACTCACCGAAGCAGAAGGATGGTTACTACTCGATGTCAAAACACTCAGGGAGCCGCTCTCCGATACCGGCTGACTTTGAGAAGTGCTGGTTGAGAACGAAATACTATCAGACGTGCTTACTGGCCGAGATGTGCTACTACTGGTCGAAAGCGACTCGCTCTGAGAAGTGCTCCGGGATGCTGAAGAGCTCTCTGAATCGCTAGTTGAAAATGAACTGCTCTCAGACATGCTGACTGACAGAGAATCGCTGCCGCTAGTCGATGCCGAGGCACTTTGCGAAACGCTCTCTGATGTCGACTGACTTTGGGAATCACTAGTTGACTCTGAAACGCTGCTGCTAGCCGAACCTGAGACGCTGGCGGCTGTGCTTACCGACGTCGACGCGCTCATGCTGGCTGAACCAGACGTGCTTAAGGATTCGTTTTCACTGAACGAGCTGCTCTGGGCCGTACTTTCGCTTGTGCTTGCGGAAATTAGCTCACTCGCACTTGCACTTTCGGAAGATGAGGCACTCGTGCTTTCAGAGTTTGAATCACTATTGCTTGTGCTATCCGTTGTGCTGGTCGTATTTGAGGTCGGATTGTTACCGCTGCTTGAGCTAGCAGAATTACCAGACGAATGCTGCTCATCAACATTCAGCGTTGAGCTGCCGCCCTTCGCCGAGAGCTCAAGCTGCGACGATGCCGAACCGTTTGGATCATCAAGCGTCGTGGTGAAGTAAATGTACATCGGCTGGTGGGACATGTCCGTTCCCCCGACCGTCAGCGCCCCACTATTGCTGATGCTGAAGTCACTCGTCGTTGAGTGGTCCTGGAAATACTTGGATAAATCATAACTGTAATTCGTGTAGGTATGATTAGTCGCATCGAGCGGGTTGCCGTTTGCATCCGTGATTTCATCATCACCGACCAGGTAGGCTTCAATCGAACTCTTGTCGACCGTTTGCCCCGGAAAATTAGCGGTGAATTGGAGGTCGCTCAGGTCGGCCTTGTTGTAGTCGATGTATAGCCCCCAAGCAACCTTATTCGTTCCCGAAATCTTCCCAAAGCAAACGTACTTAACGAGGGGATGCGACTCCTCATAGGATACCGTCGCCGGTGGCGTTAGATTAACCGCCGTCGTCAGCGAAATCGTTTCCCCGTCATGACTTATTGTGACCGGAACCTCAATCGTCTGATCGGCCGTGACAATTTCCTTTGGCTTTACGCTGATCGTGAAGCTAAAGCTGGCGTAGTCCTTATCCGCATTGGCTACAAACTCGTACGTGCCACCGCCCAACGAGGTAACCGTGTAATCATCAGTGGTGATTGGCGTCGTGTCGTAATCGAAGGTTGTTGAATCACCAACCTGGATCATATAAGTATCGCCCTGCTTAACATTCAAGAGCTTGGGGCTGGTGACGGTAATCTGGACCCAGCCATACCCGCCCACAACACCGTCGGTCGAGTCCGCATAGCTAGTCGACGCTGTCCAAGTCGAGCTGGCCTCGCTTTCCGCTTCGGTATTAGAAGCGGAAGAAGAAACCGACTGGGAGCTGATGACCGATTCCGCAGTTGAAGAACTCTGACTAGCCAGGCTAGCCGAGGTCGATTCCGTACTCTGTACAACTGAGGTGCTCTTTGAAGAGGTCGATTGCGATTCCTGACTTTGGCTCGTCGTACCCTGCTGACTCGAATCGCTGGTTGAAGCAATTGACGAGCTTGTTGACGTCAAGCTAGCTTGCGACGTGGAGGTAGCTCTGGGAAGAAGCGGAAGTGCTGTCCACGCTTAGAGAACCGCTAGTCGACTGGTTGCTAGTGGATTGTGAAGAAGTGCTGTCGGTTTCAGAAACACTGGTTGACCCCAGCTCCTGTAAACTCATGTCCACCGTTTCAGTGGCGGCCTGGACCGTCGTTGGGGCGGCGGCATCAATCACTCCGCCGACACCCAGAATTGTTGAAACCACGCCCAGACCCTTCAGATAGGAATTGAGCGTCCCTGAAAAACGATCGTCACCGAGCTCATCCGGATCAACTGCCGTGTCCTTTGCTTCGACCTTTTTTGAAAAATGCAAGATACTAAAGAAGCGCGTTAAACAGCTTACCCAGCCCTGATGAGTCTTATACATTTTAACCTTGCTGTACTTTTCCTTGTGGTTCTCTTTTCTTGCCATTTTCTTTCACCCCTTGTAACCGTGACTGGTTTATCATTGGATATGTGAATGTACAATTACGTGCATTTAAATAAGAAGTTTTGTTGCACATATAATAAACCACTATCACTTTGTCAGTTGATATTCCTCCTTAGTTTTTCAAACACTTAAGGAATTAATTACAGAATATACTCATTTACTGTCCTGATAGTAGCATGCGCTCCATTCAATAAACGGGCTTTACGCTGTTCTAGTAGCATCGGTGCTTTCTGTTTTCGCAGATCACTGTTTATCATCCGATCGTCAAGAGATCGTCAAAGAATGTTCATAATTTGTTTTTTAAAAATTCAAAACTCCTGATATGATCGATCAACAAAAGTCGAATCATATCAGGAGTTTAGCTTTAATTAAAGTTATTATGGCATAATTACAAATTATTGCCCATTCTTAGCGTACTTGGCTTCCACCGCGGCCTTCTCGTCTTTCCACCAATCTTCATGCTGGGTATACCAGTCAATCGTGTGCTGGAGGCCGGACTGGAAATCGGTGAACTCCGGCTCCCAGCCGAGCTCCGTCCGCAGCTTGGTGGCGTCGATGGCGTAACGGAGGTCGTGACCCGGGCGATCCTTAACGTGATCATAGGCGTCCTTGGGTTGCCCCATCAGTTCTAGGATCATTTCCAGAACTTCCTTGTTGTTCTTCTCGCCATTGGCCCCGATCAGGTAGGTCTCACCAATCTTTCCCTTGGTCAAAATGTCCCAAACGGCGCGGGAGTGGTCATTGGTGTGGATCCAATCCCGGACGTTCTTGCCGGAACCGTAGAGCTTGGGCCGGATGCCACTCAGGATATTAGTGATTTGGCGCGGGATGAACTTCTCAATGTGCTGGTAAGGGCCGTAGTTGTTCGAGCAGTTCGAGATCGTGGCCCGCAAGCCGAACGAACGCACCCAGGCCCGGACAAGCAGGTCGGAACTGGCCTTCGAAGATGAATATGGACTGGACGGCCGGTATGGTGAATCCGGCGTAAACTTTTCACCAGGACCCTCGCCATGACCTGGCAGGTCTTCGCGCAGCGGCAGGTCGCCGTAAACCTCATCGGTTGAGATGTGATGGTAGCGAACGTCATACTTGCGACAGGCCTGGATGAGGGTGAAGGTCCCCTCAATGTTAGTCTTGATAAACGGCGTCGGGTCGATCAGCGAGTTGTCGTTGTGACTCTCGGCGGCGTAGTGCACCACGGCATCGGCCTGACTGACGAGCTTGTCAACTAGGTCCTTGTCGCAGATGTCGCCGACGACCAGCTTGACCCGGTCCTTCGGCAAGCCCGCGATGTTGGCCGGGTTCCCGGCATAGGTCAGCTTGTCCAGGACCGTGATGTGTTCAACTTCGGGATGGTACTTGACCAAGTAGTGGACGAAATTGGAGCCGATGAAGCCACAGCCCCCGGTAACGATAATGTTTTTGAAAGGTTTGTTGTTTTCCATTTTTGATTACTTTCCTAAATTTCAAGAATAAGTTAGCCACTGGACTCAAATAAATAATACTGACCAATTGATTATTGGTTGATGGAGCTGTGATATCTCTTGGTAGAAGGCCTTACGATAGATATCCATTGACGAATGTCCATTAAACATAGCTCGTGGATAGTGATTCATCCAATCATTAGTCGCTATGATCTGAGCACTACTATAGTTATTTATAGCTTCACCTTTGGTAATCTCCTTGCGGAGAAACCGGTTATTGATCTCATTGGATCCACGTTCCCAAGGGGAATACGGATCAGCATAGAAAACATGATCGTGAACTTGTGTTAACTCACTAAATTCTGAACCGTTGTCAGAGGTTATTGTCTTAAAAATGCGATAGTAAGCATCTGTGCCCATTTTCTGGCGCAAATTTATAAAGAACTGATTTACTGCATGCGCAGTTTTACCAGCAATTTTACTCGTGATATTAACTCGTGAAAGGCGATCAGTCATTACTAGTACAACACTGTCATTACCGTTTTTCTGTCCCTGAACTGTATCCAGTTCCCAATGGCCAATTTCGGACCGTTGGTCCGCAGTTTGAGGTCGTTGAGCAATATTAGGCCCTAAGCACCTTTTAGCTTGCGGATGAGTTTGATGATGCTTACGTTTAGGTTTTTCAAAGAGGTCTAAATTGGACGTACGAAGCACACCCTCATTAATCCATTGATATAAAGTTACAACCGACTTTGGGATCAGGGTGCCATCATTCATTAAATCTCGAGCCTTATAAATAACCGCTTGTGGGGAGTAATGGTGGTCGTCAAACTCACCAAGCATTAGCTGATCAGCTAATCGTAAAAATTGCTTTGAAGAATAATATAAGCGACGACGACCAGAATGGCGGTGATGTTCAAGATATGTGGCCTGACCAGCTTCATAACTATAGATGTAGTAAGAATATTCGTAAATCTTACCATTAGATTTTTGACGACGAAGTTGGCGGACCGTACCACGGTTGAGCTCGTTATTAATTGTTTGATGATTAACTCCTAATTGGCGACCAATTGCGCGATTGGAAAGTCCTTGCGACTTTAAAGTCGCAATCATCACACGTTCTTCTTTAGTAAGATGAGCATTCTTTTTATGAGTAGTCAATAAAATAGTAGACATGGTATCATTTAAGTGCGTCATTTGACGGACATCCTTTCATATAGGTTTGGTTCACTTAATATGATACCTGATGTCACGCCGAATGGCGTTTTTTATTTACCACCAACTGGGTGGCTAACTTCATTCTATAATCTACCAATACTTATGAATATACGTCCCTATTAAATATAGGAAAACAAAGTTGACAATCCCGTAACCACCGTCGCTAAGCGGAACCGCAGTAAAAAAGGTCGGCCAAACATAAAAGAAGAATAGGCCAATTCCCAAAAGGGCCCTAAAACTACTCTGCTTAATGTTACCTGTTACAACATTAAGGAACGGGATTGTTAAATATAAAATGCAGTAAATAACAACGAACCACTGACTGAACGAAGCCTCAATGATTCCAATCGCTAAATGAATACTAAATTGCCGCTTTTGCAAAGCCAAAACCGTTACTAGTGAAAGCAATAAACCCCAAAATATCATTATCAAAAACAATTTGGTAGATTATAGAATGAAGTTAGCCACCCAGTTGGTGGTAAATAAAAAACGCCATTCGGCGTGACATCAGGTATCATATTAAGTGAACCAAACCTATATGAAAGGATGTCCGTCAAATGACGCACTTAAATGATACCATGTCTACTATTTTATTGACTACTCATAAAAAGAATGCTCATCTTACTAAAGAAGAACGTGTGATGATTGCGACTTTAAAGTCGCAAGGACTTTCCAATCGCGCAATTGGTCGCCAATTAGGAGTTAATCATCAAACAATTAATAACGAGCTCAACCGTGGTACGGTCCGCCAACTTCGTCGTCAAAAATCTAATGGTAAGATTTACGAATATTCTTACTACATCTATAGTTATGAAGCTGGTCAGGCCACATATCTTGAACATCACCGCCATTCTGGTCGTCGTCGCTTATATTATTCTTCAAAGCAATTTTTACGATTAGCTGATCAGCTAATGCTTGGTGAGTTTGACGACCACCATTACTCCCCACAAGCGGTTATTTATAAGGCTCGAGATTTAATGAATGATGGCACCCTGATCCCAAAGTCGGTTGTAACTTTATATCAATGGATTAATGAGGGTGTGCTTCGTACGTCCAATTTAGACCTCTTTGAAAAACCTAAACGTAAGCATCATCAAACTCATCCGCAAGCTAAAAGGTGCTTAGGGCCTAATATTGCTCAACGACCTCAAACTGCGGACCAACGGTCCGAAATTGGCCATTGGGAACTGGATACAGTTCAGGGACAGAAAAACGGTAATGACAGTGTTGTACTAGTAATGACTGATCGCCTTTCACGAGTTAATATCACGAGTAAAATTGCTGGTAAAACTGCGCATGCAGTAAATCAGTTCTTTATAAATTTGCGCCAGAAAATGGGCACAGATGCTTACTATCGCATTTTTAAGACAATAACCTCTGACAACGGTTCAGAATTTAGTGAGTTAACACAAGTTCACGATCATGTTTTCTATGCTGATCCGTATTCCCCTTGGGAACGTGGATCCAATGAGATCAATAACCGGTTTCTCCGCAAGGAGATTACCAAAGGTGAAGCTATAAATAACTATAGTAGTGCTCAGATCATAGCGACTAATGATTGGATGAATCACTATCCACGAGCTATGTTTAATGGACATTCGTCAATGGATATCTATCGTAAGGCCTTCTACCAAGAGATATCACAGCTCCATCAACCAATAATCAATTGGTCAGTATTATTTATTTGAGTCCAGTGGCTAACTTATTCTTGAAATTTAGGAGGACTTTCCAATCGCGCAATTGGTCGCCAATTAGGAGTTAATCATCAAACAATTAATAACGAGCTCAACCGTGGTACGGTCCGCCAACTTCGTCGTCAAAAATCTAATGGTAAGATTTACGAATATTCTTACTACATCTATAGTTATGAAGCTGGTCAGGCCACATATCTTGAACATCACCGCCATTCTGGTCGTCGTCGCTTATATTATTCTTCAAAGCAATTTTTACGATTAGCTGATCAGCTAATGCTTGGTGAGTTTGACGACCACCATTACTCCCCACAAGCGGTTATTTATAAGGCTCGAGATTTAATGAATGATGGCACCCTGATCCCAAAGTCGGTTGTAACTTTATATCAATGGATTAATGAGGGTGTGCTTCGTACGTCCAATTTAGACCTCTTTGAAAAACCTAAACGTAAGCATCATCAAACTCATCCGCAAGCTAAAAGGTGCTTAGGGCCTAATATTGCTCAACGACCTCAAACTGCGGACCAACGGTCCGAAATTGGCCATTGGGAACTGGATACAGTTCAGGGACAGAAAAACGGTAATGACAGTGTTGTACTAGTAATGACTGATCGCCTTTCACGAGTTAATATCACGAGTAAAATTGCTGGTAAAACTGCGCATGCAGTAAATCAGTTCTTTATAAATTTGCGCCAGAAAATGGGCACAGATGCTTACTATCGCATTTTTAAGACAATAACCTCTGACAACGGTTCAGAATTTAGTGAGTTAACACAAGTTCACGATCATGTTTTCTATGCTGATCCGTATTCCCCTTGGGAACGTGGATCCAATGAGATCAATAACCGGTTTCTCCGCAAGGAGATTACCAAAGGTGAAGCTATAAATAACTATAGTAGTGCTCAGATCATAGCGACTAATGATTGGATGAATCACTATCCACGAGCTATGTTTAATGGACATTCGTCAATGGATATCTATCGTAAGGCCTTCTACCAAGAGATATCACAGCTCCATCAACCAATAATCAATTGGTCAGTATTATTTATTTGAGTCCAGTGGCTAACTTATTCTTGAAATTTAGGTCAAAAACAATTTAACGACCTTTGACAAATTAACTCTTGTCCGCTTGTAAGAGAAGTAACCCGTAATGATAACAAAGACGTTTACCGCAATAATACAAAGCGATTCGATGAAATGGCTCAAATAGTAATTAATGCTACCTGACTGAACATGGTCCAATGCACCGCCCATCCAACCATTGAGATAGTGCAGTACAATCACCATTAAGATAGCTACAATTCGCAATAATTCGATATTGCTTTGACGAACTTTACCTGTTTTTTCCAATTTTCCTTCTCCAATAACTTCTATTGCTTATCTTCCCAGACCTTCTCCAGCATCTGGTAGCGCAGGTCGCCCACCAGGCTGACCTGGTAGTCAGCACCCTTCAGCTCCGTGGCATCCCCGACACCGATCGTCGTCAACCCGGCCGCCGTGGCCTGCCCCAGGTCCGTCGGCTTCGTCACGACGGCAATGCTGCCAGCGGCCGACACGTCCAGCTGGTCCACCAGGGCCGTGTATGGGTTGTCATCCGCATCATCCTTTGGCCCCACCAGGTCTACGTAGCCGTCCAGCTTGACCTGCTTGATCAGGTCCGCCGCGTGCCCATCCAGGTCGTGGATTCCCACCTTGACGTAGTGGTCATAGAGGCTGATCACCAGCTGTTGGGCGTTCGGCAGCAGCTTGCTTTCGTCCACCGTTGCCAGAGTCTTCTCGTAGAACTTGTCCTGCTCGGCCAGGATTTCCTGGCGCTCCGCAGCCGTGGCTGTCTGCTTGAAGTGAGCCAAGACGGCATCCAATACCTGGTCACGACTCTGGCCCTTCAGCCTCGCCGCCATCTTGCCCGGCAAGCCCATGCCGTACTCGTACATGGCCAGGTCGCGCCAGGCTGCGAACTGCAGCTGGTCGACGTCGACAATAATGTTATTTACGTTTAGGATTGCACCCTTCATCTACTCTTCCTCCTGATTCTCATCAACAATTTCGATGATTGCGTCCAAGTATTCCGTCAGCAGCTGGCCATCCAGCGATGACAGCTCCTCCAGGTCCAGTGCCGCTAGCTGTTGGACCTCCATCTTGAGCAGGCGCGGGAAGCTGTTCAGCGGGATCACGGCGCGCAGCTCGTGGGCGTCCAGTTCCTCCACGGCATCGAGGGCGTCCTCCCTGGTCTCCACCAGCGTCTGGACGTAGAGATTATACATCTGTGGAAGACCCAGGGCATCCGCCACCATAATTTGCTTGCGGGACTCCATGAAGTGCTGGTGCCAGGTCTGCATCTTCTGCCAGTAGCTGGCGTAGAGCCGCTCGCTGTCCTCATCCGCCCAGGTCACGCCGGGCCGGTTGAGGTGCTTCCACTGGTCGAGCATCGTCAGGTAGAGCGACTCCTCACGCGTCAATTCATCCTCGTGACTGGCGTGAATAAAGTCACTCAGGTCGGTAATCATCTGTTGGTTATCTGTCATTTATTCTTCTCCGTGACTAAAGTATTGTGCGGCCTTGATGGCCTGTTGCCAGCCGGCATAGAGCTGACCGGCGCGCTGAGGTGCCATCAGTGGCTGGAATTCGTCGCCGATCTTGGAAAGCTTGCGCAGCTCGTCCGTGTTGTTCCAAAAGTCGACGGCTAAACCGGCCAAGAAGGCGGCGCCCAGCGCGGTCGTCTCCTCCATCTCGGCCCGTTTGATCGGCGTCTGCAGAATATCGGCCTGAAACTGCATCAGAAAGTCATTCCGCGAAGCCCCGCCGTTAACCGTCAGCGCCGACAGCGGCAGCTTGGTGTCCTTGACCATCGTATCGACCACGTCCCGCGTCTGATAAGCGATCGACTCCAGGGTGGCGCGGATGATCTGTCCCCGCTCGGTCCCCCGGGTCAGGCCAAACATGGCACCACGGACCTCCTGATCCCAGTACGGCGCCCCCAGCCCGGTGAAGGCCGGCACGACGTAGACGCCGCCGGTCGACTTGGCGTCGAGGGCCAGCTTCTCCGATTCGCTGGCGTGGGCGAAGAATTTCAGCCCATCCCGCAGCCACTGGACCGCGGACCCGGCGACGAAGATGCTGCCTTCCAGGGCGTAGTGGGTTTTGCCATCCAGCCCGTAGGCAATCGTCGTCAGCAGGCCGTTGTCGGACAGGGTCGGCTTTAACCCGGTGTTCATAACGATGAAGGCCCCGGTCCCGTAGGTGTTCTTCACCGAACCCTCGTCGTAGGCCGCCTGACCGAAGAGCGCCGCCTGCTGGTCCCCGGCGATTCCAGCGATCGGAATTTGGACCCCGTAAAAGGTAAAGTCACCGGTGTAGCCGAAGATGGCCGAGCTCTCCTTGACCTCGGGCAGGATCTGGCGTGGAATGTCGAGCAGGTCGAGGATGTCCTGGTCCCATTCGAGCTTGTGAATGTTGAAGAGCATCGTCCGGCTGGCGTTGGTGACGTCGGTCGCGTGGACCCGGCCCCCGGTCAGGTTCCAGAGCAGCCAGGTGTCGATCGTCCCGAAGAGCAGGTCGCCGCGCTCCGCCTTTTCGCGGGCGCCGGGAACCCGGTCGAGGATCCACTTGATCTTGGTGGCGGCGAAGTAGGAATCGATCACCAGCCCGGTCTTGTCGTGGATCATTTTCTTGTAGCCGTCATGGATCAGCTGCTCGGCGATCTCGCTAGTCTGCTTGGATTGCCAGACGATCGCGTGGTAGATCGGCTTGCCGGTGTGGCGATCCCAGATGACGGTTGTCTCCCGCTGGTTGGTGATCCCGATCGCCGCGATCTTGTAAGGTTTGATCTGGGTCTTGATCATCACGTCCGACATGACCTGCTGGACGCTGTCCCAGATCTCGGTGGCGTCGTGCTCGACCCAGCCCGGTTGTGGGAAGTACTGGGGGAATTCCTGCTGGCTCATTCCCACCTTATTGCCGTCGTGGTCGAAGATAATCGCCCGGGAGCTGGTCGTCCCCTCGTCGATTGCCATGATGTATTGTTGCTCGTTCACTTCACTCATCCTTTCGAAACAGCCGATCAAGAAAAAAGTCACCTGGGAGCCTCCCGGGTGACTGATCAAAATTTAGTTATCGCTAACCATCTTGCCGCCAACGCTGTAGCGGTCCTTTTGCATTTCGTTCAGAACAATGTGCACCCGTTCAGCTGGAACATTAGCGTTCTTGCAGATGGCAGCCGTAACGTCCTTTACCAGGCCCTTGAGTTGTTCTTCGCTCCGGCCCTCGATCAGGTCGATGTGTACTAATGGCATGACAGTGCCCTCCTTTATTGTTTTCCTTAATTTTACCATAGAAAGATAAAAGCGGACAGTTCTTCCGTACTTATATAGTAGAAGGGTTCGCACGAAAGTCATCCCCTTCGTACGTGCTAAATACGTGTGATAAAATGAAGGGAAGGACGGAGGGAATACTCATGAAAACTACTGACCAAATTGTTGTTTACCCAATCATCATCAAATATGAACCCGATGATACCGATTGCCCGTACTTAGTAACCATTCCGGACTTAGATAACGGTATGACCCAAGGAAAGTCCATCGCCGACGCCATCGCAATGGCCGAGGACTACATCGGAACGACCAGTCTTGAGGAAAGCCTGCCCACTTCTAATTACGCCTTACCTCAAACCAAGAAAAACGAAACGGTCACCCTCGTCCGAGTCAACGTTTCAGAATACAAACGCAAGCACGATAACAAAGTCGTTAAAAAGACCATTACGATTCCAAATTATCTAAACGAATTGGGCAAGGAAAATGGCATTAATTTTAGTGAAGTCATGACCAACGCTCTAAGAGACAAGTTCAGCATTTAATCTGAAATTAAATTTTTTAGTTCATTTGCAAAATTCTTCCGTATTTAAAGGGTAGAAGGAGGAATTTTGCAATGAACAGAATCCAACAAGCCGCCGCCAACTGGCGCAAGGCGGGCCTTGAAAACGACTTTGTCTTCAGCAAGGTGATGACCGATCCCGAGATCTGCCTGGAGGTCATCCAGAGCATTTTGCCGGGGCTGGCCATCAAGAGCATCAAGCCGCCACGAGCGCAGGAGGAGATCAACCCCAGCAACGATGCCAAGGGGGTTCGCTTCGACGTCTACACCACGGACGATGCCAACAACCACTACGACATCGAGATGCAGGTAGCCGAGAGCCCCAACCTCTTCAAGCGCGTCCGCTATTACCAGTCGCTGAACGCCTTCGCTTCGTACGAGCGGGGCGAGAACTACAACTATGCCCACAATTCCTACGTCATCTTTATCTGTTGCTTCGACCCGATGGGACTGGGGCGGCAGTACTATTCGGTCAATAAGCGGCTCAACCAGGATCCGGCTTTCTTAGTTTGGGACGGGGCCACGGACGTCTATCTCAACGTCACCAGCGAGCGCCACGAGGTCCCGGCAAAGTTGCAGACCTTTCTCGACCAGATTGCCGGGCGTTCCGGTGGGCAGGAAGACGCATTTGGGTTAAAATTAAGACAGAAGATCACGGAAGTTAAGCACAATAAGAAATGGAGGGCGGACTTTATGCGAATGTCTTTAATGGAAATGGATCACCAATACGAACTGGATCAGGCGGAAATCAAGGGACGGAACCAAGGAATTGAAAATGACCGACTCAGCTTAATTAACGGCCTTCTCAAGCAGGGGCAATCTGAAGATGAAATCATTCATTTCCTAACAACCGTGCTAAACCTTTCTGATGAGCAAGCACGCGCCTACTACCACAAAGCAACAACAAAAGACTAGCCACCGGTATTTTACCGACTAAAAAAGCCTTCGCAAATCAAAATTGCGAAGGCTTTTCTACTATTATAATAGGCATCAATTCTTCCGCCGCAATTGGGCCCGGACCTCCTCGGCATCGGTGTGGTTTCCGGTGAAGAGAATGTGGTCGCCCAGCTCGATGATCGTGTCACCGTGGGGCGAAATCGGCTTGTGATTGCGGTAAATCCGGCTGACCGTGATCCGGTCGATAAATGGCAAGGAATGCAGTTCCTGGCCGGTATAGCGCCGGTTGCGGACCGTGGCTTCGAACAGCCCGGCCTCGGTATCCGTCAGCATTTCCACGATCGACGGGCTCTCGATCATCGCCCGCATCACGCTGATTTGGACGTTGAAGATGTTGTAGATTTCAATCCCCTGGGCCGTCAGCTCGTCGATCCGCCGGTGATCCGTCTTCGGGTTCTGCTGGCTGGCAATCACCCGGGTCACCCCGTGGCGCTTGGCAATCCGCGCCAGCTTGGCGTTCTTGCGGTCATCCTTGAAGGCCGCCACCAGGATGTCCGTGTCGAAGAAATCGTGCTCGTCCAAAGTTGTCTCATCCACCTTTTCTAGGTAGGTCAGATCCCGAACCTCGCTGTTGTAGGTCTTGTAATTATCCTGCGAATCGGACACCATCCGGACGACGTACCAATTCTTCGACAATTGCTGCTCGACCGGGACCGTCGCAGTGTTGGCGCCGAGAATGACGACCCGCTGCTTGATCATGTCGGCCGGCCCCAGCTTGTAAACCGAATTGAAGACGATCGGCCCGAGGATGCAGACGATCACCGCCGCCAGGATAAAGGCATCCGACTGCGTGCTGGTGATGGCGTGCAGGTTGCGGGCCACCTGCAGCGATGGCAGGACCAGGGTGATTGTCGTCACGGTCAGGAACCCGCCGGCAAATGAATTCCGCTTCGAAAAGCGCCGCGAAAAGATCAGCACCGTCGGCATCTTCGCCAGGATAAAGCCAGCTACCAGCACCGGAATCAGGGCCAGGGCCCGTGGGTTGGCGAAGAGCTGCTTGATGTCCAGCTTCACCCCGGTCATGATGAAGAAGAACGGGATCAAAAAACCGTACCCGATCGAGGTCAGCTTCTGTTGGGTGTCTTCGCTGGGCTCGAGCAGCTTCATGACCATCCCCGCCAAGAAGGCCCCGAGGATGTTCTCGGCCCCGACTCGCTCGGCAATCGCCACCAGGGTGAAGATCAGGAAGAAGGCCAGTCGAATGTCCAGCTGGGTCGTCGCCTTCGAAATCTTATTAAACCAGATGAAGGGCTGCTTAAACCGCCGCAAGAGGAAGATCGCCGCCAAGAAGAGCAGGACGATCAGCCAGAGCCGGCTCGCATTGCCCCCGTTGATCGAGGCGTAGACGGTCAGCGACAGCATCGGCACGACTTCCCCCAGGACCGCCGTCAGCAGGATCGTCTGCCCCGCCGGCCGGCCCAGGATCTCCTTTTCCTTCAGGGTCGCAATCACCACGCCAAGGGCGACCGTCGAAAAGAGGATCGTGGTCAGGAAAATATCGTTGAAGAGCCCCAGCCACTTCAAAATTACCCCAAGGACCGCCGCGGTGATGAAGACCAGGCCGAACGCCTGCATTGCCAGGTTGACCGGTGACTTGGGATTCGGTGCCGCCCCGGCCTGCCGTTTGAAGAGGTCGAAGTTGATTTCCATCCCCGATAAGAACATCAACATCATCGTCCCCAGGGTCGCCATCATGTTGAGTCCCTGGGTCGGGTTGACCCAGCCGAAGACGCTCTTGCCGATGATGATCCCGGTGACGATCTCGGCCACCGCTGTCGGCACGCTGGCGATCTTGAACCGCGCCATTGCGATCGGGATCACCAGGGCCGCTAACATTACAATCAGGAAAGACAGCCTTTCCATTTCTATCGCTCCCTATTCATTGAAATCATTCTTCCTATTATATACTGGCATTTTCCTCTTGCAAACTAGGAAATTTCTATAGTAAACTTATCTAACATCGTAATTCAAGTAGAAAAGCGTTATAATTTAATTATGTAAACGTTATCAATCTACTTTTTGGAGGAGTTTTTGATATGGCTAATAAACTATCCGCTTGTACCAGTATTTTAATTGGTAAAAAAGCCAGCATTGACGGCACGATCATGATTGGGCGCAACGAAGACGCCAAGGCCGCCTGGCCGAAGCACATGGTTGTTCACCAGCACGGCGAGATGCCAACCCACTTTATTTCGAAGGAAACGAAGCTGGAGCTCGACCTGCCGAGCGACAGTGCCCGCTACACCGCTACGCCGGAATGGACCGACAAGGCCGGCCTGTTCGAAGAGGACGGGATCAACGAGTACGACGTCGCTATGAGTGCCACCGAGAGTGCCTACTCCAATCCCCTGGTTCTTGGCTACGACCCACTGGTGGACAATGGGCTCAATGAAGAAGCGATGGTTACCGTCGTCCTGCCATACATCAAGTCCGCGCGCGAAGGGGTCCAGCGGCTCGGCAACCTGATCGCCAAGTACGGGACCGGTGAAACCAACGGCATCCTCTTCGCCGACAATGACGAGGCCTGGTACTTTGAAACCGGGGCCGGTCACTACTGGGTTGCCCAGCGGATCCCGGACGACTCCTACGCCGTGGTTGCCAACCAGCTAGCCATCCAGGACATCGACTTCACCGACACGAAGAACTTCATGTTCCACCCCGAGATCCAGGCCTTCGTCGACAAGCACCACCTGAACCCGGATCCGGACCACTTTAACTTCCGCAAGATCTTCGGGACGGCCGACCGTTCCGACGCGATTTACAGCGAGCCGCGGGTCTGGATCGGCCACCAGCTCTTTAGTCCAAAGCAGGCCGCAGGCGAGACGCCGGAATCAACCGAGCTGCCATTCCTGATGAAGCCGGACCACAAGCTCTCCATCTTCGACGCCCAGCGCTACCTCAGCAACCACTACGAGGGCACCGAATTTGACCCGATCGGTCACGGCAAGGGCGCGCACAAGTACCGGCCAATCAGCCTGGCCAAGACCCAGGAGTCGCACATCCTGCAGATGAACCGGCAGCCGGGCGCCAACATCCACTGGCTGGCAATGGGCGTCGCCGCCGAGAGCACCTACGTTCCGTTCTTCAACGGGATCACCGAGGTCCCGGCACCGTACAAGCGCGGCAAGCTGCCGGCCCAGCTGAATTCCGCCTACTGGATCTTCAAGCACGCCAGCGTCCTGGTCGACAGTCACCTCCACGACTTCCTGCCGTTGCTGCGTGATGTGCAGAAGGAACGCAACAGCGCCGCCATCAAGATGATCGCCGAGACCGACCGTGAATGCCAGACGATGAACGGCGAATCACGGAGCTCCTATTTGACGATGCAGAGCAACGGTTACGCCATTGACACCCTGAACGCCTATAAGAAGCTGTCCCTCGACCTGATCACCAAGATGACCGATTACTGTGAACTGAACTTTAAGACGGATGAAAACCTGTAAAGAACGTAACTCTAGTCTTTAACTGTATAAAACAGCAAACGACACCCGATAAATTTGTGGATTTATCAGGTGTCGTTTTTGCTTATTTACTTTTGACCGTGCTTTTCAACGGCGGTAACCAGCTCTTCCAGTGATTGGCTGCCGAAGATGACCGGATCGTCACCGATCATGGTTGCCGGCACGGACATAATCTTCTTTTCCTTCCGCAGTGCCGGGAAGTGCTGAAGATCAATCATCGTCGCCGTAATCCCTGGATTCAACGAGGCCATCCGCTGGCAGGCCGCGACCACGTCTGGGCAGAAGTGGCAGGTCAGCGAAACGCCAATCCGAATGTCGGTTGCTGGCAGCTGCTTGATCCGCGCGGCTAATTCCGGTGCAATCGTCTGTCCTGGGCCGGCAACGTTGTAGACGCCCAGGACCAGCGAATTCAACTCATGGCCGGTCGGAATGCCGGCATAGTGAAGCCCGGTGTCCTGACCATCGCCATCGAGCAGCTTCAGCATTGGCAGGTACTGCCCGCTGCCCTCAACCGTCTGCATCGTGAAGTGGTCGTCCAAGCCAACGAATTCATCGACGAAGCTGACCAATTGCTGGCTGAGCTCCCCATCGGTGGTATTGACCTGGAAAATGACCGGTTTGGTTAGACGGGCAAAGATCGGCTTGAGCTGGGCGTCAATGTCGGCCGTCAGCCAGGTGCCCTGGTGAGGCGTGATTTCTTCCTGCTCGTCTAACTGACTGGTCTGGCCAACCGTCTTGGCGGGTTGCTTGGCTTCCACGGTGTGGATTGGGATCCCCTGGCGCTGCTTTTGGGCGGTGACGTAGGCTTCCGCAGCCGTCGCGGCAGTAGCCCCGTCAGCAGCGGCGGTGATGATCTGCCGCAGCGGCTTGACGATCACGTCCCCGGCCGCATAAACGCCGGGAACACTGGTGGCACAGTTTTCATCGGTCTTGATGTAGCCACGCTCGTCCAGGTCAACCAAGCCCTGCAGTTTCTGTGTTGCCGGCTGGGTGCCGACGTAGATAAACATCCCAAAGGTGGTGTCGCCGTCATCGACGTGGTAGACGGTTTCCTTCCCCGTCTTGTTGTTAACCAGGGTGGCGCTGGTGAGGTAGTCATCCCCGTCGACACGCTTTACCTCGGTGTTGTACTCAATGCTGACCTTGGGGTTGTTCAGTGCCCGGGCCGCCGTCAGCGGTGGGCAGGTGAAGTGATCGCCCCGCACCAGGACCGTGACGTGCTTGCCAAAGCGGCTCAGGTAGTCGGCCTCCTCGGCAGCCGCGTAGCCACCGCCGACCACGAAGATCTGCAGGCCGGAGAAGAGCTCGCCGTCACAGGTCGAGCAGTAGGCAATTCCCCGTCCCCGGAATTCGTCCTCACCGGGGAAGCCAACTTTGCGCGGGCTGGCCCCGGTCGCGATGATTACGCTCCGGGCCTGGTAGGTTTGACCACTCTGGCCGGTCAGCGTTTTGACCTCGTCATCAAGGTCGTATTTTTCAATCTGATCGTGCTTAATCGTGACCCCAAAATCAGCCACCTGGCGCTGCATCTGGTTCATCAGCTGGGTCCCGTCGACCTTTTCCACCGCCGGATAGTTGTAAACCACCGAGGTCGTGGTGACCTGGCCGCCGACCGTGTCGCCCTCGATAATCAGGGTGTCCAGGGTGGCACGCCCGGCATAGAGACCGGCGGACAAGCCGGCCGGTCCAGCACCAACCACGATCAGATCGTATAGGTGTTGCTCACTCATTGGCACGCACCCGATTAAAGCTTACCGACAAGGTCCAGGCTCGGCTTGATGGAGTCCTGACCCGGCTTCCAGTTAGCTGGGCAAACCCGGTCGCCGTGCTCACGAACGAACTGTGCCGCCTGCAGGGTCCGCAGAATCTCATCCGCGCTCCGGCCGATCCCCATGTTGTTGATGGTGTAGGATTGGATCTTGCCATCAGGGTCAACGATGAAGACGCCCCGGTAAGCCTGACCGGCATCCTCGTCTAAGACGTCAAACATCCGTGCCAGCTTGCCGGCTGGGTCGGCGAGCATGTGGTACTTGATCTTGCCGATCTTGTCAGAAGCTTCTGCCCAAGCCTTGTGAACGAACTCCGTGTCCTCGGAAACGGAATAGATCTCAGCATTAGCCTGTTGGAAGTCCGCATACTTGTCTTGCAGTGCCTCCAGTTCGGTTGGGCAAACAAAGGAAAAGTCTGCCGGGTAGAAGAAGAAGATACTCCACTTGCCTAAAACATCCTTCTTTGATACTTCAACGGTCTTGCCGTCCTGGTATGCGTTCACCTTAAAGTCGCCGATTTCATGTCCAACAAAATTCATGAATATCTCCTCCTTAATTAGAATCATTCTTAACTACACCTCTATTGTAACAGACTCTCTGGAGAATGCAAGGCTATTTAGAATTATTATAAAAAGAGGTCGGGAATTAACCCAACCTCTTTGCTGTTATATAGCTTATAATGCAGCAACGCGGTAGCTGGCTGGATTCCGAACGTTGATAAATCAACGTCCGGAACGCCTAGCCAGCCTCCCAAATAGGCTAGCTCCGCGTCGACGGGGGTGGGAAGACGAACTCGCAAGCGAGTTCTGTCCCACTCCCTAAATACGTTTTTGATTCTTAGGATTGCGGCCAAAGCCCAGTGCCTGCCCCAAACCGTGCCAGATGGCGTAACGGATCGCCTTTTGCTTGGCCGCCGCCGTAGCTTGCTGGTCATCATCGGGTTCTTCATCCTGCTGGGTCTTTGCCGGGTTAGTCGGCTGACTGGTCGGATCGAAGGTGATGGTGGGTTCGGCGCTTGCACTTGCTTCCTCTTCTGACGGTTCTGATTCCGACTGAAGCTCAATATCGGCAGGCGTCGGCTCTTCGTCATCATCCCCCATCGCCATGAACTGTGGCGACTGGCTGCTGACAAAGCGAATCTCTTCGGGCTCTTCGTCGTCCTCGTCAGGCTCAAATTCAGCCGAATCCGCGAGCGAGGCGTGGGGCTTCGTGAACAGTCCCTGGTCGTCCTCAGCGGCGCTGTCCTGAACTGTGGTCGTCCGGTGATGGGTCGAATTGGTTGCCCGAAGCGCCGAAAGCGGCAATACTTCAACTTCACTTGTGGCCTCCTGAGCCGTGACGCTGGTCGAACCCGAACTCGATTGGGACTGCGGAGACTGACTGAGCGCTGCCGAAGTTGATGTCGACTGAGATTGACTGCCCAGCGATTCCGCCGATAGTGACTGGAACTGCAGCATTGTGGTCGACACGGACGTACTGGTTACCGCCGAATGAGAAGTACTGGTCGTTCCCGATTGTAGGACGCTATCCTGGGCGCTCTGTGATTGTGACTCGGTCATCGAGCTCGTCGTCGACATTTTAGTCGTCATCGATTGCGGCCGCGGCTTTGCGGATTGGCTGAGTGCCGGCCTTTCGCTAACCGGCGCCATCTCATGCACACTTGGCTTCCCGTCCAGCGTCTTCTTGGCATTATTGATCGTCTGCACCGTCAGCTCGGCCATGATCTCCGGCTGCATCTCACGGTCGTCCTTCTCACGCAAGATATCGCGGCCCATTGCGATTGCCTGGTCATAGATGCTTCGCGAATGGGCACTGGCATTCTGGTAGCGATAGGTCTGCCGAACGTTTTTGCTCTCGTCCAGCAGGCGCTGCAATTCTTCAAAATGGATATCGCTGCTCATCTTTTCTCACCTAATTTCCACTGCACGTTTATAAGTCTAGTATAGCAGTTCTTAGGGAGGAAAATAAAAAAGATTCTGGTAAGTTGCCAGAATCTTCATAAATATATTTATCGTTACCAACTGGCCTTGCGAACACCCGGAATCTGACCCTTGTGTGCCAGGTTCCGGAAGTTGATCCGGGACATGCCAAACTTACGCATGTAGGCGTGTGGCCGGCCATCATAGCGGTCCCGGTTGTGCAGACGAACCGGGCTGGAGTTGCGCGGCAGCTTTGACAGGGCGATGTAGTCACCCTTGGCCTTCAACTCCTGGCGTTTTGCAGCGTACTTCTTAACTAATGCTTCCTGATGATGTAATTTAGCAATCTTTGACTTCTTAGCCATGTATCGACTGTATCCTCCTTGGTTAATCTTTTTTATCATCAACTGCAACAACACTTTTAAAACATCTGCGAATATCATTCGTCAACTATTATCGCAGGACTTCTAACTTTTTACAAGCAAAATGGCTTGCCTATTTTCTTAAGCTTTCCTTAAAGCACTCGTACTCTTTTGCATAGCCGTATCGCTGGTTTTGGGCATTGAGCAGCTCGTCATCGTGGGTGTAGGCGTTGCCCGTGTCCATCATCTTTTGGTAGAGCTCAAAGTACGGCAGGTCCGTCTGGCGTGCCCGTTCCTTCTCCCGGTCGCGATCATAGGCAACGTGCCGGAAGTCGGTCGAAGCCAGGCCCAGGTCGTCGATCTCCAAGATCAGGTAGTGGGCCCGCAGATCCTGGTGCAGGGCCGGCCAATGGTTAAAGGGCTCACCGACCGCCCCCGGGTTCAGCACCAGTCGCTCATCGGTGCTGTAACGCAGGAGGTCATGATGGACGTGGGCATAGATAGCCACGTCTAGGGCCGAGGCCCCATTCTCCCGCTTAAAGAGCCGGTCGAAATTGGCCGAGGCATTGGTGGGGAAAAGGTCCTGGCCCATGTTGAGATCCGGCAGGTTGTGGGAAATGCCGAAGTTCAGGCTGCCGACCTGGCGGGTCACCTGCAGCGGCCAGCTGGCCAGCTCGTCGATGAGTCCCGGCTGGGCGTGTTCGGCCACGTACTGAGCGAGGCGGCCAAAGTAGGCATGGGAAGGCTTGGCGGTATCGATTTTGCCGCGCGCACCGACGACAACCAGGTCATCCCAGTTGCCCCGCACCTTGACCGTCGGCGCCATCTCCCGCATTAATTGCCAAATTTCATTGACGCTCGGACCCGGCATCAGCAGGTCGCCGATGAACCAGTATTCATCGACCCCCTGCTTCAGGCTGTCTTGATACATCGCCTGGAGCGCGCTCAGGTTCCCGTGAACGTCCGAAAAGACCGCAATTTTCCTTTTCACTGCTATTCCCCCTCTTTTTATCTATCATAGCAAACTTTACCGGCCTTGCCACGCAAATTGTTCTTGACCGTAAGCGCTTGTCCGGTGCTAGACTAGTAGACGGCATTATATTAGTAAGAAAGGACTTTTTCATGGCTCAAAATCACTCTGTCAACATTTCACTGCAAACGCGGCGAATCATCACCGCGATCCTCCTGCTCTCGGCCTTCGTCAGCCTGGCTAGTCAGACGATGATGGTCACTGCACTGCCGGTCATCTCCAGCGACCTCCACGTCTCGCTGAACACCGCCCAGTGGCTGACGACTGGCTACACCCTGATCATCGGGATCGTCACCCCACTGTCGTCGAACATGTACGATAAGTTCACCAACCGTCACCTCTTCCTCGGCACGATCGGGACCTTCATCCTCGGGACCCTGCTGGGCTGCTTTGCGACTAACTTCGCGACCCTGCTGGCGGCACGGCTGATCCAGGCCTGCGCCGGGGGGATGCTGATGTCGTTTCAGATGACCACCATGATTTCGATCTACCCCATTGAAAAGCGGGGGTCGATCCTCGGCCTCTCCAGCCTGGTTATCTCGGCCGGGCCGGCGCTGGGGCCAACCCTGGCCGGATTCATCCTCCAGGTTCTGCCCTGGCGGTGGCTCTTCATCCTGGTGCTCCCGCTGATGGTCATCATCTTCATCATCGGCTACTTCAAGCTCGATAACTTTTCAACGCCGCGCGACATCAAGATCGACTACCTGTCCGTCTTCATTTCCCTGGTCGGCTCGGCCCTGACCCTGGGCTGCTTGACCGCCTTTCAGGAAAACTTCTGGATTGGTCTGGCCATGCTGGTCGTCGGCCTGGCAATTATTGCCGTCTTCGTCAAGCGCCAGCTCCGGCTCAAGAACCCAATGCTCAAGGTTCAGATCTTCAGGTACTCCTCCTTCCGGCTGATGACTTTGGTCGGGATCTTCGCCTTCATGGTCCTGCTAGGTACCGAACAGCTCCTGCCGATCTTCACTGAAAGCGTTCTCCACGTCGGCAGCTTCATGTCCGGACTGATCCTCCTGCCGGGAGCCATCTGTAACGCCATCACCGCCTCGATCGTCGGCCGGCTCTACGACCAGTACGGGCCAAAGTGGCTGATCATCACCGGTGGGGTCATCATGCTGCTGGCCTCAATTCCGCTGGTCACGATCTCCGCTCACTCCTCCCTGCTCATCCTGACGCTCGCCTACGCGGTCCGGATGATCGGGAACGCCTGCGTCTTCAGCCCGGCCCTATCCGAAGCCTTCTCCCAGCTGTCGCAGAGCGAAAACAGCCACGGGACCGCGCTCAACAACACCCTGCGCCAGGTCTTCGGGGCCGTTTCCGTCACCATGGTTGTTGTCATCTCCGGGCTGCCCGCATCCCTGACGACCGGGGTTCAGATTGCCATGTGGGTCACCGTTCTGCTGGTCGTCTTCATGCTGGTGACCTTTGTCCACTACCTGGCAACTAAGCAGAAAGATTAACTTTTCGACCAATTATCGCTATGGTTAAGATAAGTACTGTTTAAGGAGGCTTTTGAATGGATTCCGCCGTTGCTGCCGGTAAATTTCCGCACGGGTGGCACCGCACTTTTTACACGCTCTGGCTAGGGGCCTTTATCACGGGGATGGGCTACTCAATGACGATGCCCTTCATCTCACTGTTCATCAACGAACTCGGCTCATTTAGCCACTTTCAATTAAACTTTTACTCTGGACTGGCCTTTGCCGTCACCTTTATTTCCCAGGCAATTGTTTCCCCGTTTTGGGGCAGCCTGGCCGATCGGAAGGGCCGCAAACTGATGTGCATGCGGGCTTCCGGGGTGATGGCCTGCACCATCTTCATCACCGGGCTCTCGCAAAGCGTCTGGATGATCATCGCCATGCGGACCCTCCAGGGGATCTTCTCGGGCTACATCAACAACGCCACTGCCCTGATGGCCGGGGAAACGCCCCACAGCCGCTCCGGTTGGGTGATGGCGGCCATGTCCACCGCGGGCGTGGCCGGCAACCTGGTCGGCCCCCTGCTCGGTGGGTCGCTGTCCGGGGCATTTGGCTACCGGATCCCCTTCTTCATCACCGGGCTCTTGATGCTGAGCGTCTTCTTTTCGACCTGGCTGCTGACGGTCGAGCACTTCCGGCCGATCAAGAAGGCCGCCATGAAGCCCCTCGGTGAAATCATCCACGAGCTGCCCAACCCGCGGCTGATCTTCGTGATGTTCTTGACCACCATGATTGTCACCGCCTCCACGATGTCGATCGACCCGATCATCAGCCTCTACGTCCGCTCGCTGATGCATAACCGCGGCAACGTGGCCTTCGTCGCCGGGATCGTGGCGGCGACCCCCGGGCTGGGGACGCTAATTGCGGCCTCCAAAGTTGGGCACACGATGGACCAGGTCGGACCGGAACGAATCCTGCGCACCGGGTTGGCGGTCGCTTTCGTGCTTTTCATTCCGATGACCTTCACCCACTCGCCCTGGTCGCTGGCCTTCTGGCGCTTCCTCTTGGGACTAGCAAACGCGGCATTGATGCCCGCCGCCCAGACGGTCCTGACCCTGGACGTGCCGGCCGAGGCCTTTGGGCGGATCTTCAGCCTGAACCAGTCCTTCCAGGCCGGCGGCGCCGTTTTGGGTTCGCTCCTCGGCTCCCTAATTTCCGGCCTGTCCAGCTACCAGATGGTCTTTGCCGTCACCGGCTTGACCCTGCTGATTAACCTGGTGCTGGTGTTAACCGTTCGAACCAAGAAAACTGCCTAATCAAAAAACTCGATGCCTCATTGCGAAGCATCGAGTTTTTTCTTAGGCCAGTTGAATTTGGCGACTGTTAACTTGGCAGGTCATCCCCTGGACGGAACGGTGCAAAAGCGGCAGGAAACCGTCGCTCACCGCCACCCCATCAAGTGCCAGGCGGCTGATCATGCACAGGTAGTTGAGGCTGGTGACCGTTGCGACCAGTTGAACCTGGGGCGCCAGCTTGGCGAGGGCGGCACTCACGATCAAATCGTAGTAGCTCGTCGCCCCGGCCATCAGGAAAAGCATATCGGCGGCCGGGTGGAGGCCATCGAGCAGCTGGCGAACCATCTGCCGGGTGGCGATTCCACTGATGGCCAGCGGAATTCCTTCCTGGGTCAGCTGTTGGATCAGCTGCAGGTTCAGTTGGCCATCCGACATGGCCGGAACCTGGACGTAGACGTTGTCCCCCAGCATGGTCAGTCGTTCCGCCGCGGCCCGCATTCGTGCCGGATCATCGCTCGCAGCCAGCGGAAGCACCAGACGATTAGCACTGACCGCAGTTGCCAATTCGGCTAGTTTTGTCTCGCTTCCTGCCGGTGCAGCAGTCAATACCAGGTTGCTGCTGGGTGCAGAAGCAGCGGCCTGGGCCAGGACACGCGGCTCACTGCTTTTAATAAATAAGCCACCAGAGATTAATGATTTCACAACAAACGCCTCACTTTTTAGCTAGACCAATTAAGTACAGTCCCTATAATGCACCATTTAATTGCCGCGTTCAAGGAATTTCAATAAAACTATACCAATTTTACAAATTTAGTAAAAAAGTGGCCGCCCACTATAACGGTGAGCGGCCGTTCCAATTTATGCCGTTTTAATCTCAACCAGCAGCGGGTTCTCGGCCGTAGTCAGGGTCGTCGGGTCATTTTGGTAACCATCGTAAACCTTGCTGATCTTGCCACTGACCGGGGACTTGAAGGTTTCAACCGCCTTGCCGCCTTCAATGTCGATCAGCTGGTCGGCCTTCTGGATTGCCTCGTCAACCTGAGGCGTTTCCAGGAAGGTGATGTCACCCAGTTCCGAGATTACCTTGCTATCGAGGCCCACCTTGACCAGGTTGTCGTCCTGCTGCCACCAGAGGCCGTTGTCCTCGCGGTGAACCGGGGCCTCATGGCTGAATAGGTGCTTAAACCAATTTACAATCCGTTGCCACATAAGAATTCCTCCTAGTCTGCAAGAATCAGGTCAGCCAATTCTTCGGCGCTGACCTTCCCCAGGTTAGCGGCCAGGTCGGCATCGTTGAAGGCCTTAACCAGGCTTTCACGATCCAGCTTGGTGCCAACCAGGTGCTGTTCAACAATGTGTGGATCACCGGCCGTGAAGAAGTCACCGTAGATCTTGACGTCCGTGATCTGACCGTCCTTCTCGTTGAAGTTGAAGGAAACGGTCCCGATTGGGTAGTGCTTAGAAACGTAGTGCTTGAAGCCAGGGTTCTTCCCGAAATTCCATTCGTCGGTCCGGTACTGCTCAACCAGGCGAGAGTCAATGATGTCCCAATCGTGGTCAGTCAGGTGGTAGGTCTCGACGTCGTCCATGGAATCAACACCGAACATGTGGCAGAGCAGGTAGTTCTTGAAGTCCTCCGTCGTCCAGTCTTGGTACTTCTCCGGCAGGTAAGGCTTAATGTTGGTTACCCGGGCGTTGACGGATTTAACCCCCTTGGAGGCCAGCTTGTCCTTTTCCGGCGTCAGCACTTCGCTGGCAGTCTCCATGTTCAGATCAAACATGACGGTCCCACCGGCAGCGTAGGAGTTGTCACCCTTGACGATTGCCATCCCAGAGAACTTCTTGCCGTCGATCGTCATGTCGTTCCGACCACTGACCTCGGCGGATTCAATCCCCAGGTCGTGGAGGGCATCGACAACTGGATCACCAATGGCGTGGAAGTCGCCGAACTTGCTCATGTCACCGACAACAATGTTTTCAAAAACCAGGTTACCGAAGTCGTGGTAGACCGCGCCACCACCACTGGAACGGCGGACCAGCTCGATGTTGTGCGACTTCAGGTACGGCAGGTCGATCTCGGCGTAAGCGTTCTGGTTAACGCCGATAATGACGGATGGCTGGTTGATGTAACAAATCAGGCCGTGACCCTTTAGGCGCAGGTCGTTGATCAGATAGTTGTCCAGGGACTGGTTGACGAGGGCGTCGTGAACCGGCTTCCCATTCCGACTGGTATCAATAAAGAACATGAAAAACACCTCTAACAAATGGTTTCAAAGTTTAGTTGCTGTATGCGATTTCAGTATATACCGTAATCAATCTAATTAACAGTAGTTTGTCCTCTGTCGATTAGCTCAGTGTTTCACTTCCGCTTCAGATCGTTTAACTTCTAGGGACGAGAAGTGATTGCTTAAGCGCTGATGGTATGTCAAAATTAAAGTTGAAGAAATTTATGTTTGATTTTTACGATTTATGTTTGAAGCTAATAATGTTGCAGTCTAAAAAGCCTTGTATATCAGCACTTCTTGATTTATTTATATTTGATTTATGTTTGATTTATGTTTGATTTATGTCTGATTCACTAATTTTAAAGGATTGTTTATACTATGAAAATCTTACCAAACGAAGATGTCCATCTAGAATATAAAGAGTTAGAAGAAAATAAGCTGCCAAAAAGTATCTGGGAAACCGTTAGCTCATTTGCAAATACTGATGGTGGAACAATCATTTTAAGCGTAAAAGAGCTTAAGCATCCATTACGTAATATAGCAACCGGCCTTAGCGATCCTTACAAATTAAAGCAAGACTTCTTAAACACTCAAAGTAGTAATAAGCTGTCCCAAGCTGTTGCTAGTGAAAGTGATATAAATGAATTTGAAATAAATGGGAAAAAGCTTCTTAAAATTTATATTCCAAAGATAAATTATACTAATCGACCACTATACTTAAATGGCAATCTACGTAATGCATATAAACGCGAAAACGATAGCGATAGAAAGATTTCAGCCGATGAACTCAGAGCATTTATAAGAGAATCAGATGCCGACGTAGATAAAGAACTATTACCTAATTTCGGATTAGATGATATTATACTGTCCGATTTACAACTGTTTAGATCTAGGTTAAACGATGTTTCGGGTAATTTATACATTGATGGCAATACTGAAGACTTCTTAATCAACATCGGGCTCATGCAAAAAGATCGTACCGTCCCTAATGGTAATTACCTTTTAACAAAGGCAGCGTTACTTTTATTTGGAAAATATAATTCAATCATCCAAGTTTTCCCTTCTTTTATGCTTGATTTAATCATTAAACCGAATAAAACTATTCCAGACTACTCAGATCGTGTATACACTTCAAATGAGCCAGACCACCCTAACAATATTTATGGTTTTTACAATGCTGCTTACGAAAAATTATCTTCTATAACTAAGAACAGTTTTCAGTTACGTGGTGACACTCGGATCGATATAGGCGACTCATTAAAGCGCGTGCAAAGAGAAGCATTGGTAAACGCACTTGTCCACGCAGATTACGAATCACGGGAACCAGTAAAGATAAATGCTTATAAAGATTATGTTGAATTCAATAATCCTGGAGAAATGCGCGTTTCAACAGAGACATTTATAAACGGTGGTCAATCAGTACCAAGGAACCCTTTCATATTTAATGCTTTTGTCAAAGCAAAACTAGGTGAACATACTGGTAGTGGGGGATTAAGAATTTACAAGACCACAAGTGATTTGAAATTAAGGGCTCCCGAAATAACAACTTCCTTCACCTCAACCAGTCTTTTAATTTGGAAAGTTCCATTAACTGAAGCTGTTCTTCAAGAATTGCCTAAATCCTGGAGAGCTACTTATAAAAGGATTTCGGAGAAACTAGTAGTTTCATATTCCGATTTAAAGGATTTATATAAGACCTCGTATGAAGGGCACAAAATACTTAACGAAATGGTAACAAAAGAACTAATAGAAAAAAGCGGGCAAGGAAAAGGAACAAAATATTCTCTTCCTATCGACTCACCATCCGCTCGAGTTTCAATGAATTCATACATAAGACAAATTCAGCAAATACTAGATAATAACCATAATTCTTCAAATAGCTGATTTTTCTCTGTTTGATATAGACTTAGACATTTTTTCAGCAAACATTAACTGCTTAAACCCTATTTAATCAAAAACGGCTAGAACTCACGCAGAGCATCCAGCTGTTTTTTTGTGGTTGATTCAATTACAGGAAGTATTTACTTGGTCAGGCCCGTCTTGAAGATGGCGATCCCGTGAACGTTGTACTTTTCGTTATTGGTCTTCTTCCCGCTGGCCACGTCGATAATGAATTGGATGAACTTGTCGGCGAGACTGTCCATTGATTCATTCATCAATTGTCCGGCATCAAAGTCAATCCAGCGTGGCTTCAGGTTGGCAATATAGGAGTTTGAGGAAACCTTAACCGTTGGCACGTAGGTTGCAAACGGCGTTCCCCGTCCCGTCGTGAAGAGGACCATCTGACAATCGGCGGATGCTTCCGCGGATGATGAAACCAGGTCGTTCCCCGGTGCCTGCAGAAGGTTCAGGCCCCGCGTCTTGATCTTGTCACCATACATCAAGACATCGTTCACGCTGGAAGTACCAGACTTCTGCGTGCAGCCAAGCGACTTGTCCTCCAGAGTTGAGATTCCCCCGGCCTTGTTACCAGGAGATGGGTTTTCGTAGATTGGCTGGTGGAAGCGTTCGAAGTATTCCTTAAAGTTGTTGATCAGGTGGACAATCTTGTCAAAGGTGGCCTGGTCCTTGGCCCGGGACATCAGGATCGTCTCCGCACCAAACATTTCTGGAACTTCTGACAAGACCGTCGTCCCGCCCTGGGCAGCAACAAAGTCGGAAAGGCGTCCTAGCAATGGGTTGGCCGTCACACCAGACAGGCCATCGGAGCCCCCGCACTTCAAGCCAATCTTCAATTCACTGAGTGGTTGCGGAGTACGGTGGTCGTCCTTGACCGCTTCGTTCAGTTCCTCGAGCATTGCCAAGCCATCGGCAATTTCGTCATCACTGTCAGCAGAAGACAGGAACTTGACCCGTTTCGTGTCGATTGGGCCACCAGCTTTTTCCAGCAGCTCCTTCATCTTCTTCAGTTCGTCATCGTCTGTGCAACCCAGTCCACAGATCAGAACTGCGCCAGCGTTTGGCTGCATGGCGGCGTCGACTAGGATCTTGCGTGCCCGCTCATAGTTGTCCTGCGGTGTTTCGATCCCGTAGGTGTGCTTGAGCGGAACCACATTGTCGAAATTGCCGTCGTCTGGGTGGAGGGCCTTGAATTCGGTAACCAGTGGATCGAGCAGTTCACTGACCGAGCCCACTACCGGGATAATGTAGAGGTCATTCCGGATACCGACCTTGCCGTTTGGCCGCTTGTAGCCCATGAACTTCCGGTCGTCCTTTTTCCCCTTGGCGGGAACCTTGATTGGGTCGTAGTGGTAAGAAAGCTCACCGGACAGGTTCGTGGCAATGTTATGGATGTGGACATGCTCACCGCGCTTGATGTCCTGGGTGGCATGACCAATCGGGTAACCATACTTGATCACGTCGGCACCCTTCTTGATATCCTCCAAGGCAATCTTATGTCCCCGGGTGATGTCTTCGATGGTGGTGACGTCGCCATGGTCCTGCGTCTTCAGTACCGTGCCTTCAGGGATATCCTGGAGGGCCACCGCGACTGAATCGTGGTCATCCAAAATAATGAAATTATTCATTATTCAAAACTCCTTTTACTTTTCGTTCCGAATCCGCAGCAGTTCTTCGTGGAACTTCTTAGCATTTTCGGTTACTTGATCGTAGTCACCATCAGCACCAGGGCCAACCAGGCTACCACCGGCACCAACACAGAAGGCACCAGCTGCAAACCAGTCCTTCATGTTGTCCAGGGAAACACCACCACTTGGCATAATGTTGGCCTGTGGGAATGGCCCTTGCAGTTCTGGGATCATCTTAACACCAGCAATGGCGCCAGGGAAGATCTTGACAACATCAGCCCCGGTCATCAGTGCCTGTTGAACTTCGGTTGGCGTGAAGCAGCCTGGCATGTAAGGAACGGCGTAAAGGTTGCAGAGCTTAGCAACTTCTTCATTGTAAGAAGGACTAACAATGAACTTAGCACCGGCGATCATAGCCATCCGGGCCGTTGCGGGATCCAGAACCGTCCCGGCACCAACAACAACGTCGGGATCATCCGCAAATTCTTCGTTCAGGTGCTTGATCGTGACGTCGGCATTTGGTGACGTAAAGGCTAATTCGATTGCCTTGACCCCACCCTTGATGCTGGCCTTGGAGGTCTTGTAGGCATTTTCTTCGCTCCGACCCCGAACAACGGCTAAAATGCCGGCCTTTTCAACTGCTTTCAGTGCTTCATACTTTGGTAACATATTTTTTCTCCTTCTTTTCTTATTCAATTATGACAAATGCATTTCGTACTGGGAAACTTTGCTGCTGTGGGCTGGCAGAATTTCATTACCTGGCTTTTCCATCCAGTCAACTGGCTCGCCCAAGACATCCGGCAGGCCATTGAATGGTTCCATGCACAGGAATGTACAATCCAGGTCTTCCTTGGTCCACAGGCACAGATTCTTAAACTGGCTGACATCCATTTCAACCGCGTGCGGTGTCTGTGCTGAGGATAGCTTAACACTCTTGATGCCTGGGTTGCTAATGATCCGCAGGCCCGGTTTGAAGACGTCGTAGTTCAAGGTCAGCTTACCATCCTTAGCGCCAGTCAGCTCTTCTTCCTTCCCAGTCCGGTAAGGATTTGGCGTCTTGACGATCTCGTAAACCTTGATTGGGTCTTTCAGGCCGGTGAACTGAACTTGGTAGTCGGTAAACTTGCCGTCGCCATTGATCGGCACGTTGAATGCCGGGTGGGAGCCCAGGGAGTACGGCATTTCCCGGTCAGAATCATTTTCAACCGTAAAGCTGACGGAAAGGCCGGTGCTGAGCAGGGTGAAGACCACCGTCAGCTTAAAGTCGAATGGGTAGAGGGCCTTCGTTTCGTCGTTGGCCACCAGCTGCAGTGCCAGGGCATTCGGCGTGTGGTAGCTCACCGTGAAGTCCTGATCGCTGACAAAACCGTGCTGGGGCATCTCATAGGTCTTGCCGTCCAGAACGTACTTGTCCTGGTTAGAACGACCGATTGCCGGGAACAGCACTGGGGCGTGTTTCCCCCATTCCTTGCCGTTCCAAATGTAATCAAAATCGGCTTTCTTATTTACCAGGTGCGTTAATTGCGCCCCGTGCTCGTCGATTTCTGCACTAAAGACATCATTTTCAATTTTTTGCATTTTGGTAACTTCCTTACTATTCAGTGACCCCGATCTTGAAGATTGCCAGGCCGTGCAAGCCGGCCTTTTCATTGCTGGTTTCCTTACCGCTGGCAATCGCGATAATGTCATCAACGAATTCCTTGGCCAGTTCATCAAACGGCTTCGTCAATGCCTGGCCACCATCAAAGTCAAACCAACGCTGCTTCTTAGCTGCCAAGGCGGAATCAGCCGCCACCTTCACGGACGGAACAAAGCTGGCGTACGGCGTTGCGACTCCCGTGCTGACAACGACCAGCTGGCAGTCAGCAGCGGCCTCGGCCGAGGAATCGATCAGGTCGTTGGCCGGCGCTTCCAAGACGTTTAAGCCGGCAGCGCTGACCTTCTTGCCGTAACTGATCGCACCGCTGATCGCGGCATCCCCAGCCATCTGCAGGGTATTAACTGCCAATTCCTTGGCGGTCGTAATCCCCTTCGCTTGTTCCTTGGCACTTGGCTCGTTAACCAATTGTTGGTCAAATTCAGCGTAGTAATCACGCATGTGACCAAAGACGTGCTGAACATCTGCTGCCGCCTCTTGACTTGCGCTTTGCTTGACCAGCTCGTCTTCTGCGGCGGCCAGGTTCGGCAGCCCAGTCAGGACGGTGCTGCCGCCATTGGCGTTGATCACATTTGCCAGGTGACCCAGTAGGCGGTCAGCGGTCAACGGCGAAACAGCGGCTGGCTGAACGCTTTGCAGGCCGACCTTCAACTCGCTCAATGGCACCGGCTCACGGTGGTCATTAGCGGCAGCGGTGTTCAATTCCTCTAGCATTTCCTGGGCCGTGGCAAATTCGTTCTTGACCTCCTGGGCAACCAAGAACTTCATCCGATCCGGATCAATGCCGGCCATCTTTTCGATGGTTTCCTTCATCCCGTCCATCTGGTTATTCTCACAGCCCAGGCCGAATACTAAGACACCACCAGCATTGGGATGCAGTGCGGCATCACACAGGATCTGCCGCGTTTGTTCAAAGTCCTCCCCCAGCTGTGAACAGCCGTAAGGATGCTTTAACAAGATGATGTTGTCAAAGGACCCGTTATCGGGGTGGGCAGCCTTGAATTGTTGCACCATCACGTCCATCAATGGGGTAATGCAGCCAACGGTCGGTACAATGAAGAGATCGTTGCGGATCCCGACCTTGCCACTCTTCCGCCGGTAACCCATAAAGGTTTGCTTGGTCAGGTACTTGGACAGGTCCGCTGCTGGAGAAGTCGATTCAGCATCATCTTCAGCCGCGTCACTCAAATTGTGCTCATCAACCAACTGGCCAGCCTTAACGTCCGCCGTCAAGGTTCCAATGTGCTGCCCAAATTTGACGATGGGTTCGCCAGCAGCCAGGTCCGTCAAGGCAACTTTATTGCCAACCGGAACCGCGGCTAATAAATTCAGTTGACGGTCGTTAACATTAACAGTATCTTTGGCAGCTAAGTCCGTCGTGGCAATTGCCACGTTGTCACTGTCGTTTAAGATAACCAGTTTTTCCATGAAACTACTACTCCTCTGCATTAATTTCCTGGACAATTGCCCGGGTGCCCTTTTCGGCAATTTCGTTGTAGTACTTGGTTACCAAGTCTTCCAGTCCTGGAATCTTGGTGAGGTCTTCACCCCAGAATTCTGGGTTAGAGAGAGCCTCGTGAATAAAGTTGTCGTCGCCCTGGATCTTCTTGAAGCCCGCCGCGACATCAGCCGTATCGTTAATTTCAAATTCGGACTTGCCGTTGTAGATCCACATGTAAGCAGCCAGTGCCAAGGTCATCCGTTCTGGCAGCTTGTTGTACTTAGCGTAGTAACGCTTGTAGTTTGGCAGCAGCCGTGCGGCATACTTGGAAATACTGTTCAGTGCCAGGGCGCTCAGCTGGTGCTTAACATAAGGATTTTCAAACCGTTCTTGGATCCCCTTGGCGTAGCTGTCCAGTTCTTCCTTCGGCAGCGGAACGACCGGAATGATTTCCTTGTGCATTTCGTCGTCAATGAACTTGTAGAAGTCCTTGTCGGCCATTACTTGACCAACCGTCTCCAGGCCTGCCAGCCGGCCAATTGGTGACATCGTGGTGTGCGGGCCGTTTAAGATGGAGACTTTCCGGTTCCGGTATGGCTGCATGTCGTCAGTGACAACCAGGTTGATCCCGGCTTCCTTGAGTGGCAGGACCTTTTCAATTTCCTTGTCCCCTTCGATGACGAAGATCAGGAATGGTTCGGTCTTAACCATGTTTTGGTCCTTGTAGCCCCATTCCTTTTCCAGGTCAGCAGCCCGGTCGCGTGGGTAGCCCGGAACGATCCGGTCAACCAGCGTGGAGTAGAACTTGTTGTCGTTGTTGATCCAGTCAACAAAGTCCTGGCCCAGCTTCCAAAGGTCAGCATACTGCAGAATGGCCTTCTTCAGTGCATCCCCGTTGTGGTTAATCAGTTCGCACGGAATGATGTGGAAGCCCTTCTTGCCTAATTCGAAACGGTGGTAAAGCAGTGCCGTTAATTTGGCCGGGTAAGAACTCTTTTCACCCTTCTTCAATGCTTCCAGCGTGTCTTCAGGAACGAATTCAATCCCCGCTTCGGTCGTGTTGGAGAAGATCACTTCGATGTTGTCATCTTCGGCCAGGGCCAGGTACTTGTCATAGTCGGTGTAGGGGTTAACGGTTCCGTTAATGGATTCAATAATTTCGTGGCTTTGGATCTTCTTGCCGTCCAGAATTCCTTCCAGCAGAACGGTGTAGAGGTCGTCCTGTTCGTCAAGCTCTTTAATCCGGCCCTGCGGTAGCGGCTGAACAATCTGGACGCCACCCTTGAAGAGGCCCTGCTTATTCATCTGGTGAATCTGCCAGTCGATGAAGGCCCGCAGAAAATTTCCTTCACCAAATTGAATTACCTTGTTTGGGTATTGCGGCAATTTACGAAAACTGTTATTAAGTCTATCCATCTTAGAAAACCTCCAGATTAATCAACATGCATCAACAATTTAAACCCAGTCCAACGAATTAAGCGGCATCTGTGAGAGGGGCGATGTGCACTTTGTATCAAAGATTGACCGGGATTTAAGGGCGTAGCCACCATTGCTTGGTTTTCAAATGATGGATGCGCTATCAATATGCTTATATTATAAAATGTTAACGTGAAACATTCAACGCCTTTTTATAATTTTGTTTGGAATTGATCAAATAATTGTAAAAGGAATACCGCTTGTAAGGCGGCATTCCTCATTATTACTACTTGGTAAACTGTTGGTCGGTAGCTTCGTTGTTCTTGCTTACCACGTTAGTCATCTGTTGACTGATGCTGTGGCTGTTGGTGGTAGTGGAATAGATGGAGCTGGCACTGGCAATCCCCGCCAGAGCCGCGCTAGCAACGATAAAGATAACAATAGTCTTAATGAAATTCATTTAAATTCTCCCCTCTCACAGATCCGTTAGCAATTTTTGTTAACGTGAACAGTAAATGAACATTATTCATTGTACTATTGTTAATCTGAGATGCAAGAGATTTGTCTTACTTTTGGGAAGTAAACGTTTTCAATTGCCTATCGCTATCAATTGCGTTCCCCAGCACCCTTTTGAATTGCTTCCCACAAGCCGTTGAGATATGAGATTCCCAGGGCGCGATCATAAAGGCCATAGCCGGGCCGCCCGTTTTCACCCCAGATATTGCGACCGTGATCTGGCCGGATATAACCATCAAAGTGCGCTTCGTATAGGGCCCGCATAATTTCGTACATGTCCAGTGATCCTTCAGAGGACAGGTGGGCCGATTCATAGAAATCACCGTTGGCCATCAGTTTAATGTTGCGGGCATGGATAAAGGGCGCCCGATCCTTTTTCACGAATTCCCGAATAATCGCCGGAACATCATTGGCCGGATTTTCGCCGAGACTGCCGGTGCAGATCGTAAAGCCATTGTAGCGGGACTCGTGCATCCGTTCGATTGCAAGCATGTCATCACGGTTCTTGAAGATTCGTGGCAGGCCAAAGAGCGGGCGCGGTGGATCATCCGGGTGAATTGCCATCCGAACGCCGCACTTTTCGCAGGTTGGAATAATGGCGTCGAGAAAGTACTTCAGATTTTCACGCAGCCGCCGCTCATCAACCCCCTCGTAGGCTTCAAACAGGTGCTTAACCTTGGCCAAGCGCTCCGGTTCCCAACCGGGCAAAACGTAGCCGTTGGAATTTTCCTCTACCGACCTGATAATCTCTGCCGGTGAGCCTTCTACAAGTTGGTGCTGGAAGGCCAGGTCCGTGGATCCGTCAGCCAGTGGATAATGGAGGTCGGTCCGCACCCAGTCAAAGATCGGCATGAAGTTGTAGCAGATCACCTTAATCCCATAGGCCGCCAGGTTTTCAATCGTCCGCTGGTAGTTTTCAATGTATCGGTCCCGGCTTGGCAGGCCGATCTTGATGTCATCGTGGACGTTGACCGACTCGATCACCTCAAGTTTCAGGCCGGCAGCCTCAACCTCTTTTTTCAGGGCCGCGATCCGTTCCTTTGGCCAAACCTCCCCGACCGGAATGTCAAAGAGGGCCCCGACGACCTGGCTCGTTCCCGGAATCTGGCGAATGTCGCGGAGCTTAATTGAATCGTTTTGCTTCCCGTACCAGCGAAATCCCATGTTTTTCATTGCTTATTCTCCCTTCTAATACTTGCCATATTCCTGATTGATTGCTTGAATCGTCGCCCGCACTGCACCTGGTCCGCTGATCAGCCGTTTAAAATCACCCTCGATCTTTTCGCCCAGGCCTAATTCGTAGAGGTCGTTGCCGAAGATCGACTGGTTGCGCAAAATTGGCTGCAGGCTAGAATGAACATCCGCGTTCCTACCCAGTGCGATGCCTGAAAGCGCGGCGTGCAGTTGTTCATACAGCGGGTCCGGACTCGGTGTAAAAGCGGCGCCACGATCGTCGACTGCTAACAGGTAGCGGCACCAGCCAGCAATCACTAGGGGAATAAATTCCAAGTTGGCCGGATTCAAATCCGGATCGTCTACGTAGTGCTGGAGGGTCACCCCGTAGCGCACACCGACCTTTTGTGACGTGTCCGTCACAATCCGCTGTGGCGTATCCGGGATATTCTTATTCGGCAGGCGCTTGGTGACCAATGTATCAATGAATTCCTTGGGGTCGATGATTCCCGGATTATCAACGACGGGAAGATCCTCCCCGTATCCCAGGTTCTTGATCAGGCGAAGCAAATCATCATCCGTGGCGGCCGCCGCAATCGACTGAAAGCCCAGCAGACAGCCAAAAATCGCCAGGGCCGTGTGCAGCGGGTTCAGGCAGGCCGTCACCTTCATCTGATCAGCGGCGTTAACCGTTTGCCGGTCGGTCATGATCACCCCAGCCTTTTCCAGGGCTGGCCGGCCGTTGGGAAAGCTGTCCTCGATTACTAGATAGTGGCTCTCCTCCGTGTTACTAAAGGGTGCCATTTTGGTATGCTTGGTGGTCCGTACCAGGGCGGTATCCTCAAAGCCGCTGGCCGTTAGCTCCTGTGCGATCGTTGCGGACGGATTGGGGGTGATTCGATCAATCATGGTCCAGGGAAATGAAATCCGGTGGGGATCACTAAGGTAGTCGATAAAGTCGTGATTCACAAAGCCATTTTTCTCCCAGCCCTCTGCGATCGTCATGACGGCCTCCTGGAGGCGCTGGCCGTTTTTTGAAAAGTTGTCGGTAGAGACTAGCGCCAACGGGGCCTGGTTAGCCTGGTAGCGAACCCACAGCAGGCTGGCGAGCATCCCCATATTGGTTTGCGGATTTGCCGGCCCGTCAGCGATCTCCTCGGCCGCAGCCGTGCTGAGCTTCCCATCCAGATTCTTAATCGCATATCCCTTTTCGGTAATCGAAAGGGTCACCAGCTGCAGGGACGGTTTAGCAAAAATTCTTTCTAGCTCACGATAGCCGGGCAGGTTCGCCGCCCCGGCATAGATGCTCTTGGCAACACTGGCAACCACTTGCTTCGTCAAGATTCCGCTGGTGCCCAGTTCAACGGTCAAAAAGCGGTTGTGATACGGACGGTAGAGGCGGTCAACCACCTCTTGGTCGTACGTTTCCACCACCACGATCCCGCTCTTGAGCTCGCCGGCATTCAGCAGCTGTTGCGCAATCAGCGCGTGAAAGCAGCGAAAGAGGTTGCCCCCACCAAAGTGCAGCCAGACCGGTTTCTCTGCCGTTGCCGTCGCCATTTGTGCCTGGTCAAACTGTGGCACCGCGATCCCCGCCTGTCGGAAATCCGTTGCGGCCGTTTGGTAATCATCGTTTAACTTCACCATTTCAATTCAGCTCCCATCTAAAAAAAGCGAGCACGAAGCAGTAGCCCCGGCTCACTTTTGTTAATTTTACCGTGAAACGCGGACGCCCGCGCCACCGTCCATCACGGCCCGAACGTCGGCTTCGGTCGTGACGTTGAGGTCACCGAGCACCGTCAGCTTCAGCACGCTGGCTGCGATCGCGTGGTCAATTAATTCCTGATCTGCAAAGTCATTCAAGATTCCGTGCATCAGACCGGCACCAAAGGCATCCCCGGCGGCAACCCCTTCTAAGACGTCAACCTGGTAGGCCGGGCTCTCGGTGAACTTGCCGTCCCGGTAAACCAGTCCCATCCAGGTGGACTTGTCGACGGACTGGATGTTCCGCAGCACGCTAGCAACCACCTTGACGTTTGGATAACGCTTGGTGATTTCCTTCATTCCATCTTCAAAGGTTGAGCGCTGTTCGATCCCGTGGGACATGTCGCCATCAAAGGCGTGAATGCCCAGTGACTGTTCGAAGTCCTCATCGTTGGCGATGCAGATCGTCACGTATGACATGACCTTCTGCATGAATTCTTGGGCTTCTGCAGTCGTCCAAAGCTTACCCCGGAAGTTCAGGTCGCAGGCAACCTGAATGCCGTGCTCGCTGCAGTACTGGCAAGCGTTCAGAACCGCCTGGCGCAGCTCGGTGGACAGGGCCGGCGTGACCCCGCTGAAGTAGAAGTAGTCCGCTCCCGCGAGCAGCTTGCTCCAGTCGTATTCATCCGCGTGGGAGATTGAAAAGGAACTGCCAGCACGGTCGTAGGTCACGTTCGTGGAACGAACACTGTGACCCTTTTCAAACACGTACATTCCCAGCCGGGGACCGCCCCGCAGGATCAGGGAAGTATCAACGCCGAATTGGCGCAGCTGGTTGATGGCCGCCTGTCCCAGAATGTTTTCCGGCAGCTTGGAAACGTAGGCAACCTGATCGCCAAACATACTCAGCGAAACGGCAACGTTAGCCTCGGAACCACCATAGTTTACGTCAAACTGGTCGGCCTGAAGGACCCGCTTCATATTGGATGGCTTCAAGCGCATCATCATCTCACCAAAAGTAACAACTTTTTTCATTATGCTTTTCTCCTTTTTATGTCTCTATTCTGCGTATTCAAGGGCGTAGTTGGTCAACAGGTCGCGCATGATCAGCATGACGTTCTTGCCCAAGCGGGCCTCTTCATCGTTGCCGAGCATCGCGTAGGCAAGGATCAACTGACCATCATAGGTGCTGACTGCCACCTGGAACATTGGTGCACGCCGGTAGCTCCCCAGCATGTCAAAGTCGGTCACCTGACAACCGGCAAAGTGGAATTTAGCTTTGTCGACAATTCCAAAGTTAGTATAGGAAATCGTCCGGACGTGATAATTTTCCTCACAGATCTGCTGAAGTTGGGCCAGCGAGTAGTTGGCGTAATTATCAACCAGTGTTTTGACTGATTCAAGGCATTGGAACTGCTCCTTGTTGGCCGCCATTGCGCGGTGAACGGCCTGAACGGCGGTTGCAAACGGGGCCTGCGGGTCGGAAGCAACACTAATATTATACCGCGAAGTATGATTAGCAACTCGCAGTTCTGGCGAGCCCGGAATAAATTTCCGCATGTCGGTTGGGCAGGCTAGTGAAATCTGCTCGGTCGCCGAGAAGCGTTGGACGGCCTGTCCATAGGCCGCCATGAAGAGGTCATTTAAGGTGACCCCGGTGGCGTGGCCTGCCTTAATCAGCTTGGACAAGAACTCTTCGTCCAGGTGCAGGGCTCCCGTCCGGTAATGCTGGTCGTGGGAGTCGGCAAGCTGAGGCATCGTCAGCGGGTCGGCCGGGTGATCGGCCCCCTTTTTGACCTCAACCGGATGCTGGGCCAGCAAGTCGTGCAGCCAATCGATATCGGTATGATTTTCAACCGTGCTTAGATCATCACCATTATATGCCCGGGCCAGCAGGGTCATGAACTGCTTAGCACCGGCCCCGTCGGTCAGGATGTGGCTGAGGTAGATCGTCACATCCTGTCCTGTTTCCACTTGATTCAGATAAACGCGCAACTGGGGATCGCAAAACAGGTCCCACTTGGCCCAGTCCGCGTCTGGATCGATTCCCTGAAAGAGGACGCCGGTTAAATCATCAGTCACGGTCACAAAGCTGTTGTCAGCAAGAACGTACTTGCAAAACAATTCTGGAATTGCCCGTCCGCACGCTAACAGGGCCGCCTGAAATCGTTTCAGATCAAAATTCCCGGTTAAGACAAAGTGAATCCGGACAATCGGGTAGAGTTCATCCATCCCAATCGTATGCAAAATATTCAATGGGTTCCCGCGATATACTGCCATTCTAAAAGCCCCCTAATAAAAAAGAGACCGGGAATTAACCTAGCCTCTTTGCTGTTACATAGCTTATAAATGCTACAGCGCGGTAGCTGGCTGGATCATGAACGTTGATAAATCAACGTCCATGACGCCTAGCCAGCCTCGCGGGGGTGGGAAAACGAACTCGCAAGCGATTTCTGTCCCACTCCCCCTGATATCCAATTCAATCAATTAGTATTGGAAAGGATTCTCGTGTGCATCGAACAGCTCGTCTGGTTTAGCGTCGCCAAAGAAGCCGAAGTATTCGTAAGCGTTGTTGTAGGCAATGTCTTGAATAATCTTGCCCAGGTATTCTTCATCTTCTGGTGCCCGACCTTGTTCAACCAGTTCACCAAAGAAGTTGCACAGAACCCGACGGAAGTATTCGTGCCGTGGGTAGGACAGGAAGCTCCGGGAGTCGGTCAGCATGCCGACAAAGTTTGGCAGCAGGCTTTGTTGAGCAAAATCACGCAGTTGAGTCGTCATCCCTTCAGCGGTGTCGTTGAACCACCATGCAGCACCCAGTTGCATCCGTTGCTTGCCACCTTCCAGGAAGCAACCCATCAAGGTTACTAATTGCATCCAGTCGTTTGGATTCAGGGAGTAGAAGATGGTCTTTGGAATGTTGTTGGAGTCACGCATCGTGGAGTAGAGCTTTTGAATCTGGTCAACAATGTCTGGCTGGGTCCCCATCGCGTCGTAACCGGTATCCTGACCCAGTTGCTTGAACATTGGGTGGTTAAGGTCACGGATGGAGTTGATGTGGAACTGCATCGTCCAGTTGTACTTGGTGTTGAGCTTCATCATTTCTTCCAGGAACATCGTCAGCCACTTGTCGTATTCAACGCCGGTAACTTCTTCGTTAGCTTCGGCCTTCTTCATGATGGCGTCCAGCTCTTCGTCGGTTGCTTCGGCGAAGTGGTAAGTCAGAAGGGAGTGGTCGGACAGACGACCGCCCATGTCGTTGAAGTATTGGAACCGTTGCTCCATAGCCTTGATCAGGTCACGGAAGGAGTTGATTTCAACACCGGAGATTTCACTCAATTGCTTGATGTATTCAGCAAAGGTTGGCTTGTTGATCTGGATCAGGTTGTCTGGCCGCATTGCAGGCAGAGTCCGGAAGCCGTTTTGCCGTTCTTCCTTCTTCAAAAGCTTGTGGTAGTGCAGGTCAGAAGCAGGGTCATCCGTGGTGCAGACGGCCTTAACGTTGGACAGCTTGATCAGGTTGCGTGGCTTGAAGTCGTCAGTTTGCAGAAGTGCGTTGGCCTTCTTCCAAACTTCTGGAGCGTTCTTGGTCGTCAGTGGTTCGTCAATGCCAAAGAAACGCCGTAATTCCAGGTGCGTCCATTCGTAAACCGGGTTACCAACGGCCTTTTCGATCGTGCCGGCCCAGGCCATGAACTTGTCGTAGTCATCGGCGTCACCAGTGATCAGGTCCTCTGGAACACCGTTGGCACGCATCAGACGCCACTTGTAGTGGTCACCATAGTGGTCTTCGTTGATCCAAATCCGGGTAATGTTGGCGTAATTCTTATTCTCATAGATTTCCTCTGGGTTCAAGTGACAGTGGAAGTCGATGATCGGCATGTCCTTTGCATAGTCGAAGAAGAGCTTCTTGGCCCATTCATTGGTTAACAGAAAATTCTTGTCTAATAAAGTCATTGTATATTCCTCCTAAGCAAAGTTAAAACTACTTAACGTCAGCGTCACCGATAACACCGTGTTCCCAACGACCGTTATCCAGGTCAGTAGCAATTTGCTTGAACTTGGAGTCGCTGATCTTGTACAGGAAACCAATGATGATGGCAGCCATGATCAGGCAGAAGCCTGGGTAGAGG
Organism: Limosilactobacillus sp.; assembly: GCF_022482365.1. Lineage (NCBI taxonomy): Bacteria > Bacillati > Bacillota > Bacilli > Lactobacillales > Lactobacillaceae > Limosilactobacillus > Limosilactobacillus sp. The sequence goes on from NZ_JAKVPE010000001.1 coordinate 641,184, forward strand.
GTCATTGCAGCCTTGATCCCTTGCAGGGTCTTAGCGGATTGGTGAGCGTTGGCAACGTAACCAGTAATGGCCAGAACACCGGAACTAACCAGGGCAGCCAGTGACTGAGCAAGCTTCCGTGAGAAGTTGAAGGCGGCGTAGGTAATACCTTCCTTCCGCATCCCAGTGTGCCATTCACCATAGTCAATGGCATCGGAAACCATGGCCCAGGTAATCCCGTTTGGAATCGCCAGGGCGGTGTAACCGATCGTAACTAAGACGATGAAGGTTACCACGTTGGTTGGCAGGAAGAAGTTGACCAGGTTGGCAACGGCACCGACAACGAATGACCACATTGCGGTCCGTTTCTTACCAAAGTGCTTGGTCAGGGTAGGGATCATGAAGACACCGACGATTGAGCAACCCATCATAACGGCGTTGATAATTGGCTGCAGGCCAATGTTACCCAGGTTGTATTGAGCGTAGAAGACCATCATTTGGTTGTTGGTGTTCATTGCGGAAATCGTGAACAGGGTCATCAGAATCAAGGCACCCAGTGGGCCGTTCGTGAAGACGACCTTGATGTAGTCCTTGAAGCCTTCCCGCTTAGCATTCTGGTCACGGTGAACCTTAACGTTTTCCTTCGTCCCAAAGTAGCAGACGGCAAACATCAGGACACCCATGATGGCGAAGACGGCGGAAGCGAAGAAGTAACCATGCATCTGGTCCTTACTACTCATCCCACCACCGACTAATTCCATCAGTGGGATGAAGGCAACCCCGGCGATGAACTGAGCACCAACGGAACCAACCTGCCGGGAAGTAGCCATAAAGCTACGGTCCTCAGGGTTCCGCGACATGACCGACGCTAGCGAACCATACGGGTCATTGGTAAATGAATAAACAACCCCCCAGATCATGTAAACGGCATAAGCGTAAATGATCTTTTGACCGGTTGTCAATCCCATCGGCATCGTAAAGGTAACAACCGTCATGATCCCCAGGATAATGGCGGAGATCATCATGACAGGACGGAACTTCCCTTGCTTACCAATGTTCTTCCGGCCATCGACGAATGAACCGGCGATTGGGTCCATAAAGGCATCGAAGATCTTGGTGAAGGCAAAGATCCCGGCAACGGCACCGGCACCAATCCCGGCGGCATCGATCCAGAACTTCGTCAGGTATGCCTGACCAAGATCAAACATGAACCCGTTCCCGAAATCCCCGAAACCATAGAAGACCTTTTGGTGCGTTGGGATCTTCTTGTTATAGTTATCAACTTTTTTAACCGTATCGTCCTTTGCCTTTACAGCAGCGGTCGATGACTGTTGATCGCTCATACGGTAAAACCTCCTTAAAACACACGTGAACAATTACAACAAAAATAAAAATGGCACTCTCTTAACTAATAAAGAACCAATAAAAGCCGCAATGAATGATTGCTTTGCTAAAAGGAAAGGGCTAACATCCAGTAGCTTTGACCAATCACCTTTAACACAATTTATAATATCACATAAATCTGAAAACGTTAACATTTTTTGTGAAAATTATAACGTTTTTTTGTTAATTTCTTCTGCCAACCGAGCAAGCAAAAGCTAACCGGCCTCCCCGCAGGTAAGCGAGTGGCCGGTTGGAAATTTCTATAAATGCTGTTGAATCAGTTTTTGTGTCCGCTTTCCTAATCTGACAAAGGCCGTCCGCTTGTCGGTGGTCAGCCGGAATTCCGGGGTGCTAATACTGAACGCCCCGTATGTCCGATGATGAGCAACGATCGCAAAGCCAAGGCAATAAACCCCCGGCTGGTTTTCAACATTATCGATCGCATAGCCACGCTCCCGAACGGCAGCCAGGTCCCTTTGCAAAGCAGTCTGGTCAACAATCGTGTTTGGCGTCAGTCTCTCAAAATGCACACGTTGAAAATAGTTGGCCAAGTGCTGGGGCGAATAGGTGGCCAAAAGCGCTTTCCCCATTGCCGACGAGTACATATTCATTGTCCCGCCAATCACGGAAACCAGCTTAATGCTGTGCGTGCTCTCCATCTTGGATAAAAGCACAATTTTATCATCCTGTTCAATCCCGAGGTTCACCGTTTCCGCGGTCTGGTCCCGGAGCGTTTTGAGAAACGGGGTGGCAATTTCTACAATGTCAATCGAGTCATTCACCGTCTGTGCATAATGCAGAAAGACCGTCCCCAGGCGATAGGTCTTTTGATCGCCATTCACAATGGTGCGAACGTAGCCACAGTATTCGAGCGTTTGGATGATCTTGTAAATGGTTGGTTTCGAAATGTTCAGGTGTTCATCAAGCTCACTGAGCGTCGGTGCCTCCGTGGTCGATGCGAGGTAGTCAAGGATCTGTCTGGCCTTTAGCAGAACGGTCCCGTAAAGCTTCTCTGTCATTGTCTCACCCGTTTCAACCCTTAGCGGACAAGGTAGCCGCCATCGACGGGCATGATCGTACCGTTAACGTAATTGGCCGCGTCACTCGCCAGGAAGACCGCCGCCCCCATCAGTTCATGGGGTTCGGCCCAATGCCCCGCCGGAATCCGGCTCAGGATCTCCTGGTTGCGGGCCTTATCGGCGCGAATTGGGGCCGTGTTGGCCGTCTTGATATAGCCAGGCGCAATTGCGTTGACCTGGACACCATAGGCCCCCATTTCACTGGCGAAGGCCTTGGTTAGCCCCGCAACGCCATGCTTGGCAGCCGTGTAGGACGGGATAAACTTGCCGCCCTGGAATGACAGCATTGAGCCGATGTTGATGATCTTGCCGTGCTTTTGCTTAGCAAAGACCTTGGCGGCCGCCATTGATAGGTGGTAGACAGCATTCAAGTTGATGTTGATCACCGCGTCCCAGTCCTCATCCGTGGACTCCAGGAGCGGATTGCGCCGAATCATCCCGGCGTTATTAATTAGGATGTCAATGTGGCCAAAGGTTGCCAGGGCCTTGTCAACGACCTGCTGGGCAGCACCATGAGCGGTCAGGTCAACCTGCATGAAGGCCACCTTTCTCCCCCGCTTCTCGATCATTTGCCGGGTGCTTTCCCAGCCGACCTCGTGGTGCGCCGGAATAAAGATGTCGGCGCCGGCCTCGGCAAGAGCAACCGCGTAGCCCTGCCCCAAGCCAGTGTTACCACCGGTGATGATAGCGACTTTACCGGTCAGGTCGAAGGCGGACATCTTAAACTTATCCAGTGCTGCTTCGTTTTGTCGAATCTCTTCTTGTGATTGTGCCATTAAAATCACCCCTATTTCAAATCGTGCATGTCGACCATGTCCATGTCATCGTACGTCTGGTTTTCACCGCACATTGCCCAGATGAAGGCGTAGTTGCTGGTGCCGACGCCACAGTGAATCGACCAGCTCGGGTTAACAACCGCCTGTTCCGGCTCCAAGACGATGTGCTTACTCTCGTCCGGTTTCCCCATGAAGTGGAAGACCCGGGCATCTGGGCTGCCGAATTCGCAGTACATGTAGGTCTCCATCCGCCGAGCATGGGTGTGACATGGCATCGTGTTCCAGGAGTTCCCCGGTTCCAGCACCGTGTAGCCCATCTGCAGCTGGCAGGTGTCCATGCTAGAGGCGTCGATGTACTTATAGATCGTCCGCTTATTCATGTGGGCCTGGTCGCCCATCGGCATCGCGATCGCGTCCGCAAACGGCAGCTTCTTGTTCGGGTAGGTCTTGTGGGCCGGGGTCGAAACGACGTAGAACTTCGCCGGGTTCTGGGAGTCGTCTGAGCCAAAGATGACCTGTTTGGTTCCCATACTGATGTAGTAGCCGTCGTGGGCAACAATCGGTTCCTTTTTGCCATCGATCGTCACGAAACCACTGCCGCCAATGTTGATAAAGCCGAGCTCCCGCCGCTGCAGGAAAAAGTCCACGCCGAGCTCCCGATCCAGCTTGATCTCCAGTGGCTGACCGGCCTCGGGGGTCACCCCACCGAAGATCATCCGATCGTTATAGGTGTAAGTCAGAAGAATGTCGCCAAGTGAGAAAAGCTTCTCCATTAAGAACTCTTCCCGGAGCTCCGCGGTATCGTAGTGTTGGATATCCTTGGGGCTGTGAGCATAACGCGTTACCATCTTAAAAGTCATTTCATCGTCCTCCGTTTCTATATAAGAAATATGGTTTCTTATTTATATTAATTATTATAGATAATTAGGCGTCCGATGCAAGCCCTTTCATTTGGGAGCAAAGAAAAAGAACTGCCCGGATAGTGAAATCTGGACAGTTCGCTTTAATTGTTATTTCTTTTGACCGACTCCCGAACGACCAACGATGGCTTGCTACCGATGACTCGATCGGTCTGGGGGGTATTGCCATCAATCAGCTCCTTCAAGGTTAGGACGCCGTTGCGAGAGATTTCCATGACCGGCTTACGAATCGTGGTGATCCGGGGATGATAAAACTTGGAATAGGTGTTGTCGTCAAACCCGATAAACGAGATTTGGTTCGGAACATCATAGCCGTAATCGTAGCAGGCGCGGATCGCCCCCATCGCCATATCATCGTTTTCGGCAAAGACGCTGGTTGGCAATTCACCGCTGTTGAGGATTTTTTCCATTGCCTGGTAGCCGGAACTGAGGCTATAGTTCCCCGCCACTTGCCATTCCGCAGGCAATGAGATGTGGTTTTTCTTTAACACGTCGCAGAATGCTTGGGTCCGTAGCTTCGTCGAGACGAAACCCTCCCGACCGGAAATCAGGGCAATTTTGCGGTGGCCCATTCGGAGCAGGTAATTGATCGCGGTTGACGTCCCCAGGTAATCATCCGAATAGTAATTGTACAGGTCAGTGCGTTCAATCTGCCGGTTTAAGACTACCAGCGGCTTGCCGGTCGCGGCCAGCTGGTCGATGTATTCATCATCGGAAGCCGCCTGACTCAACACTAGTGCCCCGTCAAAACGGAAGTTAATGTTTTGGTGGGAACGACGCAGATTGGCAAAGCTGTCGACCGCAATCTCATAACCCGTCGGCAAGAATTCCCTAATTTGGTGAAGAACGGCGGACATGAAGCTCGGTGACGTCCCATCCGACATGTCGGTAAAGTAAACCGCAATGATAAAGGATTTTTTCTCGACCAGGGCCTTGGCGTTCAGGTTCGGCGAATAGTTCATCTGCTCAGCGAGCTGCCTGATCTTTTTCTTGGTTTCTTCCTTAACCAGCGGGCTATCGTTTAAGGCCCGTGAGACCGTTGTGTGTGAGACATTCGCCTTCTTGGCAATTGTCTTAATCGTTACTTTAGCGCTCCCATTCACTATTTTTCTCCCCCATCAATAGAATTGTGCTTATCGTATTATAAAATGACATCGGTTGTCAATTAATAAGCTCCTGATTGTAGGAAAGGCTTTGTGGAAATTGAATAGTTAACGTGTTCATTATTAACCAGCCGATAAATCCTCACCATTTTCCTACCATCAAAACTTCTGTATGCTTATTTTGCAATTCGTTAATCACTAACTCAAAATTACCAATTAATTTAAAACTAAAAAAAGAACCCTTGCCACGCAAGGGTTCTCATGGTAGAGATTACTTTTCGTTGTCGCGACGACGTTCAGCAATCCGGGTAGCCTTACCAGTACGTGCTCTAAGGTAGTACAGCTTAGCACGACGAACCCGACCATGACGGAGAACGTCGATCTTTTCAACCCGTGGTGAGTGCAGTGGGAAAGTCCGTTCAACACCAACACCGTTACTGATCTTCCGAACAGTGTAGGTAGCGCTGATACCAGCACCGTGGCGCTTGATAACAACACCTTCGAACATCTGGATACGTTCACGAGTACCTTCGACGATCTTGGCGTGAACCCGAACAGTATCACCGGCACGGAATTCCGGGATATCATCACGTAATTGACTTGCAGTAATCTTTTCGATTAACTTGTTTTGACGCATTATATTTTCTTTCCTTTCGCCGACATTCATGTCCCTGCTGGGGCAGCGGAATACCGTTATTAATGGCTAAACAGCCAATAACTACTATACTAGCTTTTGCTCTTTGATGCAAGGCCTATTTTTGGTGTTCCTGGTTAATGATCGAATGGCGCAGCCCGTAGGCAAAGTAAATGATAAGCCCGATCGCAAACCAGCCCACCATCAGGATCTTGGCGTCGATGTTCAGCCCCCAGAAGATGACGGCCGAGAAGATGGCCGAAACCGCTGGCAGGACCGGATACCACGGCATCTTGAACTGGGCCTCCGGCAGGTCCTTCCCCTCCCGTGGCCGCAGGGCGTAAATTCCCAGCGAAACGAAAATGAAGGCCACCAGGGTCCCCGCCGAAACCAGCGTCGCCAGGAAGGTAAAGGGGAAGACCGAGCCGAGGATCATCGCCAGAAAGGTGATCAGCCAGAGGGCGTGGTTCGGCACGTGCCGGTCATCGATTATCCCCAGGGTCTTGGGCAGGAGGCCGTCCCGCCCAAAAGCGTAGATCAGCCGGGACGAGGCCAGCAGGATGGCAATCAGTGCCGAGAAGATCCCGATGATCGCCACCACCGACAGCAGGTTGGCCGTCAGGTAGTGGCCGGAGTGACGCAGCGCCCAGGCGGCCGGTTCGGCGTTATTGGCGTAGCGGCTGTACTTGAACATCCCCACCAGCACCAGGGAGACGGCGATGAAGAAGCCGGTCCCCAGTACCAGGGTCCCGATCAGCCCCCGCGGCATCGTCTTCTGCGGGTTTCGCGTCTCGGCGGTGTTGGCCGCAATCGCGTCGAAGCCGACGTAGGCGATGAAGATCTGGGCGGTTCCGGCAAGGATCCCCTGCCATCCCCCGAAGGTCGTTCCCGGCCGGTGTGGCGGGATAAACGGCACGTAGTTTTTCGCCTGAATCTCCGTCGCCCCGACGACGATGAACATCAGGATCACCAGCAACTTGATCGCCACGATCGTGTTTTCGATCCGGCTAACCTGGTGCAGTCCCCGCGAAATTAGGATTCCGACCACCAAGATCGCCAGAGCGGCCAGGATGTCGACGTAGGAGCCGTGGGCCGGGTCAAAGCCACCGGTCAGGGCCTTAGGCAATCGAATCCCCAAGCTACCTAAAAAGCCCTGCATGTAGGCCGACCAGCCCGAGGCGACGAAGGCCACCGAGATGAAGTACTCGGCCAGTAGCGCCCAGCCGGCGATCCAGCCAAAGAATTCGCCGAAGAGGACGTTGATCCAGGAGAAGGCCGAGCCGGCAAAGGGCAGCACCGACGAGGTCTCGGCATAAGCCAGGGCCGACAGCCCCGCCCCGATCGCCGCGACGATGAAGGCCAGCGGAACGGCCGGGCCGGTGTGCTCGGCGGCAACGATCCCCGGCAGGGTGAAGATGGCGGTCCCAACCACCATTCCAGTTCCCAGGCCGATCAAGTCAATCGTCCGCAGGCTCGGCGTCAGCTTGGAATCCTTGGCCATGTAGACGTTGGGATCCTGCTTCCATAGTAAGCGTTCTAATAACTTTTTCATCGGCTCACCACTAATCCGGCACGTCCGGGTCTTCTTCGAGCTTGATGTCTTCTAACATCAGCTCCTGCTCCCGGGTTAGTTTGGCGGTCTCAAGGAGGTCCGGGCGCCGGTGGAGGGTCCGCCGCAGCGATTCCTTCATCCGCCATTCACGAATCTTTTGGTGGTTACCGCTGGTCAAGACCTCAGGCACCTTCATCCCCCGAAAGTCTGCCGGCCGCGTGTACTGCGGATATTCCAGCAGGCCATTGCTAAAGGAGTCGCCCATCGGGGAGGACTGGTTGCCCAGTACGCCGGGAACGAAGCGGACGGTGGCGTCGATCATCACCATTGCCGCCAGTTCCCCGCCGGTCAGGACGTAATCCCCCAGGGAGGCCTCGTCGGTTACCAGGTGGCGAATCCGTTCGTCATAGCCCTCGTAATGGCCGCAGATGAAGGTCAGGTGGTCCTCCATCGCCAGCTCCTGGGCATAGTCCTGGTCAAAGCGCCGCCCGGCCGGATCCATCAGAATCACCCGGCCCTTTGGATAGGTGTCCTTGGTCTCCTCTTGGACGGCCGCCATGGCGTCAAAGATCGGCTGGGGCTGGAGAAGCATCCCGGCCCCGCCGCCAAATGGCGCATCGTCAACGTGGTTGTGCTTATCCGTCGTGTACTTGCGAAAATCCGTCACCTGGATGTCCAAGAAGCCGCTGTCCTGGGCCCGACCCACGATCGACTCCCCGAGGGTTGCCTGAAACATGTCCGGGAACAAACTTAAAATATCAATTCGCACTATTCTAGTCCTTCCATTAATTCCACGATGACCTCGCCGTTCTCGAGGTCGACCGTCTTGACAACATCATCAATCACCGGCAGCAAAAGGTCCTGCTTGCCGCTTCGCTTGACCACCCAGACGTCGTTGGCCCCGGGTGAAAGGATCTCCTTGATCGTGCCGAGCTCTCTTCCCTCGACCGTCTTGACCTTGAGGCCGATGATCTGGTGGTAATAATACTGACCGTCCTCTAGGGGCTGCTGATCTTCTGCGCTCACCAGCAGCTCCCGGTTGCGAAAGCCCTGGACGTCATTGATGTTGTCATAGTCCTTGAATTTGACCAGGATGAAGCCCTTGTGTGGACGGGCACTCTCCACCGTCAGGGCCAGCGGTTCACCGGCGGCCTGCTGCAGGTAGAGGGTCTCACCAGCAGCAAAACGTTCCTCCACAAAATCGGTGGTCGCCATCACGCGGACCTCGCCGCGGATGCCGTGCGTGTTGACAATCTTGCCAACGTTATAAAATTCCATAATTTTCCTCCTGAAAAAGCCAAAAACTCCCACAGGTAAGTGTGGGAGTTTTTTATTTAATGGCGATGATCATTGATCAGCAACCGGACTTTTTTAGAGTTCGACCGTCGAGAACGCGCGCCCTCAACGACCGTCCGTAGCGCTGCCGCCACATGTCCCTGTCGGCCAATCAAGCGGCCAACATCAGCCGGGGCAACGTCAACTGTATACTGTCTGAAGCGGCTGCTCTCAGACTCAGTAATCGACAGCGCCTCCGGATGTTTCAAAAGCGGGGTTACCAAACTACGAATCAATGCCTCTATATCAGTCTCAGCCATGACCAGTCATCACTACTTCTTTGCGGCGTACTTAGCTTCGTGGAACTTCTTCATAACGCCGGCCTTTTGCAGCATGTTACGAACAGTGTCAGAAGGTTGTGCACCCTTTTGCAGCCAATCCATAACGGCGTCTTCGTCGAACTTAACTTCCTTTGGAGTAGTTAATGGGTTGTAAGTACCTAATGCAGTGATGAAACGACCATCACGTGGGGAACGTGAGTCAGCGACAACAATCCGGTAGAAAGGACGCTTCTTGGAACCCATGCGCTTTAAACGAATTTTAACGGACATTCTTTGCACCTCCCTGATTTCTTTTAACAGATAATAATATACCAGTCTTCAAATAGAATGTAAAGTAGTTTTTCTTGACAGTCGCAAATTTTCTTCAAATTAATGCTTTTTGCGCAGCTTGCGGAGTTTCTTGATCCGCTTTTGCTTGTCCTTCTTCATCTTGCGGGCCATTCGGTTCATCGCCATCTCGCCCATCTTGCCGCCCGGCATCTGGCCGCCAAAGAGATTTTGCATGCCGTTCATGTTCCCGTTGGTGACCTGCTTCATCATCTTGCGCATCTGGTTGAACTGCTTGATCATCCGGTTGACCTCGACGATCGGCCGGCCGGAACCAGCGGCCAAACGACGACGCCGACTCGGATTCATCAGGTCGGGGTTCTCCCGCTCCTCCGGCGTCATTGAGAGGACGATCGCACGGATGTGGGCAAACTGCTTTGGATCCAGGTTGACGTTCTTTAGGGCCGGGTTATTGGCCATCCCCGGCATCATCTTGAGGACGTTCTCCAGCGGACCCATCTTGGTGACCTGGTCCATCTGGGCGAGGAAGTCGTTGTAGTCAAACGAATTCTCCCGCATCTTGTCCATCGTTTCCTGGGCCTGTTCCTCGTCGAAGTTCTTCTGGGCCTTCTCGATCAGGGTCATCATGTCCCCCATACCGAGGATCCGCGAAGCCATCCGGTCGGGGTGGAAGACGTCTAAGTCCTCCATCTTTTCCCCTTCACCGACGAACTTGATCGGCTTGCCGGTGACGGCACGGATCGACATGGCGGCCCCACCACGGGTGTCCCCGTCGAGCTTGGTCAGGACTACCCCGGTGATGTCGAGCTTGTCGTCAAAGCCCTGGGCAGTGTTGACAGCGTTCTGCCCGGTCATGGCATCGATGACCAGCAGGATTTCGTCCGGGTGAACCAGTTCCTTGATGTTGGCCAGCTCGTCCATCAGCTGCTCGTCAATCTGGAGCCGCCCGGCCGTATCGATGATCACGTAGTCGTTGTGGTTCTGCTTGGCAACTTCCATCCCCTCGCGGACGATCTCCACCGGATCAACGTCGGTCCCCTTTTCAAAGACCGGCACGTCAATCTGCTTGGCAACCTGCTGCAGCTGGGTGATGGCAGCCGGCCGGTAAACATCGGCCGCGATGAACATTGGCCGGGCGTGTTCCTCATTCTTCAACCGCAGGGCCAGTTTGCCGGCCGTCGTGGTCTTCCCGGCCCCCTGGAGCCCGACCATCATGATGACGGTTGGAATGTGAGCGGCCTTGTTCAGTGGCACGGCCTCTTCACCCATCAGTTGGGTCAATTGGTCGTTCACGATCTTAACGATCTGCTGAGCCGGGTTTAAGCCCTTTAAGACCTCGGCCCCGGCGGCCTCTTCCCGGACCTTCTTGACAAAGTCCTTGACCACCTTGAAGTTAACGTCGGCTTCCAGGAGGGCCAGGCGGATTTCCCGCATCGTCTCCCGCAGGTCGGCCTCGGTCACCTTGGGCTTGCGCCGTAACTTTTCCATCGCCTTTTGCAGGCGCTCTGTTAATCCTTCAAATGCCATTTATTCTTCCTCCAAGCTTTCCAGGTGACCAACCAATTCGTTTAAGTGCTGGTCATCCGGATAGTGTGCGCGTACGTACTGTTGAATCTCATCGGCCTGCTTGTTGCGGGCTACGAACTCCGCGTAGAGGTGAAGCTTTTTCTCGTACCCCTCCAGGATGTTTTCGGTCCGCTTAATGTTGTCGTAGACCGCCTGGCGACTAACGCTGAAGTTTTCGGCGATTTCGCCCAGCGAGTAGTCATTACCGTAGTAGAGGTCCATGTACTCGTTTTGCTTCTTCGTCAGCAGCGGCTGGTAAAACTCAAACAGCGAATTGATTCGGTAGTTTTTTTCGATTTCCATTCGTCTTCACCTACTCGTCGACTTCGACCAGGCCCTTGAAAAGACCGTAGACAAAGTCACTGGCGTTGAACTTCTGCAGGTCATCCACCTGTTCACCCAGGCCAACGTACTTAACCGGCAGGTGGAGCTCATTTCTGATCGCCAGGACGATCCCACCACGGGCGGTCCCGTCGAGCTTGGTCAGGACAATTCCGGTGACGTCGGTGCTCTCCTTGAAGAGCTTAGCCTGGTTCAGGGCGTTCTGCCCGGTCGTGGCGTCCAGAACTAACAGGACCTCGTGGGGCGCGTCCGGAATCTCCCGGGTCAGGATCCGCTTCATCTTGGCCAACTCCTTCATCAGGTTGACCTTGTTCTGCAGCCGGCCGGCCGTATCAACGAAGAGAATGTCGTAGTCTTCCTTCTTGGCCTTTTGAACCGCATCGAAGACCACCGCGGCCGGGTCCCCGTTCTCGGGACCGGTCACGATGTCGACGCCGTCACGCTTGGCCCAGACGTCCAATTGCTCGGTTGCCCCGGCCCGGAACGTGTCGGCCGCCGCCAGCAGGACCTTCTTGCCCTGCTTCTTGAAGAGGGCGGCCATCTTACCGATCGTGGTCGTCTTGCCGGCCCCGTTGACCCCAACGAACATGATGACGGTCGGGCCCGACTTTGCCATGTTGAGGTCGGCATTCTCGTCCTTGCCAGCCGCATCGTAGAGTTCAACCATCTTCTCGATGATGACGTTAGAAACCTGCTGCTTGGTCTTGGCATTCTCCAGCTTAACCTCTTCGCGCAGCTCATCACTGAGCTTCATCGCCATGTCGTAGCCGACGTCGGATTCGATCAGCATATCTTCCAGGTCATCGAAGAAGTCCTCGTCAACGTGGCGGAAGTTGGCCAGGAACCGGTTGAGGCGGGCACCGAAGCCGGTCCGCGACTTCTCCAGTCCCCGGTCATACTTCTGCTCGGTTGCCGCTTCCGTTTCTTCCGGCGCGCTGCTCTGTGCTTGCTGATCCTCACTAGCCATGGACTCTGGCTCTGTTGGCGTCGCGTCCTGACTGGCAGGTGCTTCGGACTCCTGTTCGACACTGGTCGACGAGTCCGATTCTGGAGCAACGCTGGTCGGAGCACTCGGCTGACTGCTGGCAACCGGTTCCTTTGCAGGTTCGCTTTCGGCCGGCTCGCTTGATACCGGAGCAGGTGCGGTCGCCTGACTAGCTTGACTGGCAGGCATCGTTGGCTGAGCACTCTCTACCGGTGTCGTCGATTGCGTTGGATTTGTCGGTTGGCTGCTAACAGTTGGGGCCGTCGACTGGACCGGCGCTTGGCTGGCCGGGACACTTGGCTGACTGCTAGCAGGCGTTTCGGAAGGCGTCGAACTGGCCGGCTGATCCGCTGCCGATTCGGCCGGGCTGGTGGCCTGTTCCTCCTTCTTGTGACGCCGGAAAATATCAAATAATCCCATTAAGGATCCCTCTTTTCGTTTCTTTTTATTGGTTTAGGGTGTCGACCACGTCCACGGAGACCATCTTCGAGACGCCGGACTCCTGCATGGTAACCCCATACAGGACGTCGGCCCCCATCATGGTTCCCTTACGGTGCGTGATCACGATGAATTGCGGGCCGGTCTTGCCGAAGCGGTTGAGATAACGGGCAAAGCGCTGTACGTTCACCTCGTCCAGGGCCGCCTCGGGTTCGTCAAGAATGGCAAACGGCACCGGCCGCACCTTCAGGATCGCGAATAGCAGGGTGATCGCGGTCAGGGCCCGTTCACCACCCGACAGAAGACTCAACTGCTGGTTCTTCTTGCCCGGTGGCTGGGCCATGATATCGATCCCGCTCGTCAGAATATCGTGGGGATCGGTCAACACCAGCTTGGCCTGACCGCCGCCAAAGATCTGACGGAAGGTCTCGTCAAAGGCCGCGGATACCTGGTTAAAGGTACTGCGGAACCGAGTGGCCACCTGGCTATCCATCTCGTTCATCGTCGCATTGAGCTGCTTGCGGGCAGCCAGCAGGTCGTCCTGCTGGCCCTTCAGGAAGTCGTAGTGTTCCTTTACCCGTTGGTACTCAGCAATGGCGCCCACGTTGACGTCACCCAGTTCCGCCAGGCCACGCCGCAAGAGCTTGAGCTGGCGGGCTAACTGGTCATCAGCCAGTTCACTCAGGTCCTGGCGGGCTTCAGTAATCGTCATCTCGTACTGCTCACTCAGGTGGTTGAGCAGCTGATCCAACGTTCCTTCGCAGCGGATCCGCTGGGCTTGGAGATCACCAGCATCATTGGTGGCGACCTCCTGAAGGCCCCGAATCCGGTCATGCTGCCCTTCGGCATCCGTCAGCTGACCCTCGCTTTGGCTAAGCCGGTCATCAAGCTGGGTGCCGGCTTGCTTAGCGGTCGCTAGTGCATCCTTTGCCGTGGCAAGCTTGGCCGCGATATCAGTCCCGGCCGAATGGTGACCGATCAGCGCATCCTTTAAGGCCTGCAATTGGTCTTGCGTCTGCTGGTGCTGTTCCCGCAAACGCGCCACCTGCTCGTTGGCCTGGCGCTGCTGGCGCTCAAACTGCTGCTGGCGTTCGGCCGCCACGGCCAGCCACTGCTCCATCTGGTGCAGCTGCTCGTTTTGCGCCGAGGCATCGGTCTCAAGCTCGTGGATCTGCTCGGTCAAGCGGCTGATCTCAGCCTTGACCGCCTGCTGGCGCGTTTCAACCTGGGCCGCCTGGCGGTCAAGCTGGTCGGCCCGCGCTTGGTAATTCTTCGATTGGCTGTCCTGTTGATCGGTTTGGGATTGCAGGGCCTGGACCTGGCTTGCCAGCGTCTGGGCCTGTTCCTTGAGTACCGCGGACTGTGACTGAGCCGTTCGGTAGTCGACCTGGGCCGTGTGCAACTGGTCCTGCAGGACGGTGGCCTGTTGCTGGTCCTGCTCCTGCTGGGTCTTCAGCTGGGCAACCCGGCGCTCCAATTCTTGGACCTGCTGCTGCTGCTTGGCAAGCAGATCCTGCAGCTGGCTGCCGACCTGCTTCTGACTCAGAAGGCCCCGCCGCTGCTGACGATTGGCCCCACCGGTCATCGATCCACTGGCGTTGATCAATTGCCCATCGAGGGTCACCACCCGCAGTTGGTGGTGGCCCGCGCGGGAAATTGCCGTCGCATGGTCCAGGTTATCAGCCAACACCGTACTCCCCAGGAGGTAGTTGGCAACCGGGCGATACTGGGGGGCGAACTTAATCAGGTCCACCGCTAGACCAACGACGCCCGGCATTTTGGAAACCTGGGGCCAGGCGGCACTCGGCCGCCGCTGCACCAGGGTATCCAGCGGTAGGATCGTTGCCCGACCACCCCGGGTGCGAACCAGGTAGTTGATGATCTGCTTCCCGGTCGCCTGACGATCAACCACCAGCTGCTGAAGCTGGCTGCCCAGGACGGTTTCAATTGCCGTCGTCAACTGGGCTGGAACGTCAAAGAGCTCACTCACCGAGCCAGCCAGGCCGGGGAAGTTCTGACGGTGCTGCAGGACCGTTCGCACGCCCTGATAGTAACCGGCATATTCCGCGCTCATCGACTGGTAGCTCTTGATCCGGGCCGTGGTGGAACGAACATCCCCCAGGGCCTCGTACCAGGAACGCTGCGCCTGCTGGTAGTCTTGGCCGGTCTTGGCCAGGTTCTGATTAGCCTGCTGGACGGCCGTTTGGAGCTGGCTCAGCTTTTCGGCGGCCGCCGCTAACTGGGCTTGATTGTCCTTGACCTGCTGGTTGATGGCAGTTCGCTGCTGTTGCTTAGCCTTCAAGTCGGTGGTGCTTTGCTCCTGCTGGCTAAGGCTTTGTTCGTGGCTACGCTTCAAGAAGGTCTGCTGGTTGTGAACCGTGGTCAGTTCCTGCATCAGGCTGATCTGATCGTCCCGGCGCTGGGCCAGCTGGGCGTTCAAGGCCTGAATTCGCTCCGAGCCGCTCATCTGCTGGGCCTGTTCGTATTCCTTCTGGTGCTGAGCCACGTCCTGCTGATGGTGCCGCAGCTGGTCGGCCTGGGCGTCCTGGTCGCGCTTGGCCACCGCCAGTTCCTTGGCGAGGTCCGCCGCCTGCTTCTCCAGCCGGGCCTGCTCGGCCTTTTGCTGGTCACGCTTGATCGACGAAACGGACTGCTGGTTGGTCAGCTGGGCGATCTGCTCGGTTTGTTGCAGAATCGTCTGCTGGTTGGCGTCCTTTTGCCGCAACAATTCCGCCCGCTGCTTCTTAAGGGCCGCCAACCGGTGCGCCAGTTTTTCCTGCTGGGCCCGGTAATCGGCCGCCAATTGCTGGGCCTGCTTTTCCTTGGCCTGAAGCTTGTCCAGCCGTTGATGCTGGGCATCGTACTGACGAACCGTCTGCGTCCGGTCCAGGACGTCAAACTGCTTCTTTTGTTCTAGGTAGTCCTGAGCCAGGGCGCTCTCGTCCTCCAGCGGTTCCAGCTGCTTGCTGAGCTCGCTGATGATGTCGTTGACCCGGTTCAGGTTGTCCATCGTGTCGTCCAGCCGCTTCTCGGCGGCCTCCTTGTTCTTCTTGTACTTGGCGACCCCGGCGACCGTCTCGATGATTCCACGGCGGTCAATCGGTTTCCCGTTGAAGATTGCCGCCACTCGCCCCTGAGAAATAATCGAAAACGATTCACGGCCCAGGCCCGAGTCGATGAAGAGGTCGGTGATGTCCTTGAGCCGCACCTGAGAGTTGTTGATCAGGTACTCACTGTCACCGTTGCGATAAAGCTTGCGGGTGATCGTCAATTCGGTATAGTCGCTGGCCAGGTAGTGGTCGCTGTTGTCCAGGGTGATCGAAACGACCGCCCGGTTCAGCGGCTTGCGATCCGCCGCCCCGTTGAAAATCACGTCGGCCATCTTGTCGCCCCGCAGCTGTCGGGCAGACTGCTCGCCCATCACCCAGCGGATGGCCTCGATGATGTTGCTCTTGCCGCTGCCGTTGGGCCCGATGATGCCGGTCATCCCCGGCTCGAACTTGATGGTGGTCTTCTGGGCAAAGGACTTAAAACCGTCTAACGTTAAAGACAATAATTGCATTGGTTGCGTTCACTCACTCGTCTTGCTTATTTTTGCTTGCGTAACTGATCCAGTGCTGCCGAAGCTGCTTCCATCTCGGCGTGTTTCTTAGAGGAGCCGCGGCCCTCAGCCAGGACCTTGCCGTCCGCCGTCACGTTGACGTGGAAGGCCGGGTCGTTTTCCGTCCCGCTCTCGTCTAACAGGTGGTACTCAATCTTGACGTCCCCGTTGCGCTGCAGGAATTCCTGCAGGCTGGTCTTGGCATCAACGGCGTGGTCGAACCAACCCATGTCAAGCTTCGGGAAGATCACCCGACGAACAAACTTTTCCACGGCCGGCCGTCCCTGGTCGAGGTAGAGGGCCCCGATAAAGGATTCGAAGATGTCACAGAGCAGGCCAGGCCGCTGCCGGGCACCGGCCTTCTCCTCTCCCTTGCCTAGGCGGATGTACTGGTCAAAGTGACATTCCTTGGCAAACTTGGAGAAGCTGTCCTCGCAGACCATGGCGGCCCGCAGCCGGGTCAATTTGCCCTGGGGCAGCTCTGGGTAGCGCTTGTAGATGTATTCGGAAACAATCAATTCCAACACAGCGTCGCCAAGAAATTCGATCCGCTCGTAGAACTTCAGGTTTTGATGCGGGTGCTCATTGACGTAGGAAGCCTGGGTGAAGGCTTCGGCCAGCAGACTCGGATCATCAAAATGAATATCAAATTCCTTGGCCAAGTAGTCTTGCAGTTCGTTGATCATAAAATAAATTCCCTTCCTTTTCGAGATTAAATCAGCTAATTCTTCCCTATTATACTAGACCAAGTGCGATTGGTCAGGCATTTAAAACGAAAAAGCTCCGCAAAATGGGAGCTTTCAGAATTAGTTTGTGTGCTCTTCGATGTAGTCAACCACTTCACCAATGGTGCTGAGCTTTTCGGCCTCGTCATCATCGATCTCCTCGTTGAAGGTGTCCTCCAGTTCCAGGACAAACTCAACAAAGTCAATCGAGTCGGCGTCCAGATCCGTCTTCAAGTTCAAGTCATCGGTAATCTTGGCCCGATCAACGTCAAAGTGGTCGGCCACAATTTCAGAAACCTTATCGAAGATTTCCTTCCGTCTATTATCAGCCATCTTAATTAACCTCGCTTTACAAAATACTCTCTTATTTTATGCGTTTTTACCTTGATTGTCCACTTCTGGATTGTTAGTAAAGAAATCCACCGTCTTCTCAATCACGCCGGTTGAAAGCATCGTGTGGATCTGGCCGATCGTGTTCTTGACCGCCAGCGCATCGGAGGCCCCGTGGGTCTTCACCACCGGCGCCTTGAGCCCCAGCAGGACCGCCCCGCCATAAGTGGAGGTGTTCATCGTCTGGCCGATCTGGTGGAAGACCGGCTTGAGCAGCAGGTAGCCCAGCTTGGCGCGCAGGCCACCGTGCAGGATGCCGTGCTTGATCAATTTCAGCATCATCTTGGCGGTTCCCTCGGTGGCCTTGAGGGCGGCATTGGCGGTCCAGCCATCGCTCACCACGACGTCGGCCTTGCCGAAGAGCAGGTCCCCGGACTCGATGTTTCCGATGAAGTTGAGGTCGTCCTTGGAATTGAGCTGCTGCCAAACGGCCTTGTGGAGGGTGTCACCCTTATCCTCTTCGGCCCCGTTGTTAAGCAGACCGATCCGTGGGTTGGCCACCCCGAGGACGTTTTCGGAGTAAAACTTGCCCAGGTAGGCGTACTGGACCAGGTTTTTCTCCTTGCTTTCGGCATTGGCACCGGTGTCTAAGTAAACAAAGTTGTGTCGGCTGGCCCCCGGCTGGGCGATTGGCAGGACGCTGGTCAGCCCGGGCCGGTCGATTCCCTTGACCCGGCCGACGATAAAGATCCCGGCCGCGAGAACCGCACCGGTGTTGCCGGCGGAGAAGAAGGCGTCGGCTTCGCCCTTCTTGACGGCCCTGGCCGCCCGGACGATTGACGAGTCCTTCTTGCGCCGGATGGCCCGGACCGGCTCTTCACCCATCGTGATGTCATCACTGGTGGCGATCACCGTCAGCCGGTCGTCATTTTGAATCAGCGGTTTCACCTGGGCGGGGTCGCCGTACAGGTCAAATTCCAGGTCCGGATAAAGGTCCCGGGCCTGCTCAACGCCTTCCACAATTACCTTGGGGGCGTTGTCGCCACCCATCGCATCTACAGCAATTTTCATAAATTAATCTCTCCTTTAATCGAAGTGCGTTTCCAGCTGGTGCCGCTTTAAGTAGAGGACCAGCGGCTGGTTATCGTCAACATCGTCCCAGTGGGGTGTCTTCAAGAGCTGCTCGGCATCATTGCGCGCAATCTGGAGCATCTTGATGTCCCCCACCGGGTCACCAACCTTGAAGTCCGGCAGACCGGACTGCTTGTTGCCGAGGACGTCACCGGAGCCCCGCAGCTCAAGGTCTTTTTCGGCCACCTTGAAGCCGTCGTTGGTCTCCACCATCGTTTGCATCCGGGCCTTGCCCTCGTCGGTCTTGGGATCGGCCAGCAGGAGACAGTAGCTCTGCCGGTCACCACGGCCAACCCGACCCCGCAGCTGGTGCAATTGAGCCAGGCCGAAGCGGTCCGCATTATAAATAATCATCACGGTGGCGTTGGGGTTGTCGACCCCGACCTCAATCACCGTGGTCGAAACCAGGACCTGGAGCTTTTTCTCCTGGAATTCGCGCATTACCTGGTCCTTTTCGTCGCCGCTCATCCGGCCGTGAAGGAGGCCCACTTGGTAATCGTCGCCAAAGTACTTGGCCAGCTGCTCGTAGAGGTCGGTCGCGTTTTGGACGTCCAAGGCCTCCGACTCCTCGATCAACGGGCTGACCACGTAGGCCTGGGCTCCCGCGGCTAATTGTTCGCGCAGGAAGTGCAGGGCCTCGTTTTGCTTGTCGACCTTAAACCACTTGGTCTTGATTGGCTTGCGGCCCGCCGGCAGCTCATCGATCACTGAGACGTCCATTTCACCGTAGGCCGTGATCGCCAGGGTCCGCGGGATCGGGGTCGCCGTCATCGCCAGCACGTCGGGATGATCGCCCTTCTCGCGGAGCTGCTGGCGCTGGTTGACCCCAAAACGGTGCTGCTCATCGGTGATCGCCAGGCCGAGGTTGGCGTATTCGACATCCTCCTGGATCAGGGCGTGGGTCCCGATGATCAAGTTAACGTCTCCCCGCTTGATGGCGTCCCGCAGCTGAGCGTGCTGCTTTGCGGTCAGGGACCCCGTCAAGAGGCCGATGTGCACCGGCGTGTTTTCAAAGACCTTGGCCAGCTTTTCGGCGTGCTGGGCCGCCAGAATTTCGGTGGGGGCCATCAGCGCGGCCTGGTAGCCGGCGGTAATCGTCGCGTAAATCGCAATCGCCGCCACGATCGTCTTCCCCGAGCCGACGTCCCCCTGGAGAAGCCGGTTCATCTGGTAGGGGCGGCGCAGATCGGCACAGATTTCATTGACCACCCGCTTCTGGGCATTGGTCAGTTCAAAGCCGATCCCACTGATAAATTCCTTGACCTCATCGTTGTGGTAGAGGATCCGCAAACCATCCTCCTGGCGCTGGGCCTGACGAATGGCCTGCAGGCGCAGCTGAAAGAGGAAGAACTCCTCGTAGGCAGCGGTTCGCCGCGCCGCCTGGGCCTGGCCGGCGTCCTTAGGGAAGTGCATTCCCGCCAGCATCTCCCGGCGGTCCAGCAGGCGGTAGCGCTGGCGCAGCGTCTGGGGGAGCAGGGTCGGAATCACGTTTTGGTATTCCTCATAGGCCTGGCGGATTAGGCTCCGCAGCATCCCCTGCTTGACGTGCTTGTTGACCGGGTAGACGGCGCCAAAGTCGTTGCTGGCTTCGGGAGCCGCGGTGGTCAGGCGGTTAGCCGTAACCTGGCGGCGCCGTGCGTCCCACTTGCCCATTACCGTCACCTGGCCATCCAGTTGCACCTGTTTCGCCAGGTAGGGTTGGTTGAAGAAGGTCACCATGACCACCTCCTGGTCGACCTGGAGGCGAAAGCTCAGTCGACTGCGCCGGTAGCCGAAGTGGGTCAGGAGGGGCTCGGAAACGACCCGGCCGTGCAGGGTAATCTTTTGTTTGTCCTTGGCGGTCGACAGATCGGCCGGCCGCAAATCGTTGTACCGATTCGGGTAGTAGGTCAGAAGATCTTCAATCGTGTCAATCCCGAGGGTTGCCAGGTCGGCCACCCGCTTCTTCCCGACGCCCTTGAGCTTTTCTACCGAATCCTGCAAGCTTTTCATCGTTTTCACCCCCCACCAGGATGTGGCAAAGGGCCGTGACAAATCAGCCTTCGTCACGGCCCCGTTCATGTTTGTTTTAATTACTATTCAACGGAGATCAGGTATGGGTAGACCGGCTGGCCACCATCGTAGATCTGAATATCAAGCTCGTCGTCGACTGCGGCCACGGCATCCTTGATCGTCTCCGCGGTCTTTTGGTCACCGTCCTGACCGACCAGGATCGTCACGATTTCGCTATCCTCGTCCAGCATCTGCTTGACCATCTTGATTGCCGTTTCCGTCAGGTCACTGTCGGCCTCGACGATCTTGCCATCCACGATTCCCAGGTAGTCGTCCTTGTGGATCTCCCGGCCATCGATCTTGGTGTCCCGAATGGCGTGGGTCACCTCACCGCTGGCGACCGTGGTCATGTTGGCCTCCATGTTCTGCTGGTTCTCATCGATTGATGATTCCGGATTATATTCCAGCAGTGCACTCATCGCCTGAGCAATCGTCTTGGTGTGGACAACCTTGGTAGGAATCTCGGCCACCTCAGCCGCCTGGTCAGCGGTCATGAAGATGTTGCCGTTATCCGGCAGCACCAGGGCCTGCTTGGCACCACTCTCGTTGATGGCATCGGTGATGTCCTGGGTGCTTGGGTTCATGGTCTGCCCACCGCTGATGACGTGGGTCACGCCAAGGCTCTTGAGCAGCTTGGCAATCCCATCACCAGAGGCCACGGCAATCACTGCCGTTTCTGGAGCGGCAGTTTCTTCCTTGGCCTTTTCGACTGGCGTTTCTTCCTCGTCATCCTCATCGTCGTGCTCCATGATCTCTTCCTGCTGCCAAACCATGTTATGAATTTCGATGGTCTGCAGGTCACCGAATTCCTGTCCCCAGGTCAGAACCTTCCCAGGGTGTTCGGTGTGGACGTGGACCCGAACCACGGAATCGTCGTTGATCACCAGGAGGCTATCACCCATCTTGGCCAGGTAGTTGTAGAAGGTGTCGTAGTCAAACTTACGGGTCACCTGCTTGCCCTTGCCAATCCGGACCAGCATCTGGGTGCAGTAGGTGTACTTGATGTCCTTCGGGTCGAGCTTGCCCTGGACGCTCTGGTGATCCAGGGCGTTGACCATTTCGTCGACCTCGGCGTTGTCCGGTCGGTAGTCCTCGGACTTGTCGACCTTGCCGCTCAATGCCTCATCAAAGGCCTGAAGAACGAAGACGAGTCCCTGCCCACCGGAGTCAACCACGCCGACTTCCTTTAAGACCGGCAGGAGGTCCGGGGTCGTCTGCAGGGCCTTGTCGCTGGCCTCGTAGATTGCGTGGATAATCTTGGTCAGGTCGTTGGTCTTCTTGACTTCATCCATCCCCACCTGGGCGGATTCACGAACCACCGTCAGGATTGTCCCCTCGGTCGGCTTCATCACGGCCTTGTAAGCCGTCTTGGCACCATTGGCGTAGGCGTCAACGAAGTCCTGGGCGGACAGCTTGTCCAGGCCGGTCGTGGCTTTGGCAAAGCCACGGAAGATCTGTGACAGGATCACCCCGGAGTTGCCCCGGGCACCCATCAGCAGTCCCTTTGCCAGGGCGGCACTCAAATCACCGACCGCAGTGCTGTTCTCTGCCCGCTCGTACTTGGCACCACTGGCCATTGAAGAAGCCATGTTGGTCCCCGTATCGCCATCGGGAACTGGGAAAACGTTTAATGAGTTAATGAATTCGGCGTTCTTGTTCAGCTTATCAGCGGCCGCTTGGACCATCTTGCCAAATTCAAGATTCGTAATTTCTGTGACAGCCAATTAAATTTCCTCCGTATCCACTAGTCTTCCATTGAACGAACACCCTGGACACAGACATTGACCGCATCGGCCGTGATGCCGAGCATTGACTCCAGGTTGTACTTTACCTTTGCTTGGACGCTCTTCGAAACCTCAGAGATCTTCGTCCCGTAGCTGACGATAATGTTCACTTCCACAACGATGCCGTTGTCCTGTTGCCGAACCACGACCCCCTTGTTGAAGTTTTCGCGGCCGAGGATTTGGTTAACCCCGTCGCGGACCGGGTTTCGGCTTGCCATGCCGACAACCCCATAGTTATCAGTGGCGGCACCGCCAACAACCGTTGAAATCACGTCGTTGTCGATATCAATCGTGCCCGCCTTGGTTTTAATCTTTACTGCCATTGTCATGGCCTCCTTTTAAGATCATCAGCACTATTTTAGCGCTGCTGCATTTCTAAGTCATCATTAAAGCTACCACCATCATACCATAGCACGGCAAATTCAAAAAGAAAGTCTTTCTCGGTGGTTAGTTAACGGGGTTAATCACTTTCTTAAAAAATAAGCCGCCCAAAACTGGACGGCATTATTTTTGTTAAATTAAACCCGAGTCACTTTACCGGACTTCAGTGTACGTGCTGAAACGTAAACCTTCTTCGGCTTGCCGTTAACCAGAATGGTTACCTTTTGCAAGTTTGGCTTCCAGCTGCGACGACTTGAGTTAAGGGCGTGGGAACGCTTGTTACCGAAGCGTGTCCGTTTACCGTTGATAAAATCTTTAGCCATTGGTGGTACCCTCCTCTTCTCATCATTATTTCGTTTACGCAATAAGTTGCGATGTAACTCACCTAATTAATTTACCATAGCGACCCGATCAGTGCAAGGTTTTTCTTTCAAGTATTTTCCCTTGACACCCATTTCTAGTCATGAAGGTCGGCGGACCAGATCACGGCAACGATCCCCCGATCAAAGGAAAAGTGGTTTACGATGCTGGTAAAACGGTTGCTCGACCAGGAGAACGGAATGGTCCCGTTCCAATTAACCAGGGGATACTTTTCGTCCGGCAGGGTTAATCCCCGGACCGGCGTCAAACTAACGAAGGCCAGGTAGTCCAACCCGGGCTCCTCATAAATGCTGTAGGTCCCTGGAAGGAAGTAGCGAACGATGTTTTCGTTGTCGATCAGACGAATTTTCGGTAAATAGGAATAAAAGTCTTCCTGCAGCGGCAGGTAGAGATTAGCCAGCAGCTGGTCCAGGCGCCCACCCGTGGCCCCCCAGATGTCAATCTGGTCGGGCTGGTAGTCGCGGATGGCGGTGGCCACGCCCAGTTGCGTATCGGTGAAGTCCTTGGCCGGTGGGAAGGTTCGAATCTCCGCCACGCGTTCGCGCAACCGGTCCATCTCCGTTCTGGCCGTGGAATCAAAGTCCCCGATCGCTGCCGCAGGGCAAATGCCCCAATCCATCAACAGTGAGGCGCCGTGGTCGACACCTATCCAGGTTTCATTTTGGCGCTTTAGGACCTGGTCTTTTGGAATCAAATCGGTCGGCCCACCGACCATGATATTTACCCGCATCGTTTTCCCTCCCCTGGCTTGGTAAGGCGTGTAAACAGAAGAGACCGGAAATTAACCCGGTCTCTTTGCTTTTATATAGCTATAAATGCTGCAGCGCGGTAGCTGGCTGGATCCTGAACGTTGATAAATCAACGCCCAGGACGCCTAGCCAGCCTCGCGGGGGTGGGAAGACGAACTCGCAAGCGAGTTCTGTCCCACCGCCAACTTATTTACTTAGTAGCGTCACGTAATGCCTGAATCCGGGCTACCGGATCGTCAGCGTTGAAGACGTAGGAACCGGCAACGGCAACCGTAGCACCGGCCTTGTAGCAGTCAACGACCGTCTTGTCGTTAACCCCACCGTCGATCTCGATGTCGAAGTCGTAGCCCTTGGTCTTCTTGATTTCGTTCAGTTGCGCAATCTTTTCAACCGTTTCCGGCAGGAACTTTTGCCCACCAAAGCCTGGGTTGACGGTCATGACCAAGACCTGGTCAACCATGTGCAGCACTGGTTCGATCAGTGCAACCGGCGTGCCGGGGTTGATGACAACTTCGGCCTTAACCCCGCCGTTCTTGATGATTTGCAGTGCCCGGTGAATGTGCTGGGTTGCTTCAACCTGGACACCGATGATGTCGGCACCAGCATCAATGAACATTGGCAGGATGTGCTCCGGATTTTGGACCATCAGGTGAACATCCAGGGTCATCTTGGTGATTGGCCGAATTGCCTTCACAAATCCCGGCCCGTAGGAAATACTTGGGACGAAGGTACCGTCCATCACGTCGATGTGCAGGTATTCGGCACCGGCACGGTCAACCTTTTCAATGTCCTTTTGCAGGTTAACGTAATCAGCACTCAAAATCGAAGGTGCAACTTTAATCATTCTTGATTCCCTCATTTCTTGTAGTTTGGTTTCTGGTTGGCGATTAGCTCGTGAAACTGGAGGTAGTCGTCATACCGACTATTCATGATTATACCATTCTCCAGGGCCGCTTTCACTGCACAATGCGGTTCTTTGATGTGCAGGCAGCCCCGAAACTTGCATTCGGGGGCCAGACGAGCCATCTCCGGAAAGAGTTGGGGCAGTTCCTCAACCGTCATGTCAAAGGTTTCGTAGGAGGAAAAGCCCGGTGTGTCGGCAATCAGGGCGCCGTCAACGTTTAAGAGGCTGACCTTGCGCGTGGTATGGCGGCCACGTTTCAACGCCTGGGAGATCTCCCCCGTGGCCAGGTGCAAATCGGGTGCCAGGTGGTTCAGCAGGGTTGATTTTCCGGCCCCCGTCTGGCCCATCATCGTCACCGTCTTATTTTTCAGCTGAACTTTGAGGGCCGCAAGCTGGTCCTCGTCAAAGGGTTGCTGATTGCAGAAGACCGGGTAGCCGATTTGGCGATAGCCCGCCGCCACCGCCGCGATCCGCTGGTAGCCGGCTGGGTCCAGCAGGTCGGTCTTGGAAAAGTAAATCAGGGGCGTGATGTCCTGCCGTTCCAGTGCGATCAACTGCCGATCCAGCAGATTGGGTGAAAAGTCCGGTTGAACGGCAGCGGTGACCACCACGGCCGCATCAACGTTGGCCACTGGCGGCCGCACCAGGGAGTTGCGCCGTGGCAGCACCTTTAGCAGGTAGCCGTCCTCAAACTCCACGGCATCCCCCACGATCGGCTTGATCTTCTTTTTGCGAAAATTCCCCCGGCCGCGGGTTCGGTAGATTTCACCGTCGCTAATGACGTCGTAAAAGCCACTTAAGGACTGTTGAATAATTCCCTCTTTCACGAATACACCTCACTATCTTATCCGGTAATGTTGGTGGCACTCATGATCGTCCGCCCGTTGCGAACGACCCGATAAGCGCCCATCTGGTTGTTCTTCAGGGTAAACGGCACGTTAATGGTCGTTTCCTGATTGATCGTGATGTCTTGATACTCCATCGTCAGGTTATGGTTTGCGTCACGAATATAAACCTGAACCCGGTTTTCGCGCTGCCCACCATTGCTGTCAAACGGAATGTTGATCTGAATATTGGTGGTCTTGGTCTGATTGCCGGAGTTGGCAATCGTCACGGTCAGCGTGTCGCCGTGGTTTAAGGTTAAACCAGCCTTCGGAGTCTGACTGATGACGTGGTTCGTTGCCACCGTCTTGGACTTCTTCTGCTGGGTCGTCAGCTGCAGGTTGTGCTTATTGGCAAAGTCCTGAACAACGCTGATGTCCTGGTTGGTAAAATCAGGAATCTTGATGTTCTTCTTGCCCGCACTCACCTCAAAGTCAATGATATCCTTGTGCGGCTTGGCGACGGTACCC